>NZ_JAFYYT010000041.1 GCF_017549005.1 Ruminococcus sp.
GGGCGTTAGTTTTCGTTGGGCGTCCTGTTTGGAAAAATTTAAGCTGGAAGTTTTAGGAAAGGAGTTTGATGAAGAACCCTTTTTCAAAAGGGTTTTCCTCAATAAATTCTCACAAATACTTCTCTATGCGTACCGCACATACGGAGCCGGCTTTGTATGATAAATCGAGATTTTTTTATACAACATTAAGTTACGAATGAAGTCAGAGTGGTCAAACATTATTTCAGAGGCAAGCCTTAATATGGCTTACTCAAAAAACACGTTTTATGTGCGGTTTGATTGCTTAGAATGAGTCATGTACCTCGTTTATCTTCCAGCATCCATCTTCCTTCACAGCGTCGATAACTACAGTTTCCTCTGCACCGTAATCATTGTTTTTGATGTTTATCGAGTAGCCGTTATCAGTTTTGTCAATTGTTGGATCCGTGTCTTCAAAGCAATATCTGCCGCCGATAGGACGATATTCGATATATAGTGCGCCTTCAATATCTATGCACTTGGGGTGTTCCGTTCCTAAAATGAAATCATAGTTGCTGCTGATGAACTGTTCTGTCATGTAGTGGTAAAGGTAATTGCGGACATCAGAAGTTGTTTTATAGATATTATCAACTGATTTATGATATACGGTTCCGTCATCGGTCGTGTATTCAGTATTGCTATCAGTAGCAACGCCAACTCCGCACATTATTTTGTCGGCGAAAGCAAGTGCATCCCTGAGGTCTTTGGCTTCCGGAATTGTGGGAGCGAGAGGAACATTGCTGTCATTTCGTACAAAGGACATTCCTCCCTCGGCTTCGGAGTATATCTCATTGAAAGGCTTTTCAGGGCATATAAAACCTGCCCATACCGTGCCATTGTCCTCATAGAATGAGTATTGGTATGTGAAAGAGCCGTCAGGTTTCTCTTCCGATTCAACTTTGATCTTGCCAAAGCGCGTTCCTCCGCCGGCATATTTAAGCGAGAAGCTTCCATCGTCATTGACTGTAAGAATGTTGTTGAATGCATCTGTCTCTACCCATTCACCGGCAAGATCAGCAGGAGAATAGTCTGCTGATGGAGCAGTAGGCTGAACAGCCTCAGTTGTTGCTGCAGTGGTTGTGGTCTGAGGTTCTGTTGTAGTGCTGACAGAAGTAGTCGAAGTTGTTGTCAATGAAGGGTTTTTTAAGTCATCTTTCCCGTTACTGTCGTGTCCACAGGATGTAAGGCACAGAATGCTGGATAATGCAGCTGCTGTAATAATTCTTTTTTTCATAATTGTCTCTCCTTTGATATATTAACGTAATATCTATTATAACACATTCTTTTCGCATTGTAAATCATTTCTTTTTTGTTTTATATACAGATAAAGCCTTTCAATAGACCAGGGTCTGTTGACATAAAAAATGTTTCACACACATGGAATTTCTGCTTTTGAAATGTTTTATGACATAAATGCAATGAATGCGCGATATGAAGTGCTTTATAGCCGCTAACTACTGAGCTTTATTTATAAATCCGACAATTTCTTTAAGAAATGCCGCAGGCTGATCATAAAAGCATAGATGTGTTGCTTTCGGTATCACAACAATTTTCTTTACAGGCGCTGAAATTTCATCGAAACATCGCTCCAGAAGCTTATTCGGGCATATAAAATCCTCATCACCGCTTACAAATATAACGGGCATATCAAAATGAAGATCGTTTCTGAAATCATGGGTCATGAGGGTGTGGCAAGTTCCGGTAAAAAGCTTAGGGTCTGAACGGAGCATGGACATCTTTTCGGATAGATTCAAAAAAGGCGAGGTCAAAAGCGCTTTCAGCGGAAACGTTCTTCCATCCTTGGCGATATATTTTGCACCGAGCATAGAAAAGACTTTTAATGATCTCAGGAATGCTGCATTCATCACAGGAGACTGTGATATGCTGTCAAGGAAACGCTGTATTTTTTCTATATCCGAAGCAGAGCCCTTTGCAGTCTCCTTCAGCCATTCGCAGGAGTAGCGCAGCCCGTCAAAATAATGGATATGCTGTCCGATTCCGATGTAGTGAGATACTCGCTCACCGTGCGTTTTAGCATACTCAGCACCGATCAGGCTGCCCCACGAAAATCCTGCAAGAATTATCTTCTCAAAATCATAGACCGTGTGAAGATAGTCGATCACATCATCAATATCTGCCATGTAGTCAGCAATGCTTCCGGATCGTGCAATGACCGCTGCATTTTTCTTGTTCGCAAGATAGGTTTTGCAGGTGTTTCGCTGATCCCAGTTGACAATTGTGAAGGCCTTTTCCCACTCAGATTGCATAATGTGACACAGTCCTGCCATAGAACCGCCGGGACCTCCGTGCAGAAACAGCATCAGCGGAGAATTTCTTTTTGCGCCCCTGATCTGGATATACTGCCGTATACCGTTGATTTCAACTGTATTACACAAACAAATTCCTTTTTCGGAGTAGCAATTCAGGATATCATTTTTTCGGCTCATCAGATTCTCCTCCTGTCGGTAATGACATCAAATACAGGTTCCGGGTTTTTGCATCTTTTGTAATGCTTTTATTCTGGTATCTGTCCAAAACAGCGTACAGTTCAGTTGCCATATCGGAAAAGTCACGGTCTGAAAGTGCAATTGCATAGTTTAGTATAAAGAGCTTGTCTCTTTCAACATCTGCATCAGGACGTTTGAAGTATTCGCTGCAAAGATTGAACATCCGGATAAATGCCGCCGTCATGATCTTCATACCGTCGGCATTGCTTTCACCTGATGAAATATAGATATTTTTGACAGCATATATTTTTTCGTTCTGGCCGCGAACCTTGTGTGTTTCGACGACCTCTATCACTTCCGCCGCAGTCATTTTCTCGATCCTTCGGTAAACGGTTGCCCGCGGAATATCGGGCGTGGCAGCAAGTATTTCAGCTACAGTCATTTTTTGGTTTTTCCGTATCAGCTGAATGAGCCTGTTTGATACAGGATCTGTCAGGATTTTAATAAGCTGTTCCATATGTCCTCCACTAATATCATTGTTCGAGATTAGTATAGCATACAAATTTGAGAAAGTCAAGCAGATCGTGAAATTATGTTCTCAGTTTTTTCAGAATACAGCTTACCATGAAGCTCCTTCGTCTGCTGTGCAGTCATAATAAAAGCAGATATTGACTGCTCTTCTTTTGTATGTTATAATTCTGATAAAGAGAAAGCATATGCAAATGCTTCAATAAATAAAGGGAGGGTTCCATATGCATAAAAAAGCAAGCAAGCTTGCCGCAGGGATCATGTCGCTGGCTATGGCAGCTTCGTCAACAGCTTCAGCTGCCGAGCCAATGAACGCAGGAGTTGTCTCCGTTATCGGTGAGAGCACATTCGAGAAAAAATCTTTGCCGTGGCGTACCTGTGCGGCATATCCTGCTAAGCAGGCCTTTGACATTGAGGACGGAGCTTTTCACATTACTATATATGTACCTCAGGGCGCTGATAATGAAAAATGGGACCTCCAGTTCAAGCACAAGAATCTGAGGTTAAAAGCGGGGCATGAGTACAGGGTAAGCTTTAAGGCAAAGAGCAATAGGGATGGTCTTGAACTTTGCTCACAGATCGGAGACAGTCGGAACGGCGATATATATTTCACGCTTGACGGGCAGACAAAAGATATGCACATGGGACCTCATATGGGAGGAAGATGGGCTGGTGCTGCCGCAAATCTCTCGAATGAATGGCAGACATTCGAGGGAATATTCATGCCTACAGAGGATCTCGAGGGTGTCGAATGGGCATTTGATTATGCAAAAGGCACTAATTATCAGGGAAATGCACAGTCATACGACGAGTTATGGTTTGACGATATGGTCATAGAATGCCTGACCTGTGAAGAAAACAACGACTCTTTCTGTGCATGGAGCTACCCGCAAGATTTTTGCTATGCAGTGCCGAGGAGCGATGTACGTCTTAACCAGGTGGGCTATTATCCCGACTCGGTGAAGATTGCTACTTATGAAACGGATTCCGACAGGGACGCTATGGATTTCAGAGTGCTCAACGAAAAGGAAGAAGAGGTCTATAGAGGCAGGACAAAGCCTGTAGGCATGGATAATGAAGCCGGCTTGGGTTACTTCCATAAGCTTGACTTCTCGTCTGTGAAAAAGCCGGGTAAATACACCATTGTTGTCGATGATGAGGAAAATGTTTACACCAATCCGTATACTGATGAAGTTTATAAGCGTTATATAAGCCATGAATTTACGGTCGGAAATAAGATCTACGGCAACATATTAAGAGACGCGTTGAATTTCTTCTATTTGCAGCATTCAGATATTGACTTAGATGAGAAAAAAATCGTTTCCGAGCCTTCTGAAGAGAACAGGGCTAAGCTCGCACATGATGCTCTTCATGCAAAGGACGAGGCATACATCTGTTCAAATTGGGGCGTTTTTGACGAGAAAGAGATATTAAAGGACGCTGCAGGCGGCTGGTATACCGACGATAATTGCAGTTAAAATGTTATTGCAGGAGCAAATGCAGTATGGCTTTTGCAGAATATGTATGAGCTTTCCGATAAAAAAGGATATAAAACGGCAGGCGGAAGTATGTCAGATATCCTTGAGGAAGCAAGATACGAGCTTGAATTTATGCTGGATATGGTAGTTGATCCGGAAACGGACAGCATATGGGGCGAGGATTATTCCGACATGGTTTATCACGGAGTCAAGTACATGAAAAGTTATAAACCTGTTGATCTGGGACTCATTGCCGATAAAGGCTCATTGAAAAGGATAGTTGATCCTCCGACTTATGCTGCAACATTTGACATGATAGCCTGTGCCGCACAAGCTGCACGACTTTGGGAGAAAGAAGATCCTGATTTTGCTGCTGAGTGCCTGAAACAGGCGGAGTCGTCATGGAAGGCAGTAAAGAGACATGAAAAAGAGTGGACAGACAGGTCGATAAGAGATAAAAACTTTGCATCGCATCTTGGGTGTAACAGCTTTGATCTGTATGATACAAGTATTGGTGATTACAATATAAATGATGAGGCATACTGGGCAGCCTGTGAGCTTTTTGCAACTACAGGCGATAAGGAGTACTATGATCAACTCATTTCTTTCAATCCCGATCTGAGCCTTACGGAATGTGTTCCCGACTTAAGTGATGTTATATTCATGCCCTATCCCGAAGACGGCTTCAAGGCATTCTGTGAAACCGATACATATGACTTTGGTACTTTATCATTGTACCTGAGTGATAAGATATCAGAAGATGACAGAAAGCTGATAAACGTAAATATTGGTAAGTCAGCCGATAATTTCGTGGCTGCCGCTGCAAACGATGTAAAGGATAACGAATACGCCAATGCTATGGATATACCGTACAGACAGGTGCAGTGCGGCTTTGGTCTTGATCAGTACTCTTACCCTGCGGACAGATGGGATACTTATGAATACGGTTCGAACTCCTCCATTGTCAATAATGCTGTAGTTATGGCATACGCCTACGATGCAACAGGTGATGTTAAGTACAGGGAATACGCCGGTTATGCGCTTGACTATTTTTTCGGAAGAAACGGTCTCGGTATATCATATGTGACAGGTTATGGCACATATCATACCAATAACCCGAGCAGCTGTTTCTGGCTGAATGAGCTCGACAGCAGATATCCGAAAGCTCCGAACGGAGTAATAGTCGGCGGTCCTACAGGACTTTCAGGCTGCCCTGATGGCGTAGGAGATGATTTGGTCAAGGGACTCGGTATGCACTTAGGAGAGATACCCGATCAGCAGCTTTATGCCGATTCGGTTGAGGCATGGACCTGCAATTCGGTAACGCCTCAATGGCAGGCTGCATTTGCTTGGATGCTTTCGTTTTTTGAAAATAATATGGGAAATGATGAAGATGCTCCTGTAACGACGGCAACTACAACTTCAACAGCAACGACTGCTACTGCAGCTACTTCTGAGACCAGTGTGATAATGGCGGGAGATGCGAACTGTGATGCTCAGGTCGATATGGGCGACGCAGTGCTTATCATGCAGGCTCTTGCAAATCCGAATAAGTTCGGCGTTACAGGATCTGACGAGCATCACATTACGCAGCAGGGAGCTTTAAATGCAGACGTTATCGGAAAAGACGGCATGACAAATGAGGACGCAGTCACTATTCAGAAATATCTTCTCAAGCTTATTACATCATTGCAGATTGATAAGTAATATAAAAGATGAATAAAAAAGCATCGGCTCAGATAACCGATGCTTTTTTATTGACGTTTTAGTATAAAAACTTGCTCAGTTTTGAAAGTATGTACAAAGTGGGTGGGTTAATTACGTGCAAGTTATAAATCTATAACTTAAAACTATTCAAATAATCATATCGTAACTACAGAAGAAAATAGATGCGTTTAACCTGATACCATAATTTGGCTCATGAGAACTCGGTTAGGTTCGTTGAGTTCCCAGTTAATTGTTCCGATTGTTTTAATCGTTTCTTGCATATGTAAAATTTTGCATTGCTACTCATGTTCAAAGTTTAAGTAAGAATTCTTTTATAGAATAAGCAAGTTCATCAAGATGACCTGTAAAACAGTGGTCTGCGCCGTGTATCGGAACAAGAACTGCATCGTTATAAAGCGTTGCAGCTTTCTCAGCATATGAGTACGGTACTGTAAGGTCTCCGTCACCGTGAACTATGAAAACTTTGCCCTTATATCTCGATATTGAATCTTCAACATGAATAGTCTGAGCTGTACGTATATAATCTCCCGATATCTCCCAGCTCTCACTGGCTAACTTATCGGGTATATGCTCAGGATCAAATGGATTTCCGAGTACAATACCTTCTCTTGCATTCTCAGGTATCATCCATGCAGGGGATAATGGCAGTATAGCTCTGAGGTCATCAGCACACATACCTGCTATAATCATGGTAAGAAGTCCTCCCTGAGAATGACCGCACATATAAAGATCGGTTACAAAATCCAGTTCTTTCGCATATGCAACTGTTGCAAGGGCATTCGTCACCCATTTGTAAAGTGTGTGTTCTTTGAAAGTACCGTCGCTTTTCCCGTGTCCGTACATTTCAACCCGAAGAACTGAAACGCCTGCATCATTCATTGCTTTCTGTGCAGCAATGATATGCTCTTCCTCCATATGTCCCGTAAAACCGTGTATCAGTATACAAAGCGGTCCTTTTGAAGTATTATCAGGGCGATCGAGCTTGGCATGAAGGCGAATGCCGTCATTGTTTATATAGAATTCTTTCATAACTTCTGTCCTCCTCAAAAAGATATTTACACATAAATCCAGCAAGCTTTTAGCTTGTCTGATGGCGATTTTATAATAAATTTTGGTTTATTAGATAGTATTACAGATATCATTATACTATAAAATAATAAAAAAAACAATAGATAACAAGTCCAATTCTTTTAACAGAGTGATTCTATGAAGTGCCTTGTGTCATTACCGGCAGCTTTTTTGCACATTTTTAACAAACGGCAGTGCTTTGCATTGTTTAAAGCTACAAAAGATTAATGTAATAGGTGATTATTAACAAAATAATAATGTATACAAAAGAGGAATATGTTATTATGTAAATGTAGAATTGATTTTAATATTATGAGCTAACTTACAATCATATATGTTCGATAACATATTGAATAGAATTGGCACTTCGATAGGTATTTATCATATTCAGACATATTTATCAGAGATGTTAATAATTATAACAGAAAGGAGCAGCTATGAATTTTCAGGATCTTGCCAATAGTTTTCATGCACCTGCCTGTATTGTATCTGTTGAAAAAAAGCCTGACGGCGGATATGGCGAGATACGTCTTACCGCAGGAAACAAAAAGTACGTCGAAATGGTCGAAATGCGTTTCGATAATGATGATTTCTATGTTTCGGAAGATGTCGGCTCCAAGTTTATCCCCGGTTCGCTTTATAATAAATATTTCCCGAAAAACCGCAGCTTTGAAGAGGTATGCTTCAAAGCTGCAGTAAAGAAAGTTCCTGTCCATACATATACTCATATGGATAATGTGGATATCTGGTTCGACATTTACAGTATTCCACTTGACTGCGAAAACGGCAATGTCTGCTACTGTGTCTATATCGCCATCCCAAGCGAGAACGCCAATATCGTTCTTGATACAGACAAAACGGCCCGTACTTCCAACGACGTACTCAAGACCTGTATCAAGCTGCACAAAGCCAACAACCTCAAGGACGCCATGGAAGGTGTTATTGCGGAGATTCGACAGATCTGCAAAGCAGAGTGCTGCACAGTCCTGCTGCTGGATACTGCTAAAAAAGATTATTCTATCCTTGCCACAGATTTCAGGGAAAACAGTAGACTGAAACGTGTTACGGAATTTGAAGGATACTATAATATCGCGGCTTCCTGGATAGATATGATAGGCACCGAAAACGACTGTGTCATTATTCAGGATAAGAATGATATGGAATATTACAGCCGTGTCAATAATCCCTGGTATCTCACACTAATTGAAGCAGGAGTCAGAAGCGTTGTACTGTTTCCTCTGCGCCAGGGGCATGAGATACTCGGCTTCATCTGGGCTACCAATTTCGATACCGATGATACCATGCGCATCAAGGAAACACTTGAATTTACTACATTTTTCATTTCTTCGCATATTGCCCGATATAAGATCATCAAGCGACTCGAATACATGAGCTATACCGACGCACTGACAGGGCTTCCGAACCGTTTTGCCTGCACTGATTATATTTCACAGCTTATTGAGTGCAATAACAGGTTCACGGCGGTCTCGATCGACCTAAACCACTTCAAAAGCATTAATGATTCCCTTGGTCAGGAGGCAGGAAATCAGGTGCTTATCGGAGTTTCGCAGTGCTGGAAGGCTATATCGGAAGAAGAAAGCTCGGATATCAGGCAGTATATCACCCGTATAAACGGCGATGAGTTCCTTCTTGTTGTCAGCGGATACAGCTCAGAAAATGAACTGAGAGAAATTATCGGGAGATACGCCGACGCGCTGAATAAGCCTTTTACTGTTGACGGCTGTGATCTTTACATCACCGCAAGCTTCGGTTATGCAGAGTATCCTGCGGACGCAGACACTGCAGATTCCCTTATCTCCCATGCCGATGCAGCCATGAATGAGATAAAGAAAGCTCACAGCAGCGACCATATACTCAGATTTTCCTCTGAGATCCTCAAAAACGTTCATATGCTCGAAATCGAGAACAAGATAAGGGCGGCACTTGAAAATGAAACCATATTCTTCAATTTGCAGCCGCAGTATGACATGGAGCACAGACTCCGCGGTTTTGAAGCACTTGCGCGTATGAAGGACGCAGACGGCAGCCTGATATCTCCGGGAGAATTCATACCTGTCGCAGAAAAAGTCGGTCTTATAGACAAGGTAGACGGTATGGTTTTCAGAAAGGCGGCTGAATGTTTCAGCAAGCTCGTAAAAAAGACAGGTCTTGAGCTGACACTGAGTATAAACGCATCTGTGAGACACCTTATGAAAAACGGCTTCGTTAACGAGATATCCGAGCTGATTAGAAACAGCGGTTTCTCTCCATGGCAGCTCGAGATAGAGATAACAGAGTCAATATTTATAGATTCGGCAGAAAAAGCCCTGCAATGCATAAATCAACTCAGATGTATGGGGGTAAGATTTGCACTGGACGATTTCGGAACAGGCTATTCTTCCCTTAGTTACCTCAGCAAGATCCCTGTAAACCTGCTGAAGATAGACAAATCATTCATCGACAGGATCAATTCAAATGAGTCCTCAAAGCAATACGTAGCAGCGATGATATCAATGGGGCATATTATGGGACTCAGCGTAATTTCAGAGGGCGTTGAGGAACAGGAGCAGATCGAAACGCTCCGCAGTATCGGCTGCGACTATATACAGGGCTTTATATGGGGACGTCCTATGTCAGCCGATGACGCTGAAAAATTGGTTTCAGAAGCAGGAGATAAGACATTATGATTACTAATGTCTTATGAGAATAAATTTATTTTCTCCGTTAAACGCCAATCTTTTTAGGCTGATCAAATTACAAAAATTTACTTTATATAAATTAAAATAGTCACAAGATCATTCTGAATCCTGTGACTATTTTGATTTTAGACATAATGACATTATACTTATAGTGGCTGTACAAATCGCCGTTTAGTTTTTGGTTATAATTACCTTTTTTGAAGTTGAGATTTTTGTGTCTGATCTGGAGAGCCTGTTTTTCATTCTCAGCTCCTATGGGAACGATGAGACAGATGTGAAGTTTTCGGTCATCAGTCCGGAAAAATGACGGCATGAGGTGATTTTTTGACGGTATATCTTGAATTTAAAGCTGTTCTGTGATAAAATTAGTTTAGTAACTTTTGATTAATGCAATACTAAAAATGTGGGAATACAACAAAAAAGCGGTTCATACCACAGCGTATTGCACAAAGTTTTAAAAACCTCCGAAAAAAGCAGAATAAAGCGCGTAGTTTTTCCTTCTGATGACGTCTAATAAGTGAAAGCTCGGGAAAAGCTTTCGGAAAGGAGCAGGTCTATGGATAACGGTGCAAGTAGCTACCGCCGTTTTCGTGACAATGGTGATGTACACGGATTGGATGAGATAATAATAGAATACAGCGACGGTCTGATACTGTACCTGACAAGCATAGTAGGGAATATTCAGACAGCCGAAGAGCTTACGGAAGATACTTTTGTACTGCTCGGAACTAAAAAGCCGAAGTTTAAAGAAAAAAGCTCTTTCAAGACTTGGCTCTATGCGATAGGAAGGAATATTGCGGTAGACCATCTACGCAAATATTCAAAAAAAGCCTGTATTTCGTTAGAAGACGCCCCTGAGATGACGGATGATGAAAATGCTGTTGAAGAAGCATATATCAGGAAAGAACAGCAGATCACCATACATAAGGCAATGCGAAAGCTTCAGCCCAAATATCAGCAGGTGTTATGGCTCATCTATTTTGAAGGATTCAGCAATAAAGAGGCAGCAAAAATCATGAACAAGAGTCTCCGCAGCCTTGAATCCATACTTTATCGTGCTCGGAAATCACTTAAATCACAACTTGAAACGGAGGGTTTTGATTATGCTGAAACATGAAGAGATGATAGAGAATGTACACCGCCGCATAGCTCAGTATGAGGAGGAGAAGAAAATGAGACATTCTTTATTCAGGAACCTTTTTTCAGTGATAAAGCCGAACACCAGCAAAGCTAATAAAAATAGCGATGACGGATATACAGAAGTTGAAAGCGGTACGGAGCGTATCAGGACCTCAGGCCGTATGATTCGAATGGTAAGTTCAATTGCTGCAGCGGTCATACTGGTAACAGGCATAAGCGCTACGGGATATCTGCTCCACAAGAACAAGCCTTTGAATGAAAACGAAAAGGACAACGAAACAACCACTGAGGTCAGCGAAATAACATCTTCAAACACTATGGTCACGACTTCTGCAAGGAAGCCCGTCAGAATAGTGGAGACCGATCCATTCTCAGCGCTTCTGTGTGACGACTATGATCTAAAGTATCCGCGCGTCATGCTGAAAAATTCCATGCGCGAAAGCATAAAGGAAGTGTTCGATTCCGTTAAGGAATGGGAGATCGCTGATAATTACGACAGATTTGTTCATTATGATAACGGCGGTTCGTGGTCGCCGCTGGCTGAGCGCCTTAACTTTACATCGGTAAATTATTCTCTGCGTATCTGCGACGATAATATAATCGAATATGCTGTTCTGATCGGGGATAAATGGAAAAAGACATTTTATGAATGCAACAGCCTTGAACTCATAAACAGCATAGCCGATATCATTGAAAGCGGAGCTCCCTATAACGGTGTGGATTTCGACGAAGACGTATCGGATTTCGTTTACTGGCCTACTTATGAGTCGGTGTCGCAGCTCAGTGATATCCAGAAAAAAATGATGCAGCTGCTTATGAAGAGCTGTGAATGGACGGAAAAAAGTGCTCAGCGCGACAGCTTTGTATGCGATTTTGTGCTGAACAGCGAGAAAAACGGAAGACTCTACATTTATCAGGGCGGCGGAGCTGAATTTGTTGACGTTTCAGGCAGGGTATACGAGTGTGCGGGCTCGGATTTCTCCGAGGATTTCAGCTATATCATGTTCCCGTATAAGTATGGCCAAATGGAAACGACTGTACGGATACTTGATAAAGACGGAAAAGAGATCATCACGACCAATGCTCAGAACAGCGGGCGTCTTGAGAATTTCATCCTCAATGATTTTCCGGCATTGATCCACCCGATAGCAGCTGACGAGGAGTTCAGGCACAGCAATATCTCTGATTACAGAGTTGAAAAATCTTACAGAGCCAACGGCGTTGAGCTCAGAAGCGAAAGCTATTTGATCTCTGGTACAGGCCTTGTAGAGAGAGAAGACCATGTTGTGGATCCCGTAAAAGGACGGGTTCCCGGAGGCTCCCGATGCTACTATATAGACGGCTCGATCTTCGAGGCAAAGCTCAATGAACTGAATGATCCGATCCCGGAAGAAAAAACATCTGAAAATAAAGAGGAAGATAAAAAGGAAGAAGGAAAGCGCGAGGAAGTCCCTTTGACTACCGAACATCAGGAGAAAAACACTCAGCAGGCAACGACCGAAAATGCCAAGCCTACAGAGAGTGATGTTCCGATAACGACCATCTCCGAATACTTTGAGGATAATTACGATACAACCAAGCCGCAGGTAGTTATTTCCCATAAAATAAATAAAGATGAATGGGAAACAATTGCGTCATATAAGACGCATGACAACGATGTGCTCGACGATTTTGCAGCTGATATATTTACACCTATGATCATGCCGGAGATTGAAGAACCTCTATATGGCATTTGTTCTATCGTAGAATCATATAGTATTGTAAGGATATATAAGACGAATGAAGGAAAAATAAGACGAGATTCTTTCGGCATATTTGAACGTGAAAATTTCGGAACGCCCTTATTGCCAAGCGGAAAATTCGGAACAGGCTCATCGGTTTCGTATGAGTTTGATAACGGTGAGTGGATACCTGCAGGTGCAGAGAATTATTCTATAGACTTTGCGGCATTTAAAGAAGCGCTCACTGAATGTCTTGACAGATGTGCATACTGAATCAGCTGAACCTGAACAAAAGAAGAATACATAAATAAGACAGGAGTATGTTCAATGAAACATACTCCTGTTTTTATGACAGAAAGGAATATTGTCCTGATTTTTAGACTCTAATTTGTATCAGTTTGTTCAAAAACGTGTTCCGTATAAATGAAAACCGCTTTTTATCCACCAAAAGGAGTGAAAAATGGGTTTAACATTTGCTCAATATGTTATATTATATATATGTATTATTCGTTTTTCATCTTAACACGATTTTTGACATTCAAGGAGGAACCAAACATGAGCAAAAACAAAACATTAAAGTCAGTACTTGCTGGCGTTCTAGCAGGGACATTGGCACTTCCTGCGGCAGTTGCACCGCCTGTGGGTACTTTTGCACAGGAGTTTGACGCGAGCGGTGTATACTGCCATGACACTTTTGAGAGCGGTACAGATGATTGGGAGGGCAGAGGCGGCGCTTCCGTTTCAACTGGCAGTACAGCTTTCGCAGGAAGCGGCGCACTTTCCGTTTCCGACAGGGGAAGCGCATGGCACGGAGCTATGAAAGCTCTCGACGATACTGCATTCAAGGCAGGAGAGGAGTACAGCTTCAGCGCGGCAGTATCGGGCTCGGGCAATATGATGCTATCGCTCCAGTACAAGGACTCCTCAGGCAAAACAGTATACGACCACATTGCAAACGGGCAGTCATCAGGCGATTATGTACAGCTCTCGAATGCAAATTACAAGCTTCCCGAAGGCTCGGAATATATCCTCTATGTTGAGACCGAATCAGGTACGGACAGTTTCTGCATTGATGAGGTGATAATTGCAAAGGCAGGAGCCGATACAGGAAGCTCTGAGGCTGTAAAATCGGTACAGGGTGATTTCAACGGTGATGAGAGGATCGACTCCTTTGACCTCATTGCAGCAAGAAAAGCCCTGCTAAGCTCCGCTGAAATAGGCATGGAGATAGCTGATCTCGACGGCGACGGCAGTTTTGCAGTCAATGATATTGTTATGCTTTCAAAGTATATCCTTGCACAGGTAAGGGAGTTCGCAAAACCGAAGGTCACAACTACCACCCCGACGACAACAGCTCCCGTAACAACAACTACCACAAGCAAGGCGGCAGGCGACTACATGGCAAGTATCCGCGATAAAATAACGGTGAATGTACCCTCGAATGTACTGAAAAATGCGGAGGGCAAGCTTGAGCACATCACATATTTCTCCAAGAAGGCAAACCGTGAAAAGGGTGCAAATGTATGGCTGCCTCCAGGATATGACAGCAGTAAGAAATATCCTGTATTCTATGTAAATCACGGCTACGGCGGCGACGAGTCGGCTATGGTGAACGGAATGGGCGTTCGTGAGATAGCCACGAACCTTATCAAGAGCGGTGAAGCAGAACCGATGATAATCGTATTCACGAACCAGTATACCGATCCGAACCACACTGCACAGACAGGCAACGGTCAGGCAGATGTTCCCGGTTACGATAATTTCGTGGAGGATATGCCGGACAGCCTTATGCCGTATATCGAGTCTCATTATCCTGTCAAGACAGGACGTGAAAACACTGCAGTTGCAGGCTTCTCAATGGGAGGCAGAGAGTCGCTCTATATTGGTATGAAGTGCTGTGACAAGGTCGGATATATCGGCGGCGGAGCTCCTGCCCCGGGTATATTCCCAACAAAGGATCAGTTCATGACTCACCCAGGCGTTATGAGCAAGGACGATATGAGGATAGATCCTCCGTATTCGCCGTATTTGCTGATGATCGCAGGTGGTACAGCCGATAATATGGTAAACGACTTCCCGAAGCAGTACAGCGACCTGTTCACACAGCACGGCACGGAGAATATCTACATTTCCGTACCAGGCGGCGGTCACGACAGCAGTACGGTAATCCCGCTGATGTACAACTTCATAAGATTTATATTCAAGGCATGACCGTAATTGCATATAGTATGCGATAAAGCCTAAAAAGTCAGACAGTCACAGGATATTGATTTTATCCTGTGACTGTTTTGTTTTTGTATGTACTATAAGAATTGCTTTACAGATAAACTTCATAAAGCTTAAAAACCACGAAATCGCCCTCTTCCAGTGTGAGCGGAGGATGAGTAAGCCTGAATTTTTCCCTTTCTGCAATATATTCGTCTATTTCCTCTTTTGTTTGAAAAAGTCCGTATTGATTCAGAGTAAACTGCGGGAATACAAACGGTATCTCATTGTATACAGCTGAATAATTATCACCGTTTGCATAGGCGTAATCATATCCCAAAAATTTCTTCCTTACATCGGGAGCAGAAAATACGGGCTCCGGTATTTCGGATTCGCAAAGCAGAATTCTGAACGGTATATTGCGGCGTTTGGCTTCATTTATATACCTGGATATGTACTCAATATCAGTGCAGGCTGCGACCCAGGAGTGTTCGCCGTGATCGGTAAATGTTTTGTCTATATTTTCGTCATAGTATTTTTCAAAGCTTTCATCGTCATTGAGGAACCAGTTCTCTCCCGTTTTTTCACTTAAACCGCTGCCGTCTATTCCTTTGTAGCTGCTTTCTGCATATCTTTGCATTATAAAGCCGTTGACAAACATATCTTACTGCTCCTTTTTCAAATTAAAAGTGCCTGTAATTGCTTTTTAACGAAACGTGTCTGTTTACTGTCAAAGCTTATACAATATCAAACTTTTTTCCAACGCTTCGTGCAGCAGCAACACTTTCGCCCACAGCTCTGTAGCATTTGGTAACGGTATCATATATAACAAATCCTGCCTTGCTGTAATCGACCTTGCCGTCGGTCATGACATTTTCGTCCGCTTTCAGACCGACGATCTCAGCGACAATTCTTGTCTCGTTGAATTCCTCCTGTATCTCTATGACCCTGCATTCGATAGCAACAGGTAGCTGATCTATGATGGGCGCATTGACCTTATCAGACTTTGTAACGGTAAAACCGCACTTTTCAAGCTTGTTTTCCATGTTATTGCCCGATACAATGCCAACGAAGTCGCAGGCGGCGATCTGATCCGCTGTAGCATATGCAACGGTGAACTCCCTGTTAAGCTTTATATTGGCAGTTGTCTTATGTGAGCCTGAAAGGCTTACGGATATCTGAGTCATGCCTGCCTGACCGCCCCAGGCTGCGTTCATGGCATCAGGAGTGCCTTTTTCGTCATATGATCCGATGATGAGTACGGGAAGGGGGGCAAAAAAGCCCTTATCAAATGCTTGTTTCATAATTATGACCTCCGTGTTTTGCAGCGGCTGAAGCCGCTTTTTTATTAGCCGCTTGTCAATTATTCCAAAATTGACAAGTAATTCTTTTACATAGTAATAGTATATCACAGTATCGTTCACAAATCAACAGAAATGCGACGATAATTCTTATTTTAACATTATTGATGAGCATATAAGCTGAGAAAAAAGAAATATACCGCAAAATATTGCAATAAACAGCTTGCCGTGATATAATAGCCTTAACAGCAGAAAAACATAAAAGGAGTGAACTTATGAAAAAAATATTCAGCGTATCGGTATTGGTTAAGCGTACTGCTGCGATCCTCTGCGGTGCAGCCATGCTTCTGACAGTCAGCAGCTTTGAAAGGGACATGAACAACTATGTGTCAGCAGCTCCTGCAGCAGTTTCGGACGAGATAGGATTTGTTGGAAATCTTTTCTGTATTGCAGACGGCAAAAATGCAGATCATGCAGAGCTGCAGTGGGCGACTACCCTTTATGCCGACAGTTTTGCGCTTTACCGGTCTACCGATCCCGAAAGCAATTTTGTCAAAGTATATGAGGGCAGCGGAAATTCCTACGAGGACGATGACATGGCTGTTGGAACAACCTATTATTATCAGCTCTGCGTCAATTCAAAGGGAAAGGAAATGTACTCATCTGTGAAGTCGCTCACTCCCTGCGCTCTGCCTTCGGGACTAAGCACCTATGACAATCAGAAGGGCAGCAGCCTTGTGTATGACACCAACGGCTACAAGGTGGGTAATACCTACTACAGCTACTCGCTGAAAAAACACGCAGGCAAGGACGATATCTACCTTGCGGAAACTACCTCGAGCGACGGAAAACGCTTCGGCAATGAGCGTAATGTTGCCGACAGCTCACAGAATTCCGCTCTTGAAAGCTGCAAGATAGAGTCAGTCCATATCGACTATATCCCTGCGAAGAACAAGGTGGTCGTATGGGCTCACTGGGAAAAGCCAAGCGGCTACAGCGACGGAAAAGCACTTGTTATCACGGGAACTCCGGGCGGACAGTTCACTGTTCATCACGTATACAATCCTCTTGGCATACAAGTGCGTGATATGGCTATATTCTTTGATGATGACGGTTCGGGATACCTTATCGCAGCTGCCAACAAAGAGGGGCAGGGAGCGAATGCTACCATGTACATCTTCCGAATGAATGATGATTACAGCGATGTTACCGAGGTAGTGACCACACTTTTCGAGAATCAGTACCGTGAATTTCCTAATCTTATAAAAAAGGACGGGTATTATTTCCTTTTTACCTCGCAGGCTGCGGGCTGGTACCCCAGCAGCGGCGCATACAGCGTAACAAGGGATCTGAAAGGGAAGTGGAGCGAGCTCCGCAGCATAGGAAATACTTCGACGTTTTCATCGCAGTCGGGCTGGATAGTCAATATGCAGGACATGAATTACCTCATGCACGCATACCGCTGGCTGAGAGCTTCTTCCACAAGCGGAACTACCCTTTGTCCGCTTTATTTTGACAATGGATTTGCTTTTTATGATTATTGCCCTTACTTTAAATACAACACATCAACAGGCGATCTTTTCCCTGTTCAGCAGGGCGAGCTGCTCTCACAGGACAGACCGTGTTCTTCATCCCTTGCGGCAAAGAGCGGAAATTCTTCTGCGAAAGCCTTTGACGGCTCATATCAGAGCTCTTTCACAGCTATCGGCGACTACAAGAAATGGCCTTTTTATTTACAGGTTGACCTGGAAAGCCTCTGCGAACTGACAAATATACAGACCTCATGGTACATCTGCAAGGGCTCGGAGGGCTATTACACATATACTGTAGAGGGAAGTCTTGACGGTATAAACTGGACAAAGCTCCTTGACCACACGGATAAGAGCAGTGAAGCAGTCAACAAGACATATGGCTTCAACAGCGATATGCTTTCGGGAAAAGCACGTTATGTGCGTCTGAACGTTCAGAACGCCACATTGCAGAACAATCCCGACAATAACTGGTATACTCCCACGGTCTATGAGGTAAAGATATTCGGAACTCCCGTGAGCTCGGCAGAAAAGCCGAAGCCTTATGTGGATATTGATTTTGAGGAAAGTACTGGAAATCTCGGCCTAAACGGCGGAGCTGCCGTAAAACAGGACGCACAGAAGGGAAATGTACTTTATCTTAACGGAAATGACGGTACCTACGGCGAATTCCCAACGGGTATGCTTGACGGCTGCCGCGATTATACCGTGAGCATGGACATAAAGTCTGAATCCGAAGGTAATTTCTTTACTTTTGCCGCAGGAAAGAACGACGAAAAGTACGTTTTCTTCCGTGTTGCGAAGGAACTTTTCAGATTTGCGGCAACTACCGACTCATGGCGTGACGAGACCGAACTGATCTGCGATGTAAGCGGTTCTGAGTGGCATAACTACACACTTGTTGTGAACGGAGCCGATACAAGACTGTATATCGACAGGAACGAGGTTCTTCATACTACCGGAACTCACGGCCAGATAGCCGATATGGGTTCGGGAACAAGCTGCTATATCGGAAAGTCCTACTATTCCGACGACAGCTGTTTCAAGGGAAGTATTGATAATATAAAGATATACAAATGCGCTCTTACCGCAGACGAAATAGGCGGAAAAGCGGAAGTAAAAGGTGATGTGAACGGTGACGGAGCGTTTTCTGCAGCTGATCTGGTGACAATGCAGCATTTTCTGCTCGGAAGCGGCAGGCTTGCCAACTGGAAAAACGGCGACCTCTGCCAGGATAACAGGATAGATGTTTTTGATCTTTGTATTATGAGAAAGCTGCTGATAAAAAGCTCAAACTGATTATTATACCTAAAAAATGGTGAGTTCGATAAAGGAACTCACCATTTTATTATTTATCAGCTTCGTTTTCCTTACGCTTACCGTGGAAGATCTCCTTCTGAACATACAGCTGCTCGTCCGCCTGTGTAATGAGCTGTGTTGCCGTAACAGCACCCGAACGGCATTCCGCACTGCCTGTACAGACAGAGATAGTGGGGATAAGATCAGCGCATTTTTCCCTGAGAGAATTGACTTCATGCTGGATAGATTCCTGAACCTGAGCGTTTTCGCTGGTTATCAGCACAAATTCGTCACCGCCGTATCTTGCACAGAAGCCGTGAAGCCTGTCCGATACGTTCCTGAGAGCGTCAGCGACCAGCTGTAAAGTTCTGTCTCCGACGATATGACCGAATTTGTCATTTACCAGTTTGAAATCGTTAACATCTATCATGTAAATCCTGAACGGATTGTCATCAGAGGCATTGTGTATCATATCCTGAAGGAAGATCTCCATTCGTCTGCGGTTATTGAGACCGGTGAGAGCGTCTGAATAGATCTCGCTGTTCTGTATTTCGAGGAACGAAAGATGGATAGCAAGAAATGTTCCGAGGGGAACGATAGGGGTAAGCGGAAGTATTCCTTCAAGTACTGCTGCGACAGACGGAATTATTATAAAAAGCAGGGGAGTCTGTATTCCTTTTTGATCTTGACCTGCTTATTTGAAAAGCTATGTGCGAAGGAGTATATACCGCTTCCGAAAAGCTGTATAAATATAAAAATAAGGTGAAGATTGTATCCGCTTGCGAGCTTATAGATATTGTTCTCGTCAATATAAAAGTAATAGCCTGTGAAAGCAGATGAAACTGTAATGATGCAGTCAACTGCCGCAACGGTATAATGCATGGCTTTCAGCAGTTTCATATCCTTGGATTTGTTCTGGTCGATACGGTAGATAACGAATATGCACCAGCCGAGAGTAAGCAGCGATATAGCCACAAGTCCGGTAACGCTCGTCAGCTTGTTGAGGTTCCTGTTGAACGGAACAAGTTCGCTCTGACCGAGTGCCCACCAGCTGTCGCTCATAAGGTATATAATGAAAAAAAGTGCCATTCCTCTGAAATGACGCATCTGAAGGTCTGTACCGACATTTTTGTTGGCTTTTATAATAATTCCTATGGAAAAGAAAATACAGAAGATCTCGGTTATCACATATGAAATGTATATTGCATGACTTGCCATTTTCTCATCTCCCCGTAATATGAAACAGAATAACTCTACGATTTTATAATAACATATTTATACAATACAAGTGTTGTTATTTTGTTAATATTTGTCTCTGTTTTTTATATTTGTAATATTAAACAATAGATGATGTTACGCTTTGTATAAAACAGTCAAACAGTAGGGGAGATTGAAGCAGTTTTATGCTGTCAGGAATGTAAATTTTTTTGCCGACCTATTGTAATTATGTATAAAATGTGCTATAATACACATATATCAAGTACACTCACAAAACTTTTGGTTATATTTGCACAAATATATACTTTCTGTTTTGCTGATGTAAAGGGGACATCTCATAAATGGAATCTATCATTGATGTATTGAAGGAATATCAATTGAATATAATGTTTGCACTCAGCCTTATATGCGGAATGCTTGCGTTTTTTGTATTGATAACCAAAATGCTGATACCGTCGCGAAAATACATACTGCTTTCATTGGAGCTTTGTGCGATGTTCATGCTCATATTTGACAGAATGGCTTATCTTTACAGGGGGAATACTACAGAACTGGGTTATTGGATGGTCAGGATAAGCAATTTTATGGCTTATGCGTTTATCATTGGCATTATTTGTTCATTTACGCTTTATCTTATGAACCTGTTCAAATATGACGGAGGCATTGAAAAAACGCCTTATCGCTTGAAACTGTCATGTTATGTGTGTGCTTTTGCATTCCTGATGCTTGTTGTGTCGCAGTTTACGGATTTTTACTATTATTTTGACGAGTTCAACCGTTATCACCGTGCAACAGGTTTCATGATATGCTACCTCTTTCCGCTGATAATACTGATACTTGATCTTTCCGTTATCATTGAGCACTACAACCGTATCGGAAAGCTCATGCGTTTTTCCATACTGCTTTTTTCGATAGTACCGCTGATAGCTTCGATAATACAGATATTCACATACGGTTTGTCCCTGACGAATATAACGCTTGTTGGACTTGTCGTTCTGCTTTATGTATTCGCGCTTATTGATATGAACGATATGATAGAAAGAGCAAATAAGCACGAGATAGAAGTCGTCCGTAAGGAACAGAAGAATATGCAGCTCCTCTTCAAGCAGACTGCTACTGCTCTTGCAAACGCCATAGACGCAAAGGACAAGTACACTCACGGACATTCCCGACGAGTTGCGGAATACTCTGTAAAGGTAGCTAAATTTGCCAAGAAGAACGAAAAAGAATGCGAAGAACTGTATTTTGCCGCACTGCTTCATGATGTGGGCAAAATAGGAATAAAGGACAGCATTATCAATAAGGAAGGAAAGCTTACCGACGAGGAGTACGGAGCTATCAAGACACACCCTGTTATAGGTATGCAGATACTTTCGAGTATCAGCCAGTCTCCCTATCTCAGCATAGGCGCTCATTATCACCATGAACGTTATGACGGCCACGGTTATCCTGCGGGACTGAAAGGGGAGGATATCCCTGATATTGCGCGTATAATCGCAGTTGCCGACGCATACGACGCCATGACTTCACGAAGAAGCTACCGTGACCCTATTCCGCAGCAGCTTGTCCGCGAGGAGTTCGTAAAGGGCATAGGAACACAGTTCGACCCTTACTACGCAAGGATAATGCTTCATCTTATTGACCTTGATTCCGAGTATACGATGAAGGAAAGCAAGGAAAAATGTACGGTGGAAAGCATTGAAACTCTTGTCTGTGAATCGTACAGGAGCACGTTCTCCGACGGTATACTTATCACAAATGATGTTATTCACATACATCTGTGCAGCTATATGAGCGATGAACGAAAGCAGGAAAATATCCCGAGCTTTGTGCTTTTTGACTCCCTTGACGCAAGGATGCACGATGACGAGCGCAAACGCAGGGATCTTCTGTATAACGAGTATGCAGTTATACGTTCTGACGGCAAGGTAATTCCTGTTGACGTAAGGAACTTTCAGATCAAGACAAACGAGACAGCAGGCGCTTCTGCCGAGTCAAAAGCTATGCTGCGCGGCGAGATAATAGGTTTTGATATTGAAGCTATGCGTTATAAGGATCATGTTCTTATCAGACTTTCAAACCGTTTCCGCTTCCATGAGATAATACTGGCTCTGCCCGACAGTACGAGATTTGCTTATCTTTCAATAACGGGCGAATACTGTGTTATTGAAGACGTGGATTTTTCAAAAACAGGGGAGACGATAGGTGAGGGCTATATACCGCGTATAGCTGAGGAAATATCATATATCAACGTTCCGCAAGGTGATATTCCGAATGTTCAGATCGACGGCTGGCGCTCGGATTCATCGGAGGGAATTGAATTAACAGACGGCATGAAACTGACATTCCATTCTGTCAGCCTGCCTACAGCACGTCTTGTATGGCATTGTCCCTTTGTTCTGCTGTATACTTCCGATGACGGGCAGGTCAGCGGAAATAACTATAGGGAACTTACAGTTGTCCGCCTTGACGGCGAGGGCTGGGAAGAGGACGACAACTCCGAAAACCGCGTTAACGTCAGCAAGCTTGACAGCTTTGTGGACTGGAATGACTGGAAAGCCAAAAACAAGGAGGGGCAGGACTGCGAGCTGTTGTTCCGTATAGATAAGGAACGCATAATCATAACCACGGAATACTGCGGATTGTCCATATGCTGTGTAACGACGGTCACTGACTCCGTTCCGAAGCTTTACACTGCACTTACGGGCGACCAGTGTGCAATAACGAATATTCACATAATTAGATAGTATTTATAAAGGAGGACACTATTATGAAAACGAGAAAAAAGGCTTTTATAGCCGCTTTATTGGTTATGGCAGCAACTGTTACATCTGGCGCTGCTCCGATAATGAGATCTCAAATATCACTGACAGCATTTGCTGATGAGACATATATAATGGGAAAGGACGGCGTTCTGACTTACTACAAGTACTCTGATCATATAGAGATTAACAAATGTGATATGTCGGCGACGTCGGCTGAAATTCCTGAAAAGATAGAAGGACTTCCTGTTACTGCCATACAGATGTATGCTTTTCAGATAAGCTCTGTAAAAAGCGTAAAGATACCGAATACTGTCAAGGAGATAGGGAACTGGGCGTTTAGTATGTGCAGCGATCTTACATCAATAACTATTCCCGACAGTGTGGAGAAAATTGGTATCCGTGCATTTGAGAACTGTTCTTCGCTTTCTGCTGTGGAATTTCCCGACCATCTTGTAGAGATAAACTCTGCGGCATTCAGCGGAACTCCCTGGCTTGAAGCAGAGCGAAAAAAGAGTGACCTTGTCATAGTCAACGGAGCTGTCATAGACGGACAGAAATGTGAGGGAAAGGTTGAGATACCATCAGATATAAAGTATGTTTCACCCAGTGCTTTTGCTCGCAATTCCAAGATAACCTCCGCTGTTTTCCCTGCAAGCGTTACAAAGCTGAGCGATAATACATTTTTCTACTGTGATAATCTGACTTCTGTTGAGCTCAAAGGAGTAACATTCATTGACAGTATGGCTCTCTGTGGCTGTCAGAAGCTTACAGAGTTAAAAATATCAGGAAAGCTTGAAAAAATCGACGGTTATGCATTTGCCGATACGACTTCGACTGCTACCATTACATTTTACGGCAGCAAGGAAGCGTGGGAAAAAGTCGATAAGCCTGCTAATGATACGTTCCTCAATAATGCGAAAATGATATTTGACGAGAACCACGTCGAGACCGAAACTACAACAACTACTACGACTACAACAACTACTACAACTACGACTACGACAACAACTTCATCCGGATTAAAGGTTACAAAGCCGGGCGACGCAAACTGTGACAATGACATCGATATGGCAGACGCAGTTCTTATAATGCAGTCACTCGCCAATCCGAACAAATACGGAATAGGCGGCACTGATGAAAAGGCTCTTACAGAGCAGGGAGCTTTAAACGGCGACGTCGATACAGATGTCAAGGGAATAACCTCAAATGACGCACTCAGGATACAGGAATTCCTTCTCGGAAAAGTCAAGAGCCTGTAAGTCTTTCTATAAAGGGGCTGAAATGAGCACTTTTTAAACGAAAAACCGTTTAATATCATAAAAGATACACTCAAAGTGGATAAAATGAATGCCGAGGTTTTACTGACCTCGGCATTTCAATTTTAAAATAACACATTTTTGTTCACGAATTATTGATATTTTTATTGCTATGTGCTATAATGTATGTATAGTTGATTTATTTAAATCGGCTGTAACGTTTTACGTGAAAAGAGGGAGGGTATTTCATGCAAAAACATTATAACAAGATCACTGCGGCAATACTGACGGCTGCAATGATCGCACCGACTGCTGTCAGTATCTCAGAGCCTCTGGGCGTTTCCGCTTATGAGCTCCTGGGAGAGACTACCTTTGACCATAAGATCATTCCGTGGCATACTGTAGAGGCAAGTCCTGCAAAGCAGTACTTTGTGCTTGACGACGGAACTGTACACATTTCTATCGTTGAACCGCGCGGCGCTGACTGTGAAATGTGGGATCTTCAGTTCAGGCACAGGAATCTCAACTTCAGAAAAGGTCATGAGTATAAGGTGAGCTTTAAAGTCAAAAGCAACAGGGACGGCTTCGAGCTTTACTCAAAGATAGGCAATATAAGAGGCGACGAGGATTACTTCGTGCTCGACGGATCTACAAATGATATGCATATGGGTCCTCATATGAACGGTTCGTGGCCGACGGCTGCTCGTCTTTCAACCGAATGGCATACTTATGAGGGTATATTCAAGCCGACTGCGGATATCGAGGCGGCAGATTGGACGTTCGAGTATGCAAAAGGCACGAAGTATCAGGGCAACGCGTGCGTGGGTGACGAGCTTTGGTTCGATGATATGTCGATACAGGATCTGACTGAGGAAATAACAGATCCGCCTGTCAGTACATACGGCTATACTAACCGCGGAAACAGCGGCCTTGAGAACAACTATATATCCGTCAATCAGCTCGGATATTATACTAATCTTGAAAAACACGCCACTCTTAGCGATAATTCAGGCGATTTTCTTTACGGTGCAAAAACTATAGAGCTTGAGGACAGGTATGATTTCGAGATCGTCAGCGTTGCAGATGGCAGTGTTTATTATACCGGTACAACAGCTCCCGTGACTAAGGACTTTGATTCGGGCGATAATATTTGCAGTATCGATTTCACAGGATTTGATGAGCCGGGTGAATACTACATACGTATCAAGGACAAGGAATGGAGATCGTTCCCGTTCAGGATAAGTAACGATATATACCAGGACTCCGAAAATGATATGCTCACAAATGCGCTCAACTATTTCTACCAGAACCGCGCAGGTGTCGATATTGATGAGAGATATATAACATCAGGCAAAAAAAGCAAACTTGCACATTCAAAAATGCGCAATGACGGTGTAGGATTGGTTCAGCAGATATGGACTAATTACTATATTACGAATTACGACGATGTTGCTAAAACGGCGGCTGCAAAGATCGACACAAGAGGCGGCTGGTACAGCGGCAGGGATTTTGAAAAGAAAATGACCGAAAACGGCATTTCTGTATGGACTCTTCAGAATATGTACGAGCGTGCTGTACGTTCGGAAGCAGGCGTGAAAAAGTTCAGTGACGGCTCGGGCACGGTAGTAATACCTGAAAACGGAAATGATTATCCCGATATCCTTGACGAATGCAGATACCAGCTTGAATTTATGTCGAAGATGAAAGTAAAGGATGATGATAAGGTATGGGGCGAATATGAGGGTATGTATTATCACAGCCTCCATGGCATCGGCTTTGATACAAACAGCCTTGACTATGATAACGAATACTATTCGTTCTACAGTGTTGAACCGCCGACCTTTGCGGCAACCCTGAATTATGCTGCCTGTGCGGCTCAGGGCGCAAGACTGTGGGCTCCCTATGATGCAGAATATGCAAAGCAGCTCTTTGAAAGCGCTAAGGAAGCGTATGATGCGTGCATAAAGTATTGGTATGATCATTCTCCGTTTGAAACGGGAAATAGCAAATCTCTGTATGAACCTGAAAATCAGTGGAAAGTAGGTTATATCTACGCAGGAGATGAGGTCCCCAGCGATAAATACTGGGCAGCCTGTGAGCTCTTTATCTCGGCAAAAGAGATGAACGATCCAGATGCTGAAAAATATTTATCAGAGCTTTCAGACTATGAAAGAGCATTTCAGGTTCAGACAAAGATAACAGGCGGCAAGAATTATGTAGGCGACGGTTCCTGTACTTTGTTCAACAGCGGAAATACCACGGCGGCAGGTTCCCTTTCGTTAATGCTGCATAAGGAGCTACTCACAGATGAACAGTCGAAAACGCTGAACAGTTCTGTACTTGCAGCAGCTGATTCTTTTATGATGACAGAATACAAGCAAGGATACGGTATTCCGTATTATTTTGACGGTCCCGGATATGGTCTGCCAAACGGTTTGACGTTTAATGTGCGCAGAAGCGGATTTGAGATGGACTCCAACGAGCGTGCTCTAAGTAATATGCTCGCTATGGCATATGCCTATGATATCACAAAGGATGTGGAATACCTTAACGGCGTTGCAAGAGGTATGGACTATCTCCTCGGAAATAATCCTATGGCTTATTCCTATATTACCGGATATGGTTCATATCATGCGAAAAATCCTTCCAACAGGTACTGGCAGTATGAAATCAACAGGACAATGCCTTCGGCGCCCGACGGCGTTCTTGTCAGCGGTCCTACAGCTGAGAGCATTGATGATTATTCACATGCTCTCGGAATCAATAATAATAAAAAGTTTGAATCTACCGAGAGATTCTATGCGGATTCGGTTGAGGCATGGTCCTCAAATGAGGCTTCGGTAAGCTGTAACGCTTCGCTTGCATGGGTGGTTTCATTCCTGCAGGACGAAGCTCCTGAGGCAAGGGTTGAAAAAGTTGTTTCGGGCGATCTGAACGGCGACGGCGCATTTAACGTATCAGACCTTGTTATCATGCAAAAGTGGTTGCTGGGGGCTGAAAATAAAAAGACAGGCAGCTGGAGAGCTGCTGACTTCTGCAAGGACAATAAGCTTGATGTATTTGATCTCGTCCTTATGAGAAAGGCGCTTCTTGAAGATAATTTAAGAAGATATGTTAAGCCGGATCAAAGTGTCGAGTACAAAGCAATGTTCTATATTCAGGCTGACGAGGTCAAATTATACCTGGGACCTGATGAAAGCTATGAGGTTGCTGCTGTTATTCCCAAAAATACGCACCTCCTGGAATACGGATATCAGGAAGGTAACAACGATTGGTTATTCACACAATACAACGGGCAGTTCGGCTGGATCAAAGTAGTTAGCGATGACGGCAGATCGAGATTGATATGGTATGAACCCGTGGCTGCAAAGCCTGTTATATACCTTTATCCCGAAGAGGCAACAGATGTTCATGTTGAGCTCAAAATGACTGAGTCGGAGCTTTCAACGACATATCCGAAGTATGACAACGGCTGGAACGTAACGGCGTATCCCGACGGAAAACTCGTTAACAAAGCGGACGGTTCAAATCACAGGTATCTTTTCTGGGACAGCGTAAACTGCCGCACACGTTTTGACTTCTCGAAAGGCTTCTGTGTGGCAGGCAGTGACACAGAGAGCTTTCTCAAGGAAAAGCTTGCTTATATGGGGCTTACCGAAGATGAGATGAATGAATTTATCGTTTACTGGCTGCCTTTAATGGAGCATAATGCGTATAATCTCATTTCCTTCCAGGGCGACGTTTATACCGAGTCTGCAAAGCTTGATATTACGCCGGCTCCTGACAGTATCTGCCGTATCTTCATGGCTTATGTTCCTCTTGATAACGCAGTCGAGACAGAACCTCAGCAGCTAAGTGCCTTTGAAAGAAAGGGATTTACAGTTGTTGAATGGGGCGGCTGCGAGATAAAGCAGTAGTATTACAGTCTGATGTGTAAAAAGGTCTCAGACGGCTTAAATAGCTGTCTGAGACCTTGTTTTTTACTATTTTACGGGGAGCGTTTCAATGAGTTTAAGGAGGTATTTCTGTATGGTAAGTGCGTCATTTGTGGTGAGGCCGTTATCTCCCTCAACGTCTGCATTTGCAGCTCCCTCATATGTGATATGCATACTGTCGGTACCGCTTGTACCGTATTTGTTTGGATTTGCAAGCGCCTGCATTATAAGGACTGCATCCGACATATCAACTTTTTTATCAAGATTGGCGTCTCCGGGGATTGTCTGTTTTTTTACAAGAAGCTGTGAGCCGGCTTCCTGTCCAGGAGCCTCAAGGCCAAGGGAGTCCGAAGCATAGTATGTATAGCCGTTTTCAGCGCAGTATTCCTTTACAGACTCGATCAGTTTGCTGTTTTTGGTGTATTCAAGCAGGTAAACGTCTTTGCCGTGGTCGCTGACCAGCTTGCAGTACTTTTGGAAATAATCTCTCTCTTCTGCGTCGTTTTCTGTGAACTTCTTGCCGTTATTCCAGTCGATAGCACTGAAAACGGACTCCTGATTAACAGCGTCCATAACAGGACTCAGATCGCTGTTTCTCCTGGCGTACTCCCTTACATAGGTGTCGCCGCCGTTGATTATGACATATGTGCCGTATTAGAGGAGCGCCGATAAAGAAGTATTTAAGATTTTAAGATGAGGTTGCGTAACCAAGCGGTTACGCAGCCTTTCTCTTTTTGTCATACTTCATGCTGTCAGCAACGGCAGTAGTTACGGCAACATCAAAACGATAATGAATCTCGATCTGCTGAGTGCGATGACCGCTATTCTTATCGGGAGCATGAACAACGATCTTCTCGATAAGCTCATGCATAATCTCAGGAGTAAGCTCCGTGATACGCTCATACTTCTGCACCACGCTGATGAATGCAGTCACATCGGCGGACTTCTGTTCGGCAGTTTCAATATAGGCAGTAAGCTCTGTAACGCTTGCCTTCAGTTTCTTCTGCTCGTCCTCATATCCTTCGGACATGACAGCAAATCGCTCATCGGAAATTTTCCCTGATACATTGTCCTCATAAAGCCTTGTAAACAGCCTGTCAAGCTCAATGATACGCTTTTCAGCCTGTTTCAGGGCTTTCTTTGCTTTTGTAAGCTCCGAGGACTGCTTCTGAACGGAATTGTCCATAGCCGCCTGCACAAACTCGTCCTCATGCTCCTTAACCCTGACAAGCAGTTTGTTCAGCTCGTTCAACACGATCTCATTTAGTACAACAGTTCTGATGAAGTGTGCGGAACAAGCGTCCTTGTCTGAGGAATATGTGGAACACTTCAAATGCTCCTGATCTGCGGTCAGACTTGTCGCACGGCACAGATACATCTTCTTTCCGCAGTCGGCACAGTAGACCATACCCGAAAATGGATTGACTTCCTCATGTTTGGTGGGACGGCGCTTGTTCTTGCGAAGCTCCTGCACCAAATCAAACTCCTGCTGAGTTACGATAGGCTCATGAGTGTTCTCAAAGATGAGCCATTCTTCCTGCGGATTTCTCACGGTCTTCTTGTTTTTGTAGGACTTCTTGTGTGTTCTGAAGTTGACCGTATGACCGATGTATTCGGGACGGTCAAGAATGTGACTGATGGTTTTTCCGCTCCAGCGGTGCAGCTTAGCGTTCTTGTGACCGTTATCCCTACCCTGTGACAGAGCGTAGGCTGTAGGAGTCGGGATACCTTCCTGTGTGAGAATGCGGGCAATCTGCGCCGGACCGTAGCCCTCAATACAGAGTTTGAATATCCTGCGGACAACGTCAGCAGCTTCATCATCAACGAGCCACAAATTTTTGTCAGCTTCGGACTTTTTATAGCCGTAAATCGGGAGAGATAAAGGCTTACCCGACTGCCCCTTAGCCTTGAAAACAGCCCTGATCTTCTTACTCGTATCACGGGCGTACCAGTCATTAAAAATGTTCTTGAAAGCCATCAGCTCATTTTCAGACTTTAAGGTATCCACGCCGTCATTGATAGCGATATAGCGGACGTCATGATCCGGAAAAATGATCTCGATGTATTCACCTGTTTTGAGATAATCACGACCAAGCCTTGAAAGGTCTTTGGTGATGACCGTTCCGACTTTTCCGTCCTCTATATCAGACATCATAGCCTTGAAGCCATCACGCTCAAACGTCGTACCGCTAACACCATCGTCCACATAAAACACGGGGTTTCTGAAACCATTATCCTCTGCATACTTCTTGAGGATAGCCTTCTGATTGGTGATACTGTTGCTCTCACCCTGTAACATATCGTCCTGCGAAAGACGACAATATAACGCTGTGATCTTGTCTGTCATAATTTACCTCTCTTTCCGACAGATACAGCAAGCTATGTTATCATTATAGCGCAATATACCGAAAACAGCAATGCGCCGAAATTCCAAAGTTACACAGCCTGCTTCTCAGGTTCTTGTCCGGATTCACCGAGGAGTTTTTCGCTCTCCCTGATAATAAGCCTTTTCAGAATATCTGAAAGGCTCTCCTTTGAAGCAGGGTTGAACACGGTTGTCACCGTGTAAGTGGTATGTCCGATTCTGTACTCGGACGTTGCGTTAAAAGTTGTTTCTGCCTTCTCTTTCTCTACGGAAGTAGTGTTTGTATTCATAGCGATCTTTCTCCTTTGCTTGTCTGTCTCTATGCATTTAGAGTGAGGGCATCGCTTTATCTCTCTTACCCTCATGATTGTTATCTTATGATAGCTGTGCGGAACGGCAGATGCCGTCCCATTGCATAGCTATTTTTATCGGATAGTTTTAATCCTCATAGGGATTCGCTTTATCCGTAAAGCTCATTTGCTGTCCGAAGTCAGCGGCGAGATCGGAGGTATTGCTTTTCTCATTCTCAGCTTTTCCGCCTCCGACCAGTTTCAGCAGTTCCTCATCGGACAGACCGCTTGCACGGAGTTTCTGCAACAGCGAATGCTCCGAGGTGATGATCTCATCAAGCTCACGGGGCTTGCAGTTGTACTCCTCCGCCATCGCCAGACGAGAAACTTCTTTCAGCTTGTCCTCCAGCGTTTTCTTTTTCGCAGTATCGCTTGCGATACGCTTTTCCAAACCTTTGATCTTCTCAATGAGCTGATCTCTCTTTTCTGTATAGATGCCCATAGAAAAATCACAACCTTTCTTTTTTTGTTCTCAGCAGACAGAGCCGAGTGACCGAAGCCCACCTGCCATGATCCAATTATAGCGCGCTCTACATTTGAAATACAAGCCGCATTGCGCACAAAGTTTTGTTCATACTTTGTCTACAAATGTCCGGGGAATTTTGCGATTCAAAAAACTGAAAGTACGCTATTTCGCCGTTTATGCTATCCGGTTATATTGACGAAGCGATTTTGAACGAACATAAAAAATCTGAAATTTATTATTGACGTGATCGGGAAAGTGCGCTATATTGATTATGGGGAGCGACGATATAGAGAAAGTCGCACAGTTCCAATTCTCGGAATCGAGAAAAAAAGACCGAGCTGAAATGCTCGGAAATGACATTCGCCCCACAGGGGCGAAACTCTACCAGCAAGCACGGTAAAGTGTGGGCGCAAAATGCGACTTCACACACTTCACAAGGCTTGGCAGAGGGCGCTGCCCCTACGACCCCGAATTGAGAAAAACAGAAAAGGAGAACAAAAGAAAATGAAAGATGAAAAGAAGCGTACATTGTACCTGAAAGTTCGTGTCAGCCCCGAAGAAATGGCGGCTATCAAGAAGAAGTTTGAGAACAGCGGTATGAGCAGTCTCAGTACATTTGTGAGAGCCATGATCTTCGAGGGTTACA
>NZ_JAFYYT010000005.1 GCF_017549005.1 Ruminococcus sp.
CTGTCCCTGATTCCAGTTATTCCAGTCGTTGTTCTGCTGGCCCTGGTTCCAGTTGTTCCAGTCGTTGTTCTGCTGGCCCTGGTTCCAGTTGTTCCAGTCGTTGTTCTGCTGACCCTGGTTCCAGTTGTTCCAGTCATTATTCTGCTGTCCCTGGTTCCAGTTGTTCCAGTCGTTGTTCTGCTGACCCTGGTTCCAGTTGTTCCAGTCGTTGTTCTGCTGGCCCTGGTTCCAGTTGTTCCAGTCATTATTCTGCTGACCCTGATCCCAGTTGTTCCAGTCGTTGTTCTGCTGCTGAGGCTGATTCCAGTCATTATTGGAAGCGCCGCCGCCCGAACCGTCTGTGCTTACTGTAACGCTCTTTACGTTAGCAGAACCGTTTGATCTGTAGCCCTCGATATTGAGAGATACTTCATAAAGAGTACCTGACATATCAAGACCTGCTTTTTCCCAGGCCTCGAAGTGCTTTGATACGTCGATAGTGCCCTTCATGTAGTTTGTCTGATTATTAGCTGAACCGCTTGTCTGACGAACGCTCCAGTACTGCGGGAATGTAGCAGTACCGTCAAGTGACGGCTGATTGTAGCGCATAGACTTGCGGATATCATACGTATTTCCGTTAAGGGAAACAGTTCCCTTGTTCTCGCCGTCGTTTCCGGGTGGACGCCAGTCGCCCCAGCCTTCAACGATGTAGTATTCCATAAGAGGATTTCTTGTCCAGCCGTATACGCACATATACGAGTTTCCTCTTGGAGTGTACTCAACATCATATGTGAGCATTATATTTCCTATCTGCTTGTAGTTCTGCTTCTGACTGTCGTAGTTCTTCCCCATACGAGCAAGGAAGTTCTCAATATTGCTCCATGAGCAGGTAAAAGAACCTGCGCCGGGATTCATTGATGCCTGGCCCTGACCGTTCTGGTTCCACATTTCATAGTCATATCCGCCGATATTTCCTCTTGTCTGCTGATCGGCAGCTGAAGCTACGAACGGGATGCTTGACGCGATCATCAATGCAGAAACTGTACCACTGATGATTTTCTGAATTCTTTTCAGCTTCACTATTCAATCACTCCTCTGAACAAAAATAATAATGTTTTGATCTGATGGTTCTTTTGTTGATAAACAATCACCATTGCGAGCTCGTTTTTGTTTATCTCTACATAAATTGTAATATATTACCACTTTCCAAAACAAGCCATTTTTTGCGATTGCTATACTTTCAGACCATATATTGCGGATTTATACATTTTGTAATTGCTCAAAAACGGCTAAAAACAACGTATCTGCTTGAACCCCGTCCAATATTCGCACAATTAGTCAGCGTAAAAAATCATCACGTTATTTTTGTAATTATAGCATGATTTTACCATAATTGTATTTCGGAAGAAATAAAAAAAGCGGACAGTTCCGTAGGTTTACGCCCTGAGAGCTGTCCGTTCCTGTATTTTTTGTTATTTCAGCAGCTTTTTCATCTCGGAATAGTCTGTTTCGGGGTGCTTCTGCTGAACGATGTCCGCAAGCTTCCGCGAAACAGCCTTGTACATATTCCTGTCCACTTCATTGTCCATGCACTCTATATGCCTGCGTACTATCTCAAGCTCGTTCCTCTCCACAGGACCTGCAACAGCCTCCTCAGGGCCTGCTGCAAGAATGCGCTTCACATTGCTGATGATAAGCGGCGCAAACGCTTTGCGCGCCTCCGCCTCTGAAAAGCCGCACTCTGTCATCATAGCAAGGCTCTGCACCGCAAGGGCGCTGACGAGGTTGCTCGCCATGATACAGCCTGCGTGATACCGGCTCTTCATGTTTCCGGGGATAACTTTTATTCCGTTGCCCAGCCTCTCAAAAAGCGCTACCCATTCGCCGATACGGTCCTCGCTGCCCTCGATGCTGAAATACGCAGTATGCAGCTCCTTGAAGGTCTCGTACTTACTGCTTATGGGGAAAAGCGGATGTATTGAATAGCCGCTTGCGCCGAGCTCCTTCATGTCAGGGAAAGCCTCCTCCGCAGACATAGCGCAGCTGCAATGGCAGAGGCACTTGCCGCTGATATCCATTTCCCTTATCTTCCCGTACAGCTCCTTTACAGCCACATCGGGCAATGTCAGGAATATCGTATCGCTGTCCCTGACGATGTCGGAGAGCTCATAATACACACTGCTCCCCGTGAATTTTGCAGCCTCGGTGGCAGACTGCACATGGCTGCTGAAGTATCCCGTGACGGATACCCCGTTTTCGGCAAAATACCTGCCGAGGGAAAAGCCAACCTTTCCCGCACCTATAAATCCAATATTCATTTTAATATCCTCCCGTAACCCAGATCGTTACTACCCACATTATATCACAACTTTTTCCAAGATACAAGCAATATTATTAGTTATATATCAAAATTATTACGTTCTTTTCACTATGATCATATTACTTCTCTGAAAAGTCAGTTCAGGAATTACCATTTCCTTGCATTAATAAAAAAAATATGCTATCATAGTCACAGTTTCCTTTTCGCTTCCGAGTGTATATGACAGAGCGCAACAAATGCATTTGAAAGCTTCGCAGCAGTGCTGCAAAGGTTTTACGGAGGTACATATGACCGATCAGCAGATACGGGAGCTTATGAAAAGTTCTCCGCAGACAGCCCACAGGCTGATTTTCGACGAATATTACAACTATGTCTATACAATAGTCTTCAATCGCCTGAGAAGCTGCGCTTCACGGGAAGATATCGACGAATGCGTCAGCGACGTTTTCTCTGACATATTCATAAAATACGATCCGTGCAGCGGTCACGAGGGCGATATCAAAGGCTTTATCGCGTCAATAGCCAGAAGGCGGGCTGTGGATATGTTCCGCAGACTCACCTCAAAGGCGGCAGGCGTGATATCCATAGACGATGACGAAGCCGTGCAGCTCTCCTCTCCGGAAAGAGTTGACGAGCTTGCGGAAAAAGCGGAAACAGGCCACGCGCTCCTTGACGCGGTCAGCTCTCTCGGCGAACCCGACAGCACTATAATAATGCAGAAATACTACTACGGAAGGAGTTCCGCAGATATCGCCGGTATAGTCGGTATGAAGCCCGCCGCGGTCAGGAAAAGGCTGAGCCGCGCAGTTGACAGGCTAAGAAAGATACTTACCGATATCGGCGAAGGAAGGTGATGTCATGAAAGAAGAAAAAAAGCTCGATATACTTGAAAATGCAGAACAGAGCGTCATTGACAGAATATCCTCGGAGTTCCCGCCGCAGGACGAGAACGAAAAGGAGCTGATCTTTAAAATGAGCGAAAGAAAGTTCAATAAAAATATGGGTACTTCCCACGGGATCGACGAACAGACCGTCAGCGGCGTGGAAGTCTACAAGCGCCCGGCATGGCAAAGGTTCCTCAGCGCCGCAGCTGCCGTTGCAGTTATCTCAGGCGGAGCTGTTGGTACAGGCTATGCACTCAGGCATTTCAAAAACACATCAAATGTAGCGTCAGACGCTGAAACAGAGGACACAACTCAGCACGATATCAAAAAAACAGCACCCTTCGGAGATTTTTCGGAGTTCGACTATAAACTTCTCAACATTCCCCTGGGAAAAAGCTTTACAGAAAACGTCCCCGCAGGAGACACTTCACGCGAAATACTTATCGAAGAAAATATTGACTGGATAACCACCTTTCCTCTTTACGACACGCAGGATATCACTCCCGAACAGCGTCAGAAAATAGCGGATCTTTTCAATAACTGCGATTATGTTGCGGAAGAGCCCTTCTACGTCATGGACAGACCGGTCGGCGTAATAAGCACATATACCGGCGATGGCGTCCCCGAAGAATTTGCAGGAACGATAACGGAAGACCGGATAAAGGAATACTCATCATTCACTTTCCAGACCGGCTTTGAATTCAAAAATGATACCCCCTACTTCCTTTATCGCGGCGATGACGAGGTAAAACTCTTATGTTTCATGGAGGTCGGAGGAGTCGATCCCCACGGAGTACTGATTTACACTCACCTCCGCTTTGCCGATCGTGACGGAAAGCTTGTCATGACAGACGAAAAGGTATCATGCGACGCATGGCGGATAGACTATAACTACTTCATATCATCTATCAAAGAAATACTCGGCGATACTCCCGCCGAACCCGAAGAAGAGACCACAGCAGCACAAGAAGAAGAGACCATGACCGAAGCAGAGACTGCCGCAGAAACGGAAAATGATTCTTTTCTGACTTTATATCCCTCATTTAAGGAGCAAAACTGGGTATTCAGCGATACGAACTCTCAGCAAATAATCGAAACATCTTACGAACAAAGAAAAAACATTTACAATATCATCAACTGCAGCAGATGTATATTTGTTTCAAAAGCAGATTATGAAACCTCTGATATAGCGTCAGCAACGCCGACCGAACACATCACGCTTTCAAGCAGAGATGAAGAAAGCTTGTATTTCTTCGATTTCTCGCTCATTAACGGCAGAACATATGCAGCTTTTGGCAAGTATGACACAGAAAAACCTGATTACACGGACTCCTATTATCTCATATCCGATGACACGGAAATCATTCAGAGAATAAAAGACTGCATGAATAAATAAAACATTTCGCCGCCTTTTGCATAAAAGGCGGCATTCTTTGTTAACAAAATATACCTTGAATTTCAATATAATATATGATATAATTACTTTACAACAAATACACTATGTTAGGATGGTGAAGTATTATGAAAAAAATTACCGCTATGCTCCTTGCTGTATTCACAGCAGTATTCTGCTGCACCTCATGCGGCAGCTCCGAAAAAACAGAGCCTGCGGGCAACGCTCCCGCGACCGAAGCAGATCAGAGAGAAGCAGAAACTACGTCCGATAAGGATAAATCGGAAAAAACAACAGAAAAATCAACCGAAACCACCACTGCTGAAGCTACCACAAAATCAGAAGATACAACAACAGAAAAAGCAACAGAAGAAGAATCAACTACTCAGCCCCGTGAAGGAGCCGCTCCGTTCGGCGATTTCTACGACGTCCAGTATTGCGGCGACGCGGATTTCGGCAGCGGCAGCGAAACTATCTCATTTGTGGCAGACAATACAACATACAGCTTCAACTACGCCAACGAGTTCAACGCTGAAAAGCGCATAAGGCTGGCAGAGTTCTTCAACAGGTGCAGCTATCCCGATTATACGGGCGGTAGCACAGGCGGAGACACTCCCCCGTGGATGCAGACAGGCAGCAGCGACGTGAGCAGTATCCGCTTCATGGCCAAGGACGGCAAGGAAATGCGCTTTATCTCCTTTGACAGCGACACAGCCTGCCTTACATATGTCCGCGCGGCATACGATGAGGAACAGGGCAGCGGAAATTCCTCCGTTTTCACCCTCAAGTCCCCCGAGATACACAAGTACAGCATTGATTTCGAGTATATGAGATCAAATATCGTAAGTATCATCGGTTCGGGAGCTGTTTCCTCGTCAGTCAGCGAAGGCTTCTCGTTATTCAAGGAGGCAGACCTTTATTTCAACTTCTCGCCTTATTATCACCCCGAGAATATGACTCTCTACCCCGAAAATGCCGACGATCCCTTCGGAGCATTCTCTATCCCGAATTACGGAGCTTTCCAGGTAGAAAAGAACACAGCTGAGGCAATAAACATTCTCAACAGGAGGACCTACACCAAGATAACCAATCCCGGTGAGATACCTGCACAGTCGAAGGGCTCTGATATCGAGAAATGCTACAAGCTTGGCGGAAATCCGGGTATAGCAGCAAAGGCTGACAGGACCTACGATCAGGTAATAATCATGTGCAACTGCAGCAAGGGCTACTACATAATCAACATCGTAAGCGGACGAAATGCTGTAGTATCCTTCGCAAGGTATGAGTTCCGCACAGAGGGCGACAAAAAGATCTGCACCAACATGGACGAAGTAAAGAGCGGCCACAACATCGAATGGTACAGATGTGACGGAGACCTGGCAGGCGAGATCAGAAAAGCCGTTAATCCAAACGAATCATAAACAAAAAAACCGACTTCACCCGAAGTCGGTTTTTTTGTGAGTTTCACTGTCTTTCCGCACGCTCACGCTGCATCATGCGCTTCATACGCTCCTGTTCAGCGAGCTGTCTCTGACGTTCCTCTCCTCTCCTGATCTGTTCGCGATAATAATCATCTGAGACCTGCTGCTTATGTCTTCCCACCACAACAGCAAGTGCCGCTATCACTCCAAGCAGAATCACTCCGACGATAATGATCGCAAAAAAACTCGGTGACATAAATCTTCCCTCCTTTTCTCATAAAAACTCGACATAAATACCATTTTTATTCTAACATATCGGAGCTTTCTGTTCAATTTATTTTTCTTACAAATTTTCAAAGTGTTAATTGTGCAATTTTAACGAATTACCACTTTTTTAATATAAAATTACCCTCACAGCACAAAAATTAATATTATCCAAGAAATAACATTTAATAATTGCAAATACAATTTGTTAAATTCTAAATCTTTAATATTATTTCCATTTACATCTTTATCGTATTCACATAAAATTCACTGGACAATTATAAAAAAATATGATATAATGTAACAGAAGATAAAACTATCTCTGTCGATTTCTTTTGAGGAAAGGAGACATTATATGGATTTTCAATCTTTTGTAGATACATTTTCATCAATGACCTGCATTATCTCCATCGAAAAACTGCCTGACGGGCATTTCGGCAATATCCGCCTCGTTGCGGGAAATAAAGCATATGTTGCCTCGATAGAGGACACAAAGAACAATATGATCGCCAATCAGATGGTCAGCAATAAATTCATCCCCGACTCCCCTTATGAGAACTATATCCCGAAGGACCTCAATTTCGAGGACAAATGCTACCGATGCGCCGTGCTGAAAAAGCCGTCACATGAGTATATCCACCCCGAGAGATACTCCTTCTGGCTGGATATGTACTTCATGCCACTGGAATCGGACGTTCCGAACAAGTTCTACTGCTCATATTCACAGCAGATAACAATAAAGGCTGACTCGGGAATGATGTCAAATCTTTCCGCCGAGACCTCATCTGCAGTCCTCGAGACCTGCATAAAGCTCCGCGGCACCAAGAACTTCAAGCATACAATGGACGAGGTCATCGACGATATCCGCTCTATCTGCGGTGCTAAGCTGAGCTGTATCCTCCTCACGGACGAACAGGAAAGGACTTGCTCCGTACTCTGCCAGTCCTCCGCCCCCGAAGTCCATGTAATACCAATGGACGAATACGTAGAAACTGTTTTCGACAACTTCTACGACATCGTTGAAACATGGAAGGATACTATCGCAGGCAGCACCTGCCTCATAATCAAGGATCAGTACGATATGGGAGTCCTCAGGGAGCGCAATCCGGTGTGGTTTGAATCCATGCAGGGCGCTGACGTTGAAAGCCTCGTGCTCTTCCCGCTGGAGTACAACGACATACTTCTCGGCTATATATGGGCGATAAACTTCGATATCAACAACACAATGAAGATAAAGGAGATACTGGAGATAACCTCCTTCTTCCTTGCTTCCGAGATATCGAACTATCAGCTATTCAACAAGCTCGAGATAATGAGCTCCGTAGACCAGCTTACGGGAACCTACAACCGTAACGCCATGAACAACCGCATAATCCGCTTCGTTTCGGAGAAAGACCCCAAGCCCGACTGCTACAGCTTAGTTTTTGCCGACCTCAACGGACTTAAACAGGCAAACGATACCAACGGACACCTTGCAGGCGATACTCTGCTGAAAAATGCAGCAAACAAGCTTATGGAAGTATTCCCCGAATGTGAGATATACCGCGCAGGCGGCGACGAATTCATGATAATAGCCGTCGATCTTCCCGAAAAACTCATCGCAGACCGCGTGGAAAGGCTCAGAACAGAGTCCGAGGATCCCAACAATATCAGCTTTGCTTTAGGCAGATATTTCGACGATCAGGGCGAGGATATCAGAGTAGCAATGCGTACTGCCGACGAGCGTATGTACGCCGATAAGGAGCGGTATTACGCGAAGTTCCCGGAGCGTAAACGCAAATAATGCTGTCCGCAGCTTGAAATGTGTGCCGAAAGGCACACATTTTTTATCTAATATTCACATAAAGTTCACTGGACAATGGTAAAAAAATATGCTATAATATAGGTACAGTAAAAATGCCATATCATGTTTTTTACCAAGTTCTTCTCATTATGGCTGAAAGGAGATACTATGAACTATCAGGAATTTGTCAACGGCTTTGAACTTACAACCTGTATCATCTCCGTAAGGAAGTTCCCCGACGGCGGTTACGGAGATATCCGTATAGTCGCAGGAAACAAGCCATATATCGATTCTATCGAGAATCCGTACAACGGTGCGGCCGCTCATATGCTGAACAATAAATTCATACCCAATTCGCCGTATGATAAGTATATCCCGAAGGATCTCAACTTCGAGCAGACAGTTTACCGCTGCGCTTTTCAGAAAAAGCCTGTACATACCTATCTCAAGCCCGACCGCTTCGAGTGCTGGCTGAATCAGTACATCATGCCTGTGGAGTCCGACGACCCTGACATCGGCTACTGCTCATACACACTTGATATAACCATGGACGTCGATACTGAAATAATGACCCATGTTTCGGCTTCCACAGCTTCAAGCGTCCTTGAGACCTGTATCAAGCTCCGCGGAACATCAGACTTCAAAAAGGCCATACATGACGTAATGGCTGATATATGCGAGCTCAGCGGAGCCAATAAATGTACTCTCCTGCTTACGGATTTCAAGGAAGGCACCTGTTCCGTACTCGCCGAGGCAGCCCGTGAAGGCTCGGGAGAAGTCGAAAACAACTATGAAATGACGGATTCTTTCTTTGATATCGTAAAGACCTGGAACGCTACCATTGCAGGCAGCAACTGCCTTATACTTCAGGACAAACAGGATATGGAAATACTCAGGTCCAGAAATCTCGTGTGGCATGAGTCCCTTACAGAGGCAGGAGTGAGAAGTCTTGTCCTCTTCCCTCTCAACTACAGCGGTGAAACACTTGGCTATATATGGGCTATCAACTTTGACGAGTCAAAAGCCACAAAGATAAAGGAGACCCTCGAGCTCACCACCTACTTCATAGCCTCAGAGATAGCGAACTATCAGCTTCTCAACCGCCTTGAGATAATGAGCTCCATTGATCTGCTTACGGGTATCTACAACCGTAACGCCATGAACAACAGAGTCGACCGTTTCATAGCCGGAACAGACCCGATGCCGCGTTCCTACAGCGTTGTTTTCGCAGACCTCAACGGTCTCAAGAAGATGAACGACACTGAAGGTCACAGCGCAGGCGACAAGCTCCTAAAAGGCGCAGCCGAAAGGCTCAGGGAGCTCTTCTTCGACAGTGAGATATACCGTGCAGGCGGCGACGAATTTATGATAATCGCCGTAAATATTCCCGAGGATCTCATAGAAGAGCGCATGAAAACAATGCGTAAGGACTCTGAAGACCCAAAGAACATAAGCTTTGCAGTAGGCGGCTACTACGAAGATCACGGCGGCGACATAAGATATGCAATGCGTACTGCCGACGAGCGTATGTACGCCGACAAGGAACGCTATTACAAGAAGTTCCCCGAGCGCAAGAGAAAATAAGCAAAAGAATCTCCCGAAGCGGCAAAACGCTTCCGGGAGATTTTTTATCAGTATTTTCTTGTAAATGCAAGCTTATTGCCCGTATTTTTCAGAACATAGTTATTGCTGTCAAAGACAAAATTGAATCTGTCCGCGGAATAATTCCTTATCCTTATGCTGTCGGGAGCATTCTTCATGCCGATCACAAGCTCTCCGCCTGCGTTCAGCTCTGCTTTGAGCTCATCTGGAGAAATGCTTCTGAACTCGATCACATTCTCCGAGTAATTATCGCTGATTATATCATTTCCGAAACCTCTGCCGAAAATATACCTGTCGCTTCCGAGACCGCCGCACAAGATATCGTTGCCGCTCTCGCCGGCTATGATATCATCGCCGAGACTTCCGCGGATAGTGTCGTTTCCGCTGCCGCCCTTCATGATATCGTCACCGCTGCCGCCATCCATGAAGTCGTCGCCGTCCTTTCCGTACATCATGTCGTCGCCGTCCTCACCATAGAGCGAGTCGTTGCCGTCCTCGCCGTAAAGCCTGTCACAGCCGCTGCCGCCGTATATCTCGTCATCTCCGCCGTATCCGTGGATACCGTCATCGCCTCCGTAGCCCATGATGTGCTCGCCATCGTCACCGCCAATTATACCGTCGTCACCCTCGGTACCTTCAATGAAGTACTTCTTTTTGGGCGAAGCCGCTACCGTCGCCGCACAGGGCATATCTCCCATAGGCATAAAGAACTCCGCGGCAGGAGCTGTCTCCGCCATGCACTCCTCAGACATCGGCTGACAGCAGGTCTGAGCTGACTCAGACGCCTGATGGCCGCTCGCCGAAGCAGCTGCTGTTTCCTTTTTGCCTCCGAACAGCGAATTTATCGCGGTCATGACCAGCTTTGCAAGACCTGATACAGGCATTTGTTTAATTATGTCCTCATTTTCTGCAATTAGGTCAGCCAGTCCCTCAGCCGCATAACGCACAAGAGTCTGGAATCCCCTTTCCATAGTCTGCTTTTTATCGGATATTTTCAGGAAAGCGTGATAAAAGAAGTTCATCTTCGCCTCCATTTCGGGAGCGGTAAGTTCTCCGAGCTTATATCCGTATTCCGCTATACCGTCCAGCATTATCTCATAAGCCAGGGTAAGTCCGAGATAATAAAGACTTCTTGTCTGCTGTGAGGACATTACGTATTCGAGCTTTCTGTTTTCGGGAGCTGTCAGCAGCGATTTATCGCTGACGTCGGGACCTATGAGCACAATGAAGAAGATATCGTCCCCAGCTTCTTTTCCCGCATACGAAACAAGTGGTATAACCACATTGTAAACATCGGAGAGGAAGCCTATACAGTCATTTGTATCCGCCTGTTCGCCGAGAAGCCCCTCATAGGAGTTGTTTCCGCCGATAAATTTCTCCGCAGCGGTCATTATGGCGCTGCACGTCTTCGCTCTTCTCTCCCTGCTCATCTCCATAGTTTTCTCGCTCATGGCCATAGAGCATTCCGCAAGCTGACGCTGTCTGGTGGTCTGCTCATTAAAACGGTTACGGGTGAAATCGAAGAGGAAATCGTTCATATGCTCCTTTACGTCTGAATAAAGCTGCGGAACAATGGAATGAGCGCCGTACATATCCGTAAAAGGCGGCTTCGTCACGATATATACCGTATGCTCCCTTGAGATAACCTTTATTCCGAGCACGTTGACATAGTCGTTATCGCCGCATATGGAATACATCTTATCGCACTGTTCCTGATAAAACGGCTGCACCTTTATACTGTTGTACATTTCGGGCGAAAAGCCCTGACCGTCAAAGGATATGCAGTATTTTATCCTTTTGCGGAACTCAGCCTCCGTTTTCAGTGTAACGAACTGCGAAAGATTGCCGCCTTTCGAGTGACCCGTTACTATTATCCTCGTATCCTCGTCAAGTTCGAGGCTCCTTATAGTATCATTGAAATATCTCAGTGCAGCGTTCTGATACTTTGAAGCCTCACTGAAAAGTCCCTCACCGTTGTCGTACCAGCGTCCGCTGCCCGTTCCGCGGAACACCACATACACCTCGGTTATCCTGTTATCCTCGTCAACCCGCTTGAACGCCGCAGCATAGGCACCCGTGTATTTTTTGTCCATATGCTGCGAGAAATTGACGAATTTAAGCTCTCCTACCTCCTTGCGTGCAGACCCGTTCTTGAGGTATTCGTAAACTATCTCAAGCGCCGCCTTCTGCGTATCGACATATCCGTCAAGCTTTGCATACATCTGATTCACAATGCTCCTGAAGCTCGGGGCATCTTTGATCCTGCTGCACCTGTCAGCATACATGAATGTATTGAGAACTATCGCTGTCCTTGCTTCTTTGGTTATACCGTGTTTTTCAAAGAAATCTTCCATGACATATTACCCCCATTGTCTTTCAACGATATTGAAGTTTTCGTCCATGCCGAGATCACAATCCGCAATGATATGCGCCCTGTCTATACCCCGTGCAGAACCGAGTTCATTGTAAAGCTCATTACTGTCAAGATATGCAATGTAAAAATAACAGTTTATCTCCTCCCTCTTTATTTTATCGAAAAGCTCGTCGAGCTTTTTATCCTTTTCGTCCATATCCTGTCCTGTTGGCAGGATAACGGAATAATACGGCTTTGTACTCCTCAGGAGCTCCCTGACATCGGAGTTTTTCCCTATACTGTCGGGTATCACGGCTTCCTCATCGGGCTCGTAGAAAGCCCTGCACTCGCCGTAGACCTCCTTTGCGAGCTCCGTCAGATAAGAAGAAGCCTTCTCGCGGAAATAATAAGCCATATAGTTGTCCCTGTCCTGAACCTTTCCGTCAAAAACGCCGTGGACCGCATATATCCTGTCACCGGGGAAGCTCTCCGCACCCACGAAAATGGCACAATGCTCCCCCATCATAGTCCCTCCGCCTGCGTTCTCAAGGAAAGTGAACTTCTCGCCGTACTTCTCCCCGAGACTTCGGATAAGCGCGGATTTTCCGTCAGACCCTGCCGCTCCCTCAGGAACTGCCGCAGCGCCCGGATCAACGGCACAACCCGACAAAAACAAGGACAATGCTGTAAAAACTGCTGCAATGGAAAAATGCTGAAAACTCTTCTTCGTATCATCACCCCGCGTTTGCAATAAATATATAATTATTATACACTTATCCTCTATAATTGTCAATCATTTTATTGATATTTATTAATTATTTTCTCCGTATTCAAAATCGACATCAAAACATTTAAGCATTTCTACAGCCATTTGCATAAGCCGTTAGTAAAAGTTTTTCTTAATTTTCAGCAAATTTCCAATTTGCCGCTGTAAATGCTGTTATTAACTTGCTTTCTTAACAAAATCATGTTATAATATTTATAAAGGGGACTTATCTCTGACATATCACTTAAAAGAATGGAGAGATAATTATGATGAATGAGAAGACCGAAAAATTCTATCACTTGATGGAAAAACTGATCCGTGCCATGACTCAGGTGAATCGTTTTGATAAATATGCCATTCTGCGCGGTGTAGCAGATATGTGCAAATTCTACGGCGTTTCAATGGCTGTTTATGAATTTTATCAGAGCTCGACGGACGAAAAGCACAAAAAGGGCGATAAAATAGTATGTTTCGACGACGGCAATGCAGGCGATGTCTCATATACCGAAAGGATACTCACAAAATCACGGGCGATCGTCAAAGGCACCGCTTATATGTCAAAGGATACACCGCCTCTTTCCCCCGAAGACGAGGACAAGCTGCAGCTGGTAACAAGAATGCTTCTCAGCTTTCTCAGCCGCCACAGACTTGAAGGAGTTGTCGAAAAGTACACATTCTACGACGATACAGGCTACAGGAACGTCCGCTCCTTCCTGAGATACCTCGAGGTACTCAGCGAAAACAATTCTCTCGGCGGACATACCGCCTTATATTACAATCTCCGCCATTTCACTCTTGTGAACCGCGATATCGGCAGAAGCGCAGGCGACATCGCAATGCGTAACTACTTTGAGATGATAGAAAAGATCATCGGCGATAAAGGCACGATATGCAGGGTCGGCGGCGACAATTTCGTAGCAGTATTCGAGGACGAGCTCACAGACGTTATTCTGAATATCCTCAAAGGCGCTCCCGTTGTATACGACAACAATTCGGGCAAACGAATAATGGTCTCCGCAAATACGGGAGTTTTCCGTATGCACGAGGGCTATAAATTCGATACTCCCGGCGATATCATGGACAGGATACTTTCCTCCTCCCATGCCGCCAAGTCAGGCGGAAAGGACCATGTGGTATTCTTCGATGAAAAAATGGAGATCAGCAAGGAAAAGCGTATGCTGATACAGCAGCATTTCCCGCAGGCACTGAAAAACGAAGAATTCAAGGTCTTTTATCAGCCCAAGATAGACATAGTTACCGGGGAGCTCGTAGGTGGAGAAGCGCTTTGCCGCTGGTTCAGGGACGGAAAGATAGTCCCGCCTATGGAGTTCATACCGATACTGGAGCAGAACACCGATATCTGCCAGCTCGACTTCTATATGCTCGACCACGTATGCCGCGATATACGCCGCTGGCTGGACGAGGGACGCAATGTAGTTCGTATATCCGTAAACCTGTCAAGAAAGCATATGATGGACGTTGATCTTCTCGAACATATCATCGAAATAATCGACAGGAACAATGTTCCCCACGAATACATAGAGATAGAGCTCACCGAGACCACCACCGACGTGGAGTTCCGCGATCTGAAGCGAGTTGTAAGCAGCCTCCAGCAAAAAGGCATATACACTTCCGTTGACGACTTCGGAATGGGCTATTCCTCTCTCAATCTTATCCGTGAGATACCGTGGAACGTCCTCAAAGTTGACAGGAGCTTTCTCCCCGTTGACGATGACGACGCCGAAAGCACAAGAAGCGTCATGTTCAAATACGTTGTGGCAATGGCACAGGATCTGGGTCTCGAGTGCGTAGCCGAGGGAGTTGAGACCAGTCATCAGGTCAAGGTGCTCAGGGACAACAACTGTATCTTTGCTCAGGGCTTCCTCTTCGACAAACCGCTGCCTCTGAACGAGTTCGAGGAGAGAATGAACGAGCACTTCTACAAGGTAAAAGATGAATAAACCTGAAAAACGGAGCATAGCTCCGTTTTTTTGCTGTTATACTGACTTTTCTTGCTGTTCTGCGTGATACGGCCTGTTTTTTGAAGGCTTATATGCTATAAGCGCAGAGCCTGCGCTCCCGTATTCGCGGCGTAAACAAATTAAAAACTTACTTTTTCTCCGCGATTATTGCTATTTTCTGCATTTTATGCTATAATCATGTATAATGCAATTTGCACCTAACATTACAGAATGAGGTCAATCAATATGAAGAATATACGCAGAATTATTGCACTTTCTCTTGTGACGGTCATGCTTTTCGGCTGCACTTCAGAAAAAAGGTCTGCCAAAAAAGGGAAAAAATCAGAAAGACCTGTCTATGCCGAAGCTGTTCTCAGCTCCGCAGACTCATACGAAGCAGAAACCGTTCCGCTCTCTGTCCTTTCCATAGAAACAAAAAGCAAGGACAAGAACGCCATGGATTTCTATACCGAGCCTGTCGCCGCTCACGTTGTGAAACTGCTTAATTCCTGGGGAAATGAATGCGACGCTCCTGCCCCATATTACGTGGACTGCACCGTGTCTCTCAAAGGCTCTGACGGCAATGTGCAGCTCTCCCCCGCTGACGCACAGGTGAAGGTGCGCGGAAACTTTACAACTATGTATCCCAAAAAACCTCTCAGGATAAAATTTGCCGAAAAGCAGAACCTGCTCGGACTCAATGAGGGATCCGCCTTCAGGAACTGGCTTCTTCTCGCCGAATACAAGGACTGCTCAATGCTGAGGAACAAGGCAACTCTTTACGCCGCCCGCCATATCCTGGGAGCCGACGGTCTCTACGCAGCAGACGCGGACTTCGTCCGTGTCGAGATAAACGGCGAATATATGGGACTTTACCTGCTCACGGAAATGCAGCAGACAGACAGGAAACGAGTTAACGCCACCAAGCCGAAAGGCGGCTACACAGGCACTGATATCGGCTATTTCCTTGAATTTGACGGCTACTTTGAAAACGAGGACGATCTCCACAAATTTCCAATAGACTATGCGGACAATGCCGCCTTAAAGCCATATGACGGCAAGGGCGGAAGCGGAAGGACAAAAAAATGTCTCGGCAAAGCCTTCAGCTATCTTGCAAATGAGATAGGCTTCACGATCAAGAGCGACATCAACTCACAGGAACAGCATGATTTCATCGCAAACTACATAAACAACGTCTATAAGATAATGTACGAAGCCGCCTATAACCACAAAGCCTTCGTTTTTGACGACAAAAATGAAAATATTGCCGAGAGCAGCGAATTAACGCCTCAGCAGGCTGTGGAAAAGGTCGTGGACGTCGACTCCCTTGTTGATATGTACATTTTAAACGAGCTTGCCTGCGACGCAGACGTTTCCTGGTCGAGCTTCTACATGGACATCGACTTCAGCCCAGAGCATACCAAGCGTCTAACTTTTGAAGCTCCCTGGGACTTCGACTCAGCAATGGGTAATATGCCGTGCTGTATTGACAGTCAGGGCTTTTATGCCTCAAATATAATCCCCGACAGCGACAGTATCAACCCCTGGTTCGTGCTTCTCGCCTATGAGGACTGGTATCAGGAAATGATAAAGGAAAAGTGGACAAAAGCCTATGATAACGGTGTATTCGCGCGGGTATGCCAGATGGTGGAGTCCGATAAGGAAGTCCTCGAGGAAGAGTTTGAAGATAACTATAAAAAATGGAAAAACAACTACGACAAGGATCTTTTCATTATGGAGCTCTCCCCCGCAGAGGTCAACATTCATTCCGAAAAAGAGTCTGCGGAGCACCTGCTCGAATGGCTTCAAAAGAGAATAGACTTCCTTAACTCACAGTGGCATAAATAATCACCTCACCGGCGTTATAAACACAAAAACTATACAGGCATCTATGAAGGGAACCCTTTTTCAAAAGGGTTCCCCGATAAACGTCCATATAGTTCCTGTGAATTTATAACACTGACGAGGTGATTTACTTTATGGCCTTGAAAGCGCCGTCAAGAGCAGCAATAAGGTCGTCGATATGCTCTGTACCGATAGAGAGACGGATAGTAGTTGGCTTGATACCCTGTTCTGCCAGTTCAGCCTCTGTGAGCTGCGAGTGTGTAGTGGAAGCAGGGTGGATAACAAGCGACTTAACATCTGCAACATTTGCAAGGAGCGAGAATATCTCGAGATTGTCGATGAACTTCTTCGCGTCGTCCTCAGTACCCTTGATATCGAATGTGAATATGCTTCCTCCGCCGTTGGGGAAGTATTTTTTATACACCTCATGGCTTGGCTCGGAGCTGAGCGACGGGTGATGAACAGCCTCTACCTGTGGGTGAGCTGCAAGGTACTCCACTATCTTTCCTGCGTTTTCGGTATGGCGCTCAACGCGGAGGGAGAGAGTTTCAAGTCCCTGCAGGAAAATGAAAGCATGGAACGGTGAAAGAGTAGCTCCCGTGTCGCGGAGAAGAATAGCGCGGATATAGGTAACAAAAGCGGCTACACCTGCGGCTGCTGTGAAGCTTACACCGTGGTAGCTGGGATTCGGCTCGGATATCCAGGGATAACGTCCCGACTTTGACCAGTCGTAGTTTCCGCTGTCAACGATGATTCCGCCGATAGCGGTACCGTGACCGCCGATGAACTTGGTAGCCGAATGAACAACGATATCAGCGCCGTACTCAACAGGTCTTACAAGATAAGGAGTAGCGAACGTATTGTCCACAACCAGCGGAATACCGTGTGCATGAGCTATCTTAGCTATCTTTTCGATATCTATAGCATTGGAGTTAGGATTGCCGAGGGTCTCGATATAGAGAGCCTTTGTATTCTCGTCGATAGCCGCCTCGAAGCTTCCCTCCGCGTCGGGGTCTGCGAATTTAGTAGTGATACCGTAAAGCGGAAGAGTATGTGCAAGAAGATTGTAAGTACCGCCGTAAATGGTCTTTGAAGCTACGATGTTCTCCCCTGCCTTTGCAAGAGCCTGTATGGTATATGTGATTGCAGCAGCGCCCGAAGCTGTTGCAAGAGCCGCAACACCGCCCTCAAGAGCAGCAACGCGCTTCTCGAAAACGTCCTGTGTGGAGTTTGTGAGTCTGCCGTAGATATTGCCTGCGTCCTTGAGGCCAAAACGGTCAGCCGCGTGCTGAGAGTCATGGAAAACGTAAGAAGTCGTCGCATATATCGGAACTGCCCTTGCGTCTGTTGCAGGGTCAGCCTGCTCCTGTCCAACGTGGAGCTGAAGTGTCTCAAAATGTAATTTATTATTAGCCATTGTAATTTCCTCCTGAAAAATCTTTCAAATAATATTTATTTATAATGATATGATCGCAAAAGTCTTATAAGCAACATCGCCGGCCGCACATTCGGTCTGTTCCTCTTACAACAGAGCGGAGACGGTCAAGAGTATTCAGTTTTTTCATTGTACCTCTCCTTTCGTTCGGTATGCCTATATTATACATCGGTTTTATATATTTGTCCAATCCATAAATACCATTACGAGTTATAGCTTTTTTCTATAACTCAAAAAACGGCAAAGAAGCAACTTCATTGTTAACCCCTCACAAATCAGCCGCACTTATTTTGTGCAAAACGCAGAACTTGAAAATTATTTTTTCCTTATTAAACGGTTTTCCGTTTAACAGCCCCCTGTTTCAGCCCACTTATAGAAACGCATTATTTATGACGTCCAACAAAAAGGACGCCCGAAGGCGTCCATACATTAATAATATTGTTTTTGCCGAAACCCTTATAGCTAAAGGCTAATCCACCCGCCGCTTTCTTCTCTTCGACCATACTGCCATTCCCAGGGGCAGCACAGGTATCAGCACAAGCAGCAGCGAACGTCCGACCGTACCTGCAATTCCGGTAGCGATATCGCCGTCAAGCCTGTTTATAACCACAAGCTTAGTCTCGCCCACGAATTCAAAGGACATATTATCCGTCTGCTTTGCCTCATCATCATCGCGTTTGAACGTGGATTTATAGTGCTCGTTCTTCTCGCTCACGGTAACGCTCACATTCTTCGGCAGGGCTATCTGCACCCTGTCATTGTGCCTCATGATGAACTTGCAGCCGGTCTTCGGCATAACAGCCTGTTCCTCGCCGTTCTTTGCCCACTGGTATCCGTCGCTGTTCTGAGGATTGTCAACATTCAAAGTAAATGTAAATTCCTTGTTCCTGTTTCCGTAAGCTCCCACGACCTTCTTCTCGATGGTCAGGAACTCCAGCGTCTTGTCCTCCTTGACATTCGGAACGCTGAGAGTATAGATATAGCTGTCCTCGGTCTGCACCAGCTGACCGTTATAGGAATCGCTTATCAGCGAGGGAACTCCTATAGCCGAAATACGGAAGATGATATCATCTTCCAGCTGTTTATAGTTGAAAGGAGCCTGCGTCTCCGTAAGGAAGTAGACTGAACCGTTAACGCCCGGGTCGATATATCTGCCGCTGTTTCCGCCGCAGACGCTGACCTCACCGTTTTCAGTAGCCATATCCTCAAAACCGGTCATAGGGTCTTTGTTCTTGACATAGCCGCTGATAGTTGTAGGCACCTGCTTATAGAGCGCGAAATGCGCCGCGCCGAGCTTTAAGCCAGGATCCGCGCTGTCAGTCTTGACTATCTTGAAATTGAAGGGCTTGTTATAAACGTCCACATAGGCGGTTATACCGTTTTCGCCCTCGCTCCAGCCAGCCCATCCGGCGTTGTTTCCTCCCCAGGGAGTAATTCCGTCGCCTTCGTAAAGCTCAATGGTATCATCGTCCATTATCCTGAAGCATAGCTTCTTCTGTAAGCCGACATAGCCCTTTGGAGCGGCTTTCTGCGTAAGAGTGTACATCTTTTCTCTTTCAAAATTGTACATCATTGCTATAGTTCCGCTGCTGTCGGCGCTGTAATCGCCGAGCACCTTACCGCCTTCCGAGAGCTCAAAGCTTCCGCCGCTGAGCGGCACATCGCTGTTCCACCTGAACAGCCTTATACCGATACCGCCCTCGCGGTTATTTATGATAGTATCGGTTCTCGAAGAGCCCTCCACTGCTCCCTTGCGATAAGCTACGACATAGTTGTAATCCTTGTCACGGGATTCTCCTGCGGGAGTAGCTTTCAGCGTCCTCGTAGCAGTCACCTTGGTTTTTTCGCCGCTTCCGAGAGGCTTTACCGAGCTGTAACCCGTAACCGTACCGTCAGCTGACACCGAAGGAGCACCGCCGAGAATAACTTCTCTGACCTCATAGCCCCCGAAGTCCGTGCGCGGACTGCCGTCAGCATTAGGCCTGAGACTCGCCCAGAAGTAATATGCAGAGGTCGAAGTCGAAGATATCTGCTTAACCGAGCCTTCAAGGAGCTGTCCGTCCACATATACCGCCACATAAACAGGGGAATGAGATATCGTGGTATCGAGGTCGCTCCACTTCTTGTTTACATTGAGACCGTAGCCCTTTTTGTTCTTTATCTTCATCTGAGGATTCTCCTCAGCGTTGACAAGTCCGACATTAAGGGGATTATCGCCGTATTCGCTGTACGAAGCTATCGGTATTGAGACTCCGTTCTCTACCTTTTCACCGTCCTCGCGCTCGTATCCGACAAGACCGTAGCCCGTTTTCACGTCCTCGGTTATCCTGAACACCGAGCCCACAGGAAGTCCCGGAACACAGACCGTATAGCCTGCCGGGATATTCGCAATAGCTCCGAAGCCCGATGATACAAAGGTTATATCATCGTGATCGTAGCCCTCTACAAGTCCCTCGTCCACAGCCTTGACCGTATCGTGGCTGTATGTGAGGTCAGTCGCCACATACTTCTCATTATCGTAGTCGTATACGCAGATCTTCTTGTCCTTGAGGATATAGTACTTATACATATTCGCAAGAGGTATATCCTCCACAGGAACTTCCACTGACGACATATAGAGCCTGAAGCTGAACAGCGCAGGATCGTCTGTTATCTCGTGATCGTCCTCATCAAGGAGCTGTTTCGTGAAGTAAAGATCCTTTATTACGTTGTCCCGAACATAGTTATCGAAGGAAATGCTCGGCTTTTTATCAGCAGTCCCCGTCTCCGAGGAATAGCTCTTGAGATCGCCCTTTACCTCTACCCTGTCGGCAGGCACATCCTCGCCGTTTATCTTTACAGAGCCGTAGACCGTGCTGTCAACGGCACATTCCACTATCCTGTAGCTGATAGTCTGGTCGGGGAAGGATATCTCCGCATTCTTTGCGGGATTTATGAAATAGATGTTCCTGTACGCCTGCTCTTCCGTAAATCCGGGAGGTCGGTACTTTTCCACAAAGGTAACGGGCTGATTTGAGTTCTGATATGATACTCCCACATAGTTATCATTGTTTCCGAGAAGTCTTTCTTCTCCGGGACCGCCGTTTTCGCCGTCAGGAAGAGTATAGTATATCTGGAAAGGATATTCCATGAAGTCGGTGTCGAGATCCTCGGCACCCTCGCCTTTAAGGCTTTTCGACATAACAACGTGACCGGGAGTTACAGCCGCAAGGTTGAATCTCATATACAGATTTGAAGCGTTTCCGCCTCGCTCCATATAGAATATCTTCATTTTATGGGTGGAATAATCACTGAAAACATTCTCTCCGTCCGCGAAATACTGCGACAGGTATCCATTGACTTCAGCTTCGGTCGCAGCGGGCTTCCTCTGTCTGTAGTTATCCGCAAATATTTCGCGCAGGGTCTTTGTTTTCATATTATCGCTGTGATCTTTGCTGTCATCGTATGTTACAACGCCTGTCCTGAAATTGACCTTTCCCATAAGAGCGGAATGCGTACCGCCCAGGTCGAGCACAAGTTCATCGTCGACATAGAGCCAGAAATCGTCATCGCCTGCGAACTCGAATATGATATCGTGTCCCCATGCGTCAAGTCCCGAGGGAGTCTGCACGAAGGAAGCTTCCATTTCCATTCCGAAATAGAAATCCGCCTGTTCTTTGTCCTCATTCTGTATCTTGTGGAGCTGCTCGTACTTTCTCGGATCGTCCTTTGAGAGCTCCTTTCTCATATTTGAATACAGATTTACCGGGTTGTTTCCTTCTGCCGAATATACTCCCGGCTTTATCGTATCGTACGGGAAAAACTGTCCGTGTTTAAGGGAATTGGATTTACTGTGATCGTGAGTGCCAAGCTCACGGTATACCGTAAAACTGGTCTCGCTCTTATCGGCATTTTCGTTGAAAACGATATTTCCGTTATCGTCGGTCTTTTTGAGAGTTGCGAAGTTCTGACAGCTGTCGAACTCGAAATATCCGCTTGAATTATAAACCTTTTCAAGGAAGAGGTGGTTTACTGTCCTTGATTCCGAGGTATTGAAGACCTCGGCAAGGTCCTTTCCTATGCTTGTATTGCCGCTCGGACCTGCTATATCCGGGTAGCCGTTTTCCTTCAGATTATTACTCAGCAGCCCCTTTACCAGGTTGTCCGTACTTGCTGCTTCGCCAAAGTAATCCCTTGTTACGGTCGCTGTCAGCGGTCCGCCGTTCTTCCGTCCCGGTATCCTGTCGATATCCACCATTTTCATCTTGATACCGAACTCGTTATTATCGATCGTAGGGACATCGTGGAGGTCATCGCTGAGGTTGAGCGACTCAAGAGTTGCAAAATAGAAAGGATAGCATACTGCCTGCGAACATGGTTCAAGAGCAGTTTTTTCCGCATTCGGACGCATTCCGATATATTTTACGCGGGCGTCGTCCCATGCGATTATCTCGCTGTAAAAATCGCCCTTTCTTCTTCCCTGCATATTTATGCCAATGGGCTCCTCTCCAAGCACCTGTTGTGTGGAGAACTGCGGAGCTATATACTTTTCTGAATAAGGATTGTACAGCTCATAGTAATAGTTGGGCTCCTTTGTAACAGGGTCGAGGTACTCCTTGAACTTCCATTCCATAGAGCAGGTACCGTCGCCCAGCCACATTATCTTGCCGCCCGAAGCATAGCACGGATACAGCGAACCGTTATAGTCAACGGCATACATATCGTATCTGAGATCCTTTTCGTTCCAGATACGGATATAGACAATAACCTTGGTCCCATCCTTTATATCGGACACGCTGACACGGTCAGCCGAGAAGGTGATGAGGTCCTTTTCCTCAAGCTCAGCCCTGTCAAGGAGCCACATCCATGTTTCGGCCCTGCTTCCGTCGCCAGTAACGCCGAAGCCTTCGGTCTCTGCCACGTATGTAAGGTATACGCCGTTCGACTTTATGCGTATCCTGTTTGAAGCGTCGGAATCTATGGTAAATCTGTCAGCGTATTCACTGCTTTCAGCTGTGCTTATCCCGTCGCCGTCAGCGCAGAGATACAGCCTGCCGTTTGAATTTTCCGTATATATCAGGTACTTTCCGTCAGACTCATACTCAAAGCACCACCTGTCGATCTCGTTGTCCTGATCTACGTAAAGTACCCTGTTGTTTCCGTCGGCTCTGAGTACCAGCTTTACCAGCGAATGTGAATCCCCTGCCGACATAAAGGCATTGCCCGATGTGGCATTTTCTGTATAGTGGAACAAGCCGTAGCTCTTTCCGTCAAGTCCGCACGGGTCGTCAGAAGTGACCGTGTTGTTGAAATACAGCTTCATGCACGAATTAACAGCATTGCTATTAGCGGTATAATATCTGATGCCGCCTCCGCCGTTGGAGTGCTGTAACCATTTATCATAGTCCTTATTCTTGAAATAAAAACTGTTTCCCTGCGTCTCGCTTATTTCAAAAAGGTCGTAATTATCGCTGAGCTTTATTTTATTTCCGCTGTCTGTGCAGATATACTTCTTTTTTCCGTCCACACGGGTATAAATGCGGTAATTGCCATTATCGGCTTCAAAATACCATATTGCCGCGTCAGCTTTTTTACTGCTTTCTTTCAGACAGCCATCGCTGTTTAGTTCACTTGTAACAAAAATATCACTTGAATAGAACCAGTAAAAACCTTTCTCTGCTCTGTCACCCATAAGCTCGTCAATGCTTTTTACAGATTCAAGGGGAACATTCTCCTGATGTTCGCTGCCAACTATCTCATAAACGCTGAATCCCACCGCATAGAAGCTGATCTTTCCGTCATCAACGGTGATATCCGTTATTCTCTCACGCTCGCCGTCATCGCTTATATGCCAGAGCTCGATACCGCTTTCTTGTGAAATAGCAGGGTCATTTATCTCAACATAGACAGGGTGCTCCTCATCGGGCTGATACTCGCCGTCACCGTCGGAAATGCTGATATCATATGCCACGATACCCTCATGCTCCTCCGAAACGTTGACCGCCTCGGGAACAGCTCCCTCGGGCATTTCGCCTGCCAGTGTTATAGTCCTTTCCTGATCCTCTTCATTGGGATACAGCTCAAAGCTCTGCTGTATCAGCTCACCGTCATTCACGGCAGCTTCGCAGCCTGTGCTCTCTGTGCTGCCTACAGCCGGCGAAACAGAAGAAAAGGGGTTCACAACAGCAGAAAGCACCATAGAAACTGCACATACTGCGCTTACTATGTGTTTCTTCAGATCAATCATCGTTCTTACCTTCCTCCCCGCTGTCCTTTCGCCTGAAAAGGAATGTATATACAGCTGCAAGACCTGCGACAGCCATTACAGCCCTGACCGTGTGTGCAGGGAAGCTGTCCCCTGTCAGAACGGAATCAACTATCTTCTTTATCGGAGCTTTTTCAGCTTTTGCCGCCGAAGTCGTGACCGCAGCAGTTGTGGTAACTGTTGCAGCTGTCGTTCCTGCCGCCGTATCCGTCACAGTAGTCGTTACTGTATTGTTATCATCGGATATATCCCTGTTTGCGCCCTTTCCGTTTACGGAAGCGTTCCTGAACTCTATCTTCGAGGACTTGCTGCCGTCAAGGTTGCCGGCAACTACTGAATGGACAAGCTTTTCACCGTCTGTGCGCTCAACATATACCGTAACCGCATAGTTTTTTTCGTCATAACTTATGTTAATATCGTCACCTGCGATCTCGTACACCTTATACCTGAAAGTTCCGGGCTCGGTGATACTGATATCAAAATAGCCGGTGCCGTCCTCGCTTATTTCAAGGATATCCTTTTCGGGAACGGGAGCTCCGAAAGTCTCGGCTTCGATCCTGATCCTGTATTCAAGATCTTCAAGCTCCGAAAATTCATAGCAGTTTACGGGAATACGGGCGCATACCGCCTCATAGGCATAGGCGCTCTGAGCTCCGAAAACGCAAAAAAAGACGGAGACCATGTATACTGCCGTTAAAGCTGCGAATCTTCTGACCGCTTTCATATACAAGCCTCCCTCTTTTTGATCTATATTTAATCAATATAACAGAACACAACTATCCTCGTGACCGAATCTGCATCGGCACAGGTCGACAGTGCGACTATCCGCGACTCGCTCTCCTCGGTAAGCACCTCGGCATTGCTGCGGATAAACTGTCTTATCCTGTTATTATCCATATCAAATACTATTTTTTCCCTGGCGCTCACTCTCATGGCTGCAAATACTCTCAGGCTGCAAGTCTTTTCACCGTTTCTGCCCAGCATCAGAGTTCCCGTACTGTGGCTCTCAAGGTATGACTCGCTCAGAAAATCGTCCAGGGCTCCGAACATCTTTCCATAATCCATATGATGTCCGTATATAACGGAATATTCGTCCGAAAAATCGGAACTGCTCCTGCTGTCAAGGAAAATGCTCCCGGTGAGAGAATACTCTCCGCATGGATCGGTATTAAGGAAATGTGTATTGTCCTTACCCTGCATTACAGGGTAATCAATATTCGTACCGTCGATCGTTATCCACGCAACCATTTCATCGGTTATGGGGTTTTCCGCTGCAGCTGTTCCGTCTGCGCTGTGTGATCTCGGCTTGTATCTCAGGATATCACTGTTTCCCGAATGCTCGAATATGTAGTAATTGTCATAACACTGCCATATACCGATAAGCATTATGAAGCCGAAAAACACTATCGCCAGCCATCCGTAAAGCTCATTGAGCTTTTTCCAGAATCTGAGCAAGGTTACTGCTCGTCCTCGGAGCGCTTCTTCTTAAGATAAAAGCTTCCTGCAAATATGCCTGCGATACCTATAGCCGCTATAGCTGCAGAACCTGCAACTGACATAAGTACGCCTGTGGGGATATTTCCTGCTCTGTCATTGGTGAAAATAACAGCAGCATCACTCTTGAGGAAAGAGTCGGAAACGGTTTTCATGTTGTTCTTGCCCTGCTCGTCGTTTACGATGATATCTGTTCCCGCATTTTCGCCCTTATCGCCGGTCTTGATATCACCGTTCTGATCCAAAGCAGCAGACGGCACATAATCCTCGGGCTCTTCAGCGACGGTATAACCGAGTCCGCTTGGTATACCCTGTATCTCTATTCTCTGCTGGTCATGAACATAGAACGAATAGCCGGCTTTAAGGTCTCCGTATGTTATAGTATTTATATTATTTGCAGTTTTCATGTCATCAACACTATAGATAGTTGCAGAATTTGCAGACGGTGTCTTGTCCCATTCACCTTCGAGCTTGAAAGTATCACTGTCGTCAACGGTAAGCCCGTCGGGATTGTCCAGTGTGACAGTTATCTTGAAATACTTGTCCTTTGAACCCTGATTACCTGTAACATTCTTTCTGAATGCCAAATCATTGGTGTCATAATAGTTTCCGAAGCCCGTCGATTTCTTGCTACTGTCAGCATTTCCCGTCACAGGAGCTTCATCGCCTGTATGTATATAATATCCCTGTATTTCAAGTTTTTTCTGAGTGTTGTCTTCAACATTCTTAACATATACGTCAAGATAGCGGACATTGTTTGTATCATCTGAAACACCTGCAACGTGTGTAGTCTCAACTTCGGTTATCTTATAACGGTATACGCCGGGTTCATCAAAGGTAACATCACTGAGGTCGAGAGTGACCGTCTTTGTGGCATACTTTTCATCTGCACCTGTGGAAGTTCTGAAGCAGGTGCTCTTTGCGCCCTTTGTATCCTCGGATTCTGTTGTGTCAGTGCTTGAAAAAGCAACAGACGCTGTCTTTGTATCATCACCAACAGTCACACCTGCCACGCTGCTCTTGAACTTAATATGGTTCTCCGCAGTATCAGGTCCTTTCAGAACTGCAAGCGTGCTGTTTGTAGCAGCCTTGACTTCAGAATCGCTTATTGCCTCGACTTTCAGCCCGAAAGAAACATTGGGAACTGTTGCCTCATTTTTCATAGAAAGGTATTTTTCAAAAGAAACTTCGCCGCCCTTAACACCGGCGTACAAACCTGCTGCACCTGCGCTCATAGGTACTGTACCTGCAATCGCAGCAATGATACCGAGAGAAGCAACAGCTGCCGCAAATCTTTTAGTTTTCATCATAATTCCTCCCACATATTTAATATTGTCTATATACCGCGCATTCGCATGGTAAACACCACAGCTCCTTCAACATCTTCAAGCGGTATGCCGCCGTATGTTCTGCTGTCGGAAATATCGCTGCGGAAGTCGTTCAGTACGAATACGTGATCGTCAGGTACGATGTAGGGATAGGCTATCGCCGAACCCTCGGGTGAAGTCGGATATACCGCATTTTCGGATATACCATAGTCATTCACCATTATGTAGTCGTTGAATATCTCCACCTTGTCACCGCTCATGGCTATGATCCGCCCTAATCTTGTCCTGCCGTCCTGCCTGTAGGCTATCATGGCGCCCTGCCTGAGCTTCGCAAGCCTGTAGGTAAGGCAGAAGTCCCCGTCCTTTACGGAGGGATAGGCGCTGTTATCATGACAGATATGTATCCCTGCAACAAAAGTTAGCAGTCCCCATATCACAAGTGCCGTAAGTCCCAGCTTGAAAAAAAAGGAAAGGGCGTAATTCCAGGCGGTGCGTTTTTTCTTCGGCTTCGGAGCTGCACCGGCGTTTTTGCCATCAGTAATGCTTGCAGCCGAATTAACGTTTTCTTCCATGGGTCTCTCCTAAAAAAGCCGCGTCAGAAGCCTTTCCAATCCTCAAACGGACAGAATGGCGCTCCGGCGCGGCGGTACAGTTCCCTGTAAATGAAAAAGCAGTATTATCCTTAGGATAATACAGGCAGAATTACTGTCGAGCCCCCTCCAAACAGGACTTCAAAACCTATATCGCTCGATTTTGAGTGTCGTCTGCATAATATGTTTTCAGATAATCGAAAAACTTCATATTCTTATACCGATATATAATATGTATATCGAATTAATTATATCACTTTTATATTACAATGTCAACGTGAAAACTCCCAAAAAAGCCATGAATAATATGTTGAAGTTGCACTCTGCCGATATTTTGTTCATATTTTTCCCGCTTTCACATGATCTGATACATTATAATACATCAGGCTTATCCCTAACTGAACTATTATGTTATTCCGGCGATATATGCATTGTGATATGACAAGTTGCATTATATATATACCGCAATTTTTGAATACAAATTCATGTCATTTATTGCTGCCTTTTTAAGTGCTGTGGTTATTTTTCCCTATTTTTAGAGAAATGAACATTTTGTTAAATCGCAATAAATAGTCAGATAATATCACAGCCGCAATTTTTGGCTTGTATTACATTTAGTTAATATACTATAATAATATACAGATATTAATGTTTGCGTATCAGGGGGATAGCAAGACAAAAGCAATTACCTGTTACAAAACGAGCTCGAAGCAAGCATTTTTATCCGAAGGATCTTTAGTTTTATTTAAAGGAGTGATTTTATTGAAGCTTTCAAGAATCAAGAAAGTTCTCGGCGGCACAGTATCTGCAATGATGATCGCATCATCTGTTCCTGTTGTTGCCTCAGCTGCTGATCAGCAGACAAGAGGAAACGTAGGCGGATACGACTACGAAATGTGGAACCAGAACGGCCAGGGACAGGCTTCGATGAACCCGGGTGCAGGCTCTTTCACCTGCTCATGGAGCAATATCGAAAACTTCCTTGCAAGAATGGGTAAGAACTACGACAGCCAGAAAAAGAATTACAAGCAGATCGGCAATATCGTCCTCACTTATGATGTAGAATATACACCAAGAGGAAATTCGTATATGTGCGTATACGGATGGACAAGAAATCCTCTTATGGAATACTACATCGTTGAAGGCTGGGGCGACTGGAGACCACCCGGAAACGACGGAGAGAACAAGGGTACGGTTTCCCTTAACGGAAACACATACGATATCCGCAAGTCTATGCGCTACAATCAGCCATCACTTGACGGTACTGCTACATTCCCGCAGTACTGGAGCGTTCGTCAGACAAGCGGTTCAGCTAACAATCAGACAAATTACATGAAGGGCACTATCGACGTATCAAAGCACTTCGAGGCATGGGAAAAAGCAGGTCTCGATATGTCCGGTACTCTTTATGAGGTATCTCTCAACATTGAGGGATATAGATCAAACGGTTCTGCTAACGTTAAAAGCGTTACAGTAAGCACCGACGGTTCAGGCGGCGGACAGCAGCAGAATAATGACTGGAATCAGGGTCAGCAGCAGAATAACGACTGGAATAACTGGAACCAGGGTCAGCAGAATTTTGACTGGAACAACTGGAATCAGGGCCAGCAGAATAACGACTGGAACAACTGGAACCAGGGCCAGCAGCAGAACAACGACTGGAACAACTGGAACCAGGGCCAGCAGCAGAACAACGACTGGAATAACTGGAACCAGGGTCAGCAGCAGAATAACGACTGGAACAACTGGAACCAGGGTCAGCAGCAGAACAACGACTGGAACAACTGGAACCAGGGCCAGCAGC
>NZ_JAFYYT010000042.1 GCF_017549005.1 Ruminococcus sp.
GCCCCGAAGGGCATAAAAATCCCCAGCAGTAAAATACTTTTACCACTGGGGATGATAATTTGCGGACATACACATATACAGCATACACCTGTTTGTGAGTGCTGTTTTTGGGGATATGTCAAAATTGATAAGGCAAAAGTATTCTTAAATTGGGTACAAAAAACTAAGCCCCTACAAAAGGGACTATCATAATCCTTTGTTCCCACTATTTGATTATAGTTTTATTTAAGAATACCTTGCCGCATATTTTTTACTCCTTTTCTGGAATAGAATTATTATATATCCATTATACACAGTGAAAACAGATTTGTCAATACCTTGCGGTAAAAAACAACGACTTTGGCACATTGTTCAGCAAAATGCCGATAGCGTTTTCGGAATTTGTGCATACCGCCCTACTTTTCAGAGATGTAACTATACAGGCTATTTGGTCAGTGGTTTCCCTCAAAGAATAAGAGATATGCCATCTCATGGATGACATATCTCTTTAGTCTTGCATTTTATAATAATTAGTCCTGAAGTTCCTTCATCAAAGCCACGCTGTCCTTGAACCCGACCTTGTAAGCAGCTCTCATCTCAGCAGCGGCAGTATCGCTCACGCAGTCGAGGAGCTTGTGGAAGGTAGTGAGCTGGGCTTCGGTCAGCGACTCCTCAAAGGGTATGCAGAGCTTGTTAAACTCGTCCGAGAACTCAGCAGAGTGAATATCACCCTGGCGATAGTTGTAAAGTGCATCAATCATCATAATCCGTCCTTTCGGTCATTTCAAACATCATTGTTATTTTACCGATTTTAAGCTGTTTTGGATATGGTGTCCTAATTTATCACTTACAAAGTTTAAAAGTTATGATCCCTTTCCTCTTCTGTACTGAATGCAATGCAGAATTACTGTCTGCCGCAGATGTTTAAAATTCACCCCCCCATAATATTTTTAGTGTACTGCTATGAAACAGGGCTTATATCTCCTGCCCGTTCCCAATCATGTTTTATTATGAAGGCTATTGCATTTATACCTCCAAAAACAGCAATAAAAAGCATTGTCCCGTTTGCTTTTCGCCATGACCAACCACCATGTCACAGGCCTTGCCGCTTTTTGGGATAAATGTAAATGCAAAAGCTGCATCACTTATAGTAACGCACGTGACTTTCAAAGTGTAACAGATTTTGAAAAAATTTTTTTCATCGAATATTTTCCTATAATCATCATGGACGTTGCTTATAGGCATTTCCGTTCGCCGCAGGGCATAGCAAAATATTTGAAAATACTGCATCAGTTGTTACTGAGAGCAGGAGCTGTGAAAATTGAAGTCAGCATTGCTGATGAACGAAAGCTTTTCCAGGACATCAGCTCATATATTATGAAGGAGCAATATCCGCCTCTGTTGTATTATTTGCCACAAAACAATAAAAGCCTTGACATTTTTTGATAAAACGGTATAGAATAATAGTACAGCAAATACTTTTCAAGGGAGGTTTATAGTTATGATAAAAGGTTTGAAGCGTGTTTTTACAGTATTTGCTGCTTCCGTGATGACAGCCGTATCGTTAGCAGCATCTGCAACAGCGGCTGGAAATGAAGAAAACTGCGAAGAAAAGGCTCTTACCAGTGAAGCATGGCACGAGGGCGACAGCAACGGCTCCATATCGCTGAACGACGGCGATAACAACGGATATAGCTGCGAATGGGACGAAAATGGCAGTTTTATCTTCCGCAAAGGCATTGAAACGGAAAAAGATTACGCAGCAAGCTGGTTCAGCGAGATGAAGGTCAATTATTCGGGCTCACTGACTTCAGACGGCATAGCGTATACAGGCGTTGAGTTCATTCCGGACTTCGGTGATAGGCTGTATATCATAGACGTCTATACAGACAACAGCTTTTTCAAGGAAATGGAATATATAGGAGGCTATAGCAATCCAAGCAATGCGTCCGAAGTTGAATATTATAATATTTACGCATCTGACAGCACCGATGAGCTGACAGGCTGGAGCGGCAGGAGCTACTGGTGTATCAGCGATTCGAGTCTTGGCAAACGAGGAAAAGAATACAGCACAGAGGTTGATCTTCAGACTCAGATTTTCAGATGTGAAGATTTTGGAGCCGAATTCGGCAATGCTGACAGAATAAACGTAATAACCGGAGGAAAGGCTTCAAAGGGCAGCGCTGAAATAAAAAGTGCGGGATTTACCGCTGAAGTAATGTCAAAAAATGAAATATCCGAAAGATTCAGCACTGATAAAAGCGATTATAAAAAGGACGGCGCATACAACTGCACTGTGTCAAACTTCAATACTGATAACGGCCGTTTTAATATGAACATGAACGGCGGTGGAAGATTCGATTGCAAATGGGAGGATTCAAAAGGTACCATCTATTTCAGCAAGGGTCTGAACTGCAGAGCAGAACTTAATAAGCAGCGCACGTTGACTGTTGATGCAAAATGGCACAAGGATAATTCCACAGGCAATTCCTCCTGTTTCATAGGAGAAATTGTAGATACTTCGATCAATAGCGCACTTGGGCCGTGTCTTGTCTATATTATCGAGGACTACGAAGACCTCAACTTTCTGAAAGATGCTGTTCTGAAGACAAATATCGACGGCTATGAAATATACACCAGGAAAGGAATAGACCAGTACAAGGGATATAGAGCCGATCAGATATGGGTAGTCAATACTCGCAGGAATTACAGCGGAGAATGTCATACAGACGTTGCGAAATGGCTCCGTAAGCTTGAAAAAGCACTTGGCATCGACCTGATATTCATATATGGAGTTGAATTTATGGTATATGCCTACGGTGAAAGCGGCGGAGTCAGCGTGGAAAGGAACAACATAACTATCCCTAAATATACAGAAGACAAATACCTCCGCGGAAATGATGAAACCGACAGGTCCGGCTTCCATTACTCAATTGCGAGCAGCTCAGCCGACTTAAACTATATGATAATAAACGTCTCTGACAATGCAATATGTTCTTGGGAAAAACAAAGTGAAAATGAAGAATCCGTATTCAGGAAAGGCATAAAGCTCCCTGAGCCTGTTAATACTGACGACTATGACAGCATATATTTTTCACTTGGAACGTATATAGTATCAGACGATAGTTATTTTGCAGGCATATACGGTCATACTAAAGATTCGGGATCTGAATTCTACATAGTTAACAAATCCGCCAGCGAGGATTTTCTTAAAAACGCAGTTCCTGCCGGCAACGCCGATATATGCGGCTGCACCTATTCTCTGTATACCAGCGAAAGGCTGAATGCAGACGGTACGTCCATAAAACAGTTCTGGAGCGTACTGAATAACAAATTAGTTCCCGCTGATGAGAAAAAAACAGAGACAGATTTGATACAGCACATTGAAAAATGGAAAGAAACTGGACTTGCAGGCGAGCCGAAGCTTGATGAAATATATGCTTTCGTCCATGCATACGGCACGGGCAGAGGATATGCACATATTAACGATATCGCTCTTGAACCTTACAAAAATTACGGCAGCAGAGATGTATACACCATCGGGGATATTGATAAGCTGCAGGGATATCTCCTCGGTGTCAGAGCTCATGTAAACAAGAGCTACGACGTCAACAATGACGGAATTACCAACATTTACGACCTTGTTGAACTCAGGAAAATGTTTTTCTGACAAATGGTTTGTTCTCAGCTTATTCAATAACGGGACAGTTTTTCAGTTGTCCCGTTTATTGATTGCAGGCAGATAAAACCGCCCGAACCTAATGGAAACTTGGATATCAGTTATGACATCATCTTAAGAAACTGTTTTGGAGGGAAAAATGAAAAACGTATATGAAAACTGTCCTGTTTTTGAAAGCAACCGATTTTTACTAAGATTTGTAATACAAGAAGACACAGATGACCTTCTTGAAGTTTACAGCGATAAAAACGCTCTGCCTTTTTTCAACAGTGACAACTGCGATGGGGATAACTTCTACTATCCCGATACAGACAGAATGAAAAATGCCATAGATTTCTGGCTGCGTTCCTATGAAACAAAATGGTTTGTACGCTGGACTATCATAGATAAGACTTGTTCAAAGGCAATTGGTACTATAGAGATGTTCCACAGGTTTGCAGATGATGATTTCAACCATGCAGGCGTTCTCCGTCTCGATGTGAGGAGCAACTATGAAAAATCGGATATATTGCGTGATCTCTTTGAACTTTTTATCCCCCCAGCTTATGAACTGTTCGACTGCAATGAGATAATAACCAAAGTACCTGTCTATGCAGTTGAACGTATCAATGCCGCTCAGAGCTTCGGCTTCACTAAATCGGAAAAGCTTTTGATTGGCACCAACGATCACTATGCCTATAACAATTACTGGACAATAAATAAGGATAGATAATTATGAGTATTACAATAAAAGCACTTACTCCCGAATTGATAAACGATTATTTTGATTTCTTTGACAACCGCGCATTTTCCGATGATTCGCCCTTTTATCCATGCTACTGCAATGCTTTTAATATGAGTCTGGAGCAGATAAAAACACAGCTTTTTGCTCGCTCGGAGCTCTACGGAAATGGTGTTGAGGGCTGGAAAAGAGTTCTGCGTGAATCCGCATGGGATATGGTGAAAAACGGAATAATCCGAGGATATTTAGCCTATAATGATGAACTTGCAGTTGGCTGGTGCAACGCCAATGACAGAATGAATTATTACCGCGTGGGTGAATTTGATATGGACAATATTCCCGAAGATGAACCGCCTTTGGGCTGCTCTGAAAAGGGCTCTGTCAAATCTGTGGTATGCTTTGAGATATCCCCCGATCATCGCGGCAGAGGCATTGCAGGAATGCTCCTGGCACAGGTATGCAAAGACGCGGCTGATGAGGGATACTCATTTGTGGAAGCTTATCCGAGCGATAATCTCGAAAACGGCAGTCTTGCATTCACAGGACCGCTTCGCCTTTATGAGAAATACGGCTTCAAGGAATATGCACGGTCTAGTTCTGCAATTATTATGAGAAAAGCTTTGAAATAACACATTGGAGGGATAAATATGCCTGTTTCCTACAGAAAACTGACTGAAAAAGAACTTGATACCTTTATTGAAATGCGTATAAACCAACTCCGTGAGGAAGGTGCAAAGGAGGATATCGACCTGAGACCTGCACTGAAGGACTACTACACTCGTCACATGGCAGATGGTACCTTTGTTTCGTGGCTTGCTGTAGACGGAGAAAAAATCATCGGCACAAGCGGTATGTCAATAGTTGAAAAGCCGCCGTATTTCGGCTGCCCAAGCGGTAAGATAGGACTTCTTTCCAGTATGTTCACTGATAAAAGCTACCGCAGACAGGGCATAGCAAGGGAACTCCTCTCACGAGTCGTAAATGAAGCTAAGGAACGCGGCTGCGGAACCGTTCAGATAACAGCTTCGGATATGGGAGTTCTGCTGTACACAAATTTCGGATTCACAAAGAACAATAACTTCATGCAGTATAAATTATAGTCAGAAAACAACGCAAAAAAACAGCTTCTTCACTGTAGAAGAAGCTGTTTTGTCATTTCATTCTAATGTATTTTTTTAGGAGGTTATACACTAAATGCTTTCAGCTAAAATTTGGTTTTCGTTTTAACATCGTCCAGTGCTGCACATTCGGTCTGTCCCCCTGACGATGGAGCGGAGCATACCAAGCATACAGGATATTCTGTTTTTCATTTTCACCGCTCCTTTCGTTTGGTGTGACTTTATTATATCACGAAGAAAGAAGCTTGTCCAATGCTAAAAATCCATTGCAGATTATAGAAAAAAGCTATATCCGACTCTATTGAAAAGCTGATTTGTATATGCTATACTTATTAAACAAGTAGGAATTGTGCTTACAGCCCGGTACTTGCAAGACTTACGATATATGCAGCGTGACCACCCTCGATATTGTAAACGTCATATCCGCGGTCTTCCAGTATCTCGGCAACTTCTCCGCTGAGGTCGCCTGTTCTGCACAGAACGTAAACGGGCTTGTCTTTCGGTAGTTTTGAAAGTCCCGTAGATATCTCGTCAAAGGGCACATTTACCGAGCCCTTTATACCGTTATTTTTAAATTCTTCTCGGCTTCTTATGTCAAGAAGAAGCACTTTTTCCGTATCAAGAGCGGAGAGTTCAGATGCATTTATACTTTTCATATCAAATTCCTTTCGGGAGGCAAAAATGGCTTTAACAGACGAACAGCTCGAACGCTATTCGAGACACATCACATTAAAAGAAATAGGCGTAAAGGGGCAGAAAAAGCTGCTTGCCGCAAAGGTGCTCATCATTGGTGCAGGCGGTCTCGGCGCACCAGCCGCGATGTACCTTGCAGCCGCAGGTGTGGGAACTATCGGCATTGCCGACTGTGACAGGGTGGAGCTTTCAAACCTGCAAAGGCAGATAATCCACACTGCAAATGATGTAGGCAAAACCAAAGTGCAGTCCGCCGCAGAGACTATAAAAGCGCTCAATCCCGATGTTGAAGTTATCACTTACCATGAATACGTAAACAGTAAAAATATCGCAGCTATGATAGCCGATTACGACTTCATCATCGACGGCGCAGACAACTTCCCAACGAAGTTTCTCATAAACGACGCCTGTGTACTTGGACGCAAGCCCTTCTGTCACGCAGGCATACTCCGCTTTGAGGGGCAGCTTATGACATACGTCCCCGATAAAGGTCCCTGCTACCGCTGCATATTTGAAGCTCCGCCGCCGAAGGACGCTGTCCCCAGCTGCCGCGAAGCCGGAGTCATAGGTGCAATGGCAGGAATTATCGGCTCTATGCAGGCTCTTGAAGCCGTGAAGTACATCACAGGTCAGGGTGAACTGCTCACGGGCAGTATGCTCATATTCGACGGACTTAAAATGGAATGGCGCAAGATAAAGCTGCCGAAAAGAGTACCGGTCTGTCCGATATGCGGTGATGATCCGTCTGTAACGGAGCTTTTCGACGAGGAACAGCAGGCTTGCAGCTTGTTATAATATGATTATATAGCCGCTAAGAGTAAAAGTCAATAACCAATTCACAGAAATCATATTGACAAAGTATGCATATTATAGTATAATATAAACATAGTAAACCAGTATGCATTGACGGAGGTGTTTGTTATGCAGGTATATATGTGTAAAATGAATATTTGTATAACGAGCCCCGCGCTTTCTGTGTCATAGGCTTTTTCTGCCTGTAAGCAAACAGTCTGCCGCGGAGGCAGGCTATTTTTATTTGCAGGAGGAATCATATGAAAAGAATTGAAGTAATATCCCTTGACAGAATAGGCCTTGTCGGTGAAATATCCAACGTCATCAGACGTCTGAACGGCAACATCATAACTCATACAGCCAATGTAGTGACAGACGAAAAGAATATCCTCGTTTCGCATTTTACTGCCGATATCCTCTTTGAGACTGCTTCCGAAGATGAAGCTGTTTCACGCAGGCTTCGCAGGATAAAAAATGTGCGGCAGGTAAGAATTACAGATATTTGAGGTGATATTTATGATCACAAGTAAATATTATTACAGCGGTAAATTCGGCATTGAGCGCGAAACTCTCCGCGTGGACGGTCAGGGCAGACTTGCTCAGACTCCTCACCCTTTCGGCAATGACGAGCATATCACCCGTGATTTCTGCGAGAATCAGGTGGAGCTTGTAACTCCCGTCTGCCACAGCGTTGACGAGGCTGTTGAAGCTCTTGCTGAGCTCGATAGAATGGCCCGCAAGGAACTTGCAAAAAACGGCGAGAGCATATGGCTCTACAGCAATCCTCCCCACTTTGACAGTGAGGACGAGATACCCATTGCAGACTTCACAGGCGACCATTCCTCAAAGCGTGCGTACCGTGAAGTCCTTGAACAGAAATACGGCAAAAAGCTCATGCTTTTCTCGGGTATTCACTTCAATTTCTCATTCGCAGAGGAATATATCCGTGAGCTCAATACAAATAATGAGGACTTCCATACATTCCGCGACGAGCTTTACCTCAGACTTTACAAGCAGCTTATGGTGCATAGCTGGCTGCTTGTGCTGCTTACGGCGGCGAGTCCTTATTATGACGCTTCACTTGACAAGGACGGAAAAAGCGGTATAATTATGAGTGGGTATTCGTCCCTGCGAAACAGCAAACGGGGCTACTGGAACAAGTTTCTGCCCATACTTGACCACAGGAGCTTAAAGACTTTCACAGGCAGTATCAAAAAGCATATCGTGACGGGTTCGCTGTACTCCGCAAGCGAGCTGTACCTGCCCATACGCCTTAAACCAAAAGGCGTGAACACCCTTGAAAATCTTGCGTCAAAGGGTGTTGACCATATCGAGCTGAGAATGTTCGACCTCAATCCCTCCGCATCTCTCGGAATCGACAGCAGAGACCTTGAATTTGCTCATCTGCTTATACTTTATCTGCTCCCGCAGGCCGATTTCGACTTCACTCCTGAATTACAGGAAAAGGCAGTCCGCGACCATAAAAACGCGGCACTTCTTGAACCTGATACAAAGCTTTTAGAGCGCGGACTTGAAGTAATCGAGGAAATGGAAAAGCATTTTTCGGACAACGAAAAAGCACTTGAAATAATTGCATATGAGAAAGAAAAAATACTCGGCAGAAATCATTTTAAAACCTCAATTGTTTCGGCTTCTGCAAAGTAATTAAGGATCAGACAAGGCGGTGAAATAAATGTGCGAGCTTCTGGGCTTCACTTCAGAAAAAAATACGGATATATCGGACTATCTGCGCAGTTTTTTTGCTCACAGCAGAAGCAATCCTCACGGCTGGGGAATGATGTATGAAAATGCTGGCAGAGTCATTCTGAAAGAGCCTGTCTGCGCCGCTGAAAGTTCTTTTCTCGGCGATATGATAGATAGTCTTGCTCCGCAGAAAAACCTTCTCGCACATATAAGATTTGCCACTGTCGGCTCCATAAACGAGAACAACTGCCACCCATTCACGGGAAAGGATATTTCGGGCAGAGAATGGACTCTTATCCACAACGGTACTATCTTCAACGGCAGGCATAATCACCGGTATTCTGCCGCACAGCAGGGAGATACGGACTCCGAGCGCTTCTTTCTTTCGCTTCTCGACTATATGAACGAGCATATCTCACGGGCTGTTCCCAATGAGCGTGAACGCTTTGAGACAGTAAACAGCTTCATAGTGGAGAACGCTCCGCGGAACAAGCTGAATCTGATGATATACGACGGCGATATGCTCTATGTACACAAGAATCTGAAAAATACGCTGTGCTTCAAAAGGCTTGAAAACGGCATTATTTTCGCTACAAAGCCCCTTGATGACGGCGTGTGGATACCGTTCCCCATGGCGCAGGTAATAGCCTACAAGCACGGCAGAGAAGTCTATCGCGGCGACCGCCACAAGGGCACTTTCGTTCCGCCCCTTGAGTATATTACGGCAATGGACGCAATGTATATATGAGGTGAATTATGAGCTATGATTTCTACGGCTGGGAAACCGCTTTGGTACCGCCGGTCAATAACGACTTCAAGGGCATAGATACTCCGCAGAAACTATATGACGCCCTTACTGAGATATGGTGCGAGTACACCTGTGCTCCACGTCTGCGCTTCAAATGGAGCAAGGATAATATCACTCTCGGGCAGTGCTCCATAACCGCATTTTTAGCACAGGATATCTTCGGCGGAAAGGTTTACGGAGTCCTCAGACGAAAAGGAAACTATCACTGCTACAATGTTGTGGGAGATGTAGTCTTTGACCTTACCAGCGAGCAGTTCGGCGGCGAAAAGCTGGACTATACCAACAATCCCGAGCAGTTCAGAGAAGTCCACTTCTCAAAAGCAGAAAAACGTGAGAGATATGAATATCTCAGGAAAAAACTGAAAGAATTTACGGAGCAGAACTATGAGCGCAAATGAGCTTAGAAAAGCTGTTATTTCGGACGATGAGCTGAGCTTTTCCCATAACGGCAGAGATTATCTATTATACGGCTGGAACCAGTGCGACGGCTACGTACTCAGCCTTGAATGTGAGGGCGAGCTTGTATGGCAGTCAGCACCAATGTCAAAAGCCGCCTGTACAGATGAACTTATCAGGTATTATTCCGGACTATAACCGAATTTCCTGTTGCTCATATCGGCAAATTTATTAAGCGCCACATTTTCAGCCCTTTGCCTAAACCGGCAAAGGGCTTTTTCACTGTGGTCATCAAAGCCTGTATACCGCCATATCCGCTTATGTACAACATAGATACGATAATTTTTTCTCATACTGCCACATAATTTATCTCCTTTCCCACGGCCACGGATCATCTATCCATGTCCAGCGCTCGGCGTCTGTTGAACGGTCGGGCGTCAGCGGTCCGAACCGCCTTACAAACTCGTCAACTGCATTTTTCCGCAGTTCACTGTACTTTCGGAACATTGCGAGAGCGCGGCGGCACTCAGGGTGAGTATCAAGGTACAGATTCATCTCCTTTAGAGTGAAATCGTACTTTTTTATCTTGCTGAGAAGCATATTTTTCTCATTCATTTGCCGTCGCCTCCTCCCGTAAACGGCAGATCAAGCGGCGGAAACAATGTACCGCGGCTGAGCGCCTTATCGTCGTCGTAGGTCTCTCCCCACTGCTGAAACGGCACGTAAGCCATTGCCAGAGGCGTATTCCCGGGGAACATCTGCCCCGAGCCGTTCATGTTATTATTTCTGTCCATATTTGCAGGACTCAAAGGAGCTTCCCGTTCGCGGAATATCATCTCCTCAATATCGTCAAAAAGATCGAGCTTCATAACTCAGTCCTCCTTTTCTGCGCGGAGAACCTGTGCAGAAGTCCTCCGCACGTTTTATAATATGAAAAAAAGGAGATCACGGTTACAAAAAAGCCGCAGCGTAAAACTGCGGCATAAACCTTATTCCAAACAAGCTGGACAAAGCTTTTCAAATATGTACTTTATTTTATCGCGCTGAAAGCACTAACTCCGAGAAGAGTTGCCGCAGTAATGATAATGGCAGCAAGAACTACTCCGAGAGAAACCGCAAGAATACTCTTCTTGAAGTCAAGATCAAGAAGACTTGCCGCAAGAGTTCCTGTCCATGCGCCGGTACCGGGAAGCGGAATGCCGACAAAAAGTAGAAGCGCCCAGAACATTCCCTTTCCAGCCTTTTCCTTCAGCTTTTCTCCGCCGTGATGTCCCTTTTTCAGGCACCATGAAAAGAAACCGCCGATGACAGGCTTGTCCGAACCCCATTCCAGTATCTTTCTTGCAAAAAAGAATATAAACGGAACAGGTATCATATTGCCGATAAGGCATATGATAACCGCATAATACCACTTAACGCCCATGCTAACGCCAACAGGGATAGCTCCTCTCAACTCAAAAATGGGCACCATAGAAAGTAAAAATGTTAAAATAATCTTTTTCATATTACAACTCTCTTTCCTGAAAATCACATACACTTTATTATCTCACAAAATGTCGAAATAGTCAAGCATTTTTTCGCAAAAAGCATAAACACAGCCCCGAAGCGCTCAGAATCGCCCCGGGGCTCAGCTGTTACTGCAAGTTCAGGAGCAAACTGCTGTTTTTACTCTGTCTTTTCGGCAGAAACGGCTTTTCTGAGCTCCATGAGGTCGTAAATGTCCCATGTTCCGTCGCTGTTGATGTCAAAATCCCTGTCGCCGAAGTCACATTCTTCACCGAGCAGGAAGCTTCTGAACAGCTCCACGTCCTCCTCAGTGAATGTTTCCGGTTCAGCTTCTGATACTTCTATATTGCTGAAACGGAGGGATACTGTCCCCTTTCCGCGTCCTGTCATGTCGATACCAACGGCAGCCTGGCTTACACAGCCCAGTTTATAGCCTGCCTTCTTAAAAGCAGCTGCATGGGCTGCAAAGTCGATATAACCGCTCACACCGGAATGATTCTTGTCGTTCTCCCTGCATACGCTGTAATATTCGTCCACAACATTATCGCCATTGATAGTATGCGGAAGGATATGCTTCATCTGCACATACAGGTCGTACCATTTGTCGTTGATCCTGGTCTCGCCTATTTTCTTTGCGTCGCTTGGTACATAGGCTATGCTTGTACTGTCGAACACCTGCAAATGGATATCCCTGTAATAGCCTGCCTGTTTCATCCAGGCATGACCTGTGATGTAATAATTGCCCTCGGTGCTGACATCGGCAGCATAGCCAATGCAGACATTATCCTTCTTATCGAGGTATATTTTTTTATCCTTGTCTATCATTTTTATCTTGCTGATGTAATCGTAAGCAAGCTTTTCACCGTCGTAATCGAATACGATAGTACCGTCCTTTTTCAGTACGCTTTGTGCGCCGCCGTACTGAGCGCTGTAGTCATATCCGTCCCTTTTATAGCTGACATTGCCGTCTCCGCCGAGGAGAACGTTCTCATTGTCATCAGGAGACTCTATGTCAATATCGACGTCCTCAAGAATTATCTCGCCCGCACCCTTGCCGAATACCTCCGCAAAGGAAACGGTCTCATAAAGCTTTCCGAGTCTTGCTCCCGCTTTTTCCCAGGCTTTAAAATGCTTGAGAAGATCGACTTCGCCTGCAGCTCCGTAAACCGCGTCACTGAACTGTACCTGTGAAACGCTCCAGTACTGATATACGGGAGGCGAGTCGAAAGACATGGAAACAGCGTAGCCCTTATACAGGTCATATTTTACTCCGTCTATCTCAACTGTATCAATATATTCCTTTTCTGAGACGAAATCGTCGGAATTCCTGAACTGAACTACATAAAACTCCGCAGTCTGATCGTAAGTCCAGCCGTAAACTCCTGCGGCATAGCCGTCCTTTGCCTTAATATCCGTTCTGTAGCGGATATTTATCTTGTCATAGTCGGTACATTTCAGAGCATTCGGGGCATTCAGGATATTTTCGTTCACACAGCCCTTACGGAACAGACAATTTGAATATTCGCTGTTATTATTGTACACGCAGGCAGCTTTTCCGTCACTGTATACGGTCATTTCGCCGTTTGAATAATCGTCGATCTGCCAGAAACTGTACCTGAGCCCGTCATAGTAAACATACTTATTTTCTTTCTCGCAATTCGGAACCGTCATTCTCGGCGGAGCGTCTATGGAAACTATCCTGTTGCGAGATACCTTTACAGAGCCCTTTTCGCCCAGCGCCCTGACGCAGAGCCTTGTACCCATTACCTTTTTGATATCAAGCTCTTCGCAAATGCCCTTTATGTCGATCTTTCCGCTCGTTTCCTCCGAAAGGTCAACGCTTTCCCTGCGTATGATGTAAACAATATCAGCAGACCCATTTTCTGTAGGTATACGATAGACATCGTATTCTGCTCCGTTTACGGCTATGGTACCCGTTCTGAACTCCTCGCCGGGGAGCTTCATACCGGAATATGACTCCTCAACAAATATCTCAGCTAATCCCACCTGTTTGAAAACTCCCACAAACCTTGCGCGGAAAACATATCCGCCCTCAGTCTCCGCAGAAGCTGTATAGTCGATGTAATAACGCTTGAAGTCCTCCAGATTGGCTTCGTTGTGAGAGCCGACCTCAAAATCCGCAATATCTGTACCCTCCCACGAACAGCTGAATGTCATGTTTTTTCTGTTAATATCAAAAGACAGCTTTCCGTCGTCGCCAGCAGCTTTCCACAGCTCAAAATCAGCGTCCGAGCGCGGTTCTTCGTAATGCTCCGCAAAGGAATCCTCACCCGTTGCGATCCCCACATTCTGCTCCCCTGCTGCTTCAGGAACAAAAATATTTCCGACTGCGTCGGCAGGCAGCAAAGCCAATGAAGCCGTTGTGACAATACAGGCTGTCACCAGTGATAAAAAGTGTCTGATCTTGTTTTTCATGTCGACATTCACCTCATTTTTCAGATAAAATAACAGGCCTCATCGTTTTTTCTTCCTCTTCGGCAGTTTCTATTTTAAAGTCATCGCTTATCTCAGCGTCCTTGCCGAGCTCAAGAAGAATATGCCACTCAGCCATATCAGCGGTCATGACCTCGGGGAATGAGCGCGATATTGTAACAGCCGACCCGGTAAATTCCACGACCTTGACCTCTATCGAACCGCTTGGCTCGCTGAGGATAACATCAAGGAGCTTGTGATCACTGAACCATTCATCGGTATATTTTCCGATCGCCTCCTTATAGGAGTCCCTGGCATAAATAAAGCTGTTTTCCCTTGAAGTGAGCTGCTTTTCAAGCTGTTCCGCGCTTGTTATGAGCTTTGCCGCAGGGTATGCTATATTTTCGGAAACTCCGGAGCCCTTTATGTATTTTGCATTGATCTCGTACTTTTTCACATCAGAGGCAGCGGACTGCTCCAGTATCTTTTTACGCATAAGGCAGAGGTCGAAAGTATCGAGCTTGTTGTCCGTGCAGAGGTCTGCCGCTTTCCAGTTCATAAGGTAAGCATTTTTTGAGCCGAGCAGCCACTTCTGAAATACAACGATATCCGCCATGTTGCAGACGCCGTCCTCGTTTATATCGCCGTTTGCGATCCTTGTCACCCTGAAAGTGATTTCTCCCGAATCATTTGAATAACGCCTGCATTCCCTCGGATTGACCAAAGACGGAGCATATCCGTCGGGAAGCTTATCCTGATTGAGGTAAATATCCGGCATATAAGGGTGATCAAAACACAGATAATACGGATTATTGCCTTCACAGTGCGTAATAGTCTCCTGCAAACTATCAGAAAACAGATCTGAAAAATTCGTTCCGTCGGGAATATCAATAAGCTCTCCCGTGATATCGTCAATAATTGTCACACGTTTTGTATAAGTCTCAAGCTCCTCCGCATTTTCCCATAATACCTCTGTATCCCTGTAGTCCTCTCTCGGAAGCTCTATTTTCAGGATATCAAGGCCATATGGCTGCGAATACGCTCTGATGACAGACGTAAATAACACATTCAGCTTACCGTCCCTGTAATAGAGCTTGTTAAGATAATAATAGACAATATGCCCGTCATGCGTGTCACGGAATGTTTTCAGCAGCAACACATTGTCATTAAAGAAGTCGTCATCGTATGCTGCTGCAAAGTCATTTGCAGCCTTTTCATTCAGGCAGCATGACAGAAACACATTAAGCTCCTCTGCAGAGCTGATGACTGCCTCTTCTGACTCAAACGCCTTGTCATCGTTCAGTAGACCGTCCCTGACATCTCCCGATTCCATGCTGTAGCTGTCACATGAAAACTTCTCCTTAATGTTCAGATACTCTGTATGCCTTTTTATCTGTGAAGGGTCGATATCAGGCCGCTCTTCTCCCATATACAAGTAGTTTACGCTGATATCTCCGCCGCTGCGGTAGCCGCTAACGCCAAGCATTATTCTGTCAACGGCGCCGAGTTCAAAGCCTGCTTCTTCCCACGCCCTGAAATGTTCCTTCATGTTGACAGTATTGTTCAGATGCCTTCCTTTTCTGCACATTCCCTCTGCAGAAGTGCATATGCTTATGATATCATGATACGCTCTTTCGGGAGTTTCGCTGAAACAGCCATACTGATCGCGGATTATATCATAAAGCTCATATGTACGGCCGTCAATCTCGGTTTTAGCTATATAGTTGTAATTTCCGGGCGGTCTCCAGCTGCCCCATGTTTCTATAATGCTGAACTGCGTTCTGCTGTCCTTAATGGTGCCGTATACGTATAAATAGCTGTTGTTATTAAAATACAGGTCGGCGTCATAGCTTACGTAATAATCGGAAAAATCGGAAGCATTTACGGACTCCTCAAACTTTTTTCCCTTCATGCACAAAGTGTCCTCTATATTATCGCCCCATGAGAAGCTGAAACCGTTATTATCCGTATTTTCATAGCTGATATCGCCCACTTCGTTTTGCAGCCATATCTCATAATCATAACCATTGACCGAATCCATTAATTCATAATCCATTGCAGCCGCTGTCATAGGCACTTTATTATAAGACGTAAATGCGGAAGCTGCCAGAATACAAGCTCCTGATAGAACAAAAGAAAGTACTTTTCCAGTTATCCTTCTCAAAAGATCACTCCTCTCCTTATGAAATATTATATATAATTTTATTATACTTGTAAAGAAATATTAGTCAAGTGAACTATTGCTGAAATTGGCGGCATTAACGCCAAAAATTGCTGTAAACTGCAAAAGATCCCGCGTTTCCAAACATAAACGCAGGATCTTTTGCTTATGGAGTATTTACCTTTGATTCTCGTCGAGCATAGTTGCTGCTCCTATGAATACAGGAACATTGTTCTTGTCAACGATCATGTAAATGAAAGGTCTGTCAAGCTCGATGTATTTCTTTTCCTTCTGAGGGCGTGCAGCATTGCCCATCATCATAACGTAAGTTACGGCAGCTGCCTTTGTCCCCTTTTCGGTGACTTCTATCCTTGTCTTATGGAAAACATCGTCGATATAGAGCGGTCCGTTTACAGACTCGCTCATCTTGCCGAAGTCCGCTTTTGATGTGAAAGCCTCGCTCATTCCCATACTGCTGAGAACTTCCTTGAGGGACTTCGAATAATTGTACTTGAATTTCGGTATCATTACGTTGAGCTCGATAGTATCGGGATCAACGTACTCCTTGAGCCCCTCTGCAAGCTTTTCGCCGTCAAGCTCCTTGATATACTGTACGATATCATTTTCCTTAGGGAGTATTCCCACGAAGCTGTAATTGTTGTATATGTAGGGCTTCTTGAAAGCGTCTGCGTCGCCGAGGTCGAAGTACATTGTCTCTTCACTGTTCATTCTCTGTATATTATGCTCCTTACCATTGAGATCGGTGAACTTGCCGTCTCTGCTCTCTGTGTAAGGCTTCTCCCATTCAGCCTCGAAATAGAGAGCATTTATAAGCATCATCAGATCATCGGGATCAAGAGAGTTAGGACCAAGAAGAGTAGGTATCATGCCCTTTGTGTTCTTGTCCACCCAGCCGTTGACGTCGTTAACGGTGCTTTCGTCAAACGGAGTCTTGTATATAGCAGAGTTGTAGTACTTCTTGTTCGCTTCGAGGAAATCATTTTTTACCTCAAACCCATCCCTTATCCATATGGAGTTGGCAACATACAGCTTCTCCTTTTCCTTGTCGGGGAGATTTGCCACATAGTAAGCCATATACTCGTTAATATCGTCAATAGTCAGACCGTTTCCGAGTACCTTTTCCATTTCCTCCTTTGTACTTCCGTCAGCGCCGTTTGCAGTCATTGCAAGCGCAGACGAAATGGAAAACGGAGAGATAAGGAGATTTTCCTCGCCGCTCTTTGTCGGGTCGAAGCATTTTTTCAGCAGTTCCACGCCGAACTTCATTTCAGCCTTTGCAAAATCCTCATCTGTGACCTTTCCCTCTTCCGCAAGTACATCAACTTTATCGTCGAGCCTTACGCTTCCGATAACAGCATTGCCGTAGAAGTTATCGGCTGCACCAAGCAGAAAATCCGTAACTCTTGCAAGGTCGTCGGCGTCGATAGTATCATTCTTGTTTATATCTGCATTGAGGAACATTTCATTAGTGAGCTCCTGTTCCGAACCGCCTGCAAGGTATTTTCTGTAAGCGATAAGATCAAAGGAATCCACTGTTCCGTCATCGTTTATATCTCCATAGAAGTGAACGCTCGGAGATTTGACATAAACTATTTCATCTATCAGATATTCACTTTCCCTGCTTGTGAAATTTTCATCGACTTCATTCTCTGCTTCGCGGAGCGACTGATACTCTCTCTGACATCTTATTTTCAGAGTAACGATAGTACCCTCGCTTATTTCGCTCATCAATGATCTGTTTCTTACAATTTTCTTCTTTTCCTCGGCGTCGGCCTCACTGCCGGCTTTGACAGGAACGATTAAATGCAGTAAACGTGACGGATACCATGTGGAATATACGCCGTCGACCTTTGGAACAGCGTGAATGCGGAATTTTCCGTCCTGAACGTAAGCATTGTATATACATATGTTCTTCAGCTCGTACTCATACGTTTGCTGTTGTGTTGTCTGAGCGCTGGCGGTAAAAATACCTGAGCTGTTCTGCGGCAGATAGCTTACAGTGCCAAGAGCCAGTGCAAGACTCATGATACCGGCAGTTATCTTTGTAAATTTCTTAATGTTTCTCATAATACATTACTCCTCCCGTATTTAATGAAGTTATGAGAGTTTTTCCCATGTTTTCAGTATATCACCCTGTTTTTCCCTTGTCAATCCAAAGGGCGGAGCTAACCTCAAAAACAGCATTAAGACTAATTTCATCAGTATTTTTATGTAAATCTGCATAAAAAGATACTTTGCCTATCACATGAAAAGCTTCTCATATTTGAACAAAGCACACTTATGTTAAAACATTTGCGCATAAACAGAAAAGCTCCGCAGTGGCGAAGCTTTTCCGAAGGATCCTGTTTATTCAAATGATGAGATCTTGTGAAGGAGATACTCCTGAATGCGGAGGGCGTCGCCTGAGGTAATTCCCCTGCTTGAAGTGTCGACATCTGCATTTATGCAGCCCTGCTGAGTGATAGCTCCCTTGTCGGTACCGCCTGAGCCGTACTTGTTGGGATTAGCAAGAGCCTGCATTATCAGCACAGCGTCGGACATATCAACTGCCCCGTCGCAGTTTGCGTCGCCGGGCTTTGTGGGCTTCGGCAGCTCTGTCGCAGTCGTGGTCGAAGTGGTAGTTGCAGTTGTTGTCGCCGCTGTAGTTACAGTCGGCAGTTCAGCACTTTCCAGCTCGCGGATAATTATGTAGTTCACATTTATAGCCTTGTCAGCTGAAACGATATCGAGCTGTACGGCTCCGTTTGCAGGAACAGTCATCTCGCCCTTTGAAGCCGTCTTTCCGTCGGTCACGCAGTTCTCCATGATACACTTTGATACAGTGGAATCATAGTTCGTATAAACGGAGGGCTTTGTGGAACAGTTCCACGGGTCGCTGAAGCAGATCTCCACGGAGTATTTGCCGGGGTGCAAGGTAAAGCCGTAGGAGATACGTCGGTCCATATTGTTTTCGTACTGATTTTTCGTGTAGCGGAATGAAGCCGTCTTGTCCCTTCCGTCAGCGGTGTTGTACTCGTCGCACCATGTATTTGCAGTATAAAGTCCGCCGCTCTTTGACTTTCCGTTGTACTGGTCAGTCGGGTCGTCGATGAGTCCCCACGCCGCGCCTGTTACCTCGTCATAACCGTATATCTGCTCGGTGACGCTGTTATAGAAGCCAAGCTTGTCCGAACCTGTTACGGTATAGGTATCATGGTCGCCGCAGTCAACGAAGTAGGCAATACTGCTGTCGTACTGATAAAGCGGTCTTGCGGCAGTCATATAGATGAAATCGCAGACCTTTGCTGACTCCCCGCCGTTATCGGAGGAGAAGCCGACTGTTACCACATCGTATTCTGTTCCGTCGGCAGTTACGTGCTGTGAATACTTATCGATTATATCCTGCGGGAGCATGATGTTCACGTCGTAAACGTCCTCGCTGCCCTTGTAGCTGAGAGTTCCGCTGTAGATAACAGAATCCCCCGCAGTTATGCGTATGGTCTTGTTATTGTCTGCCTTGCGGAACTTTACTGTGAGATAGTTGTAGTCCGCTTCCTTGTCTATTGCCATGCGGTATGTGAAGTATCCGCCGCTCTTTGCATAGCGGTAGGTACTGTCATCTGTCACTCCCTGAGTATTTACCTCCTGCATATCGTGGAGGTTATCGTTCTCGTACTGTCCGTAACCGGGCTGAACCGTATCGGTAACAGTCTTTTTACAGCGTGAAGGCCGTTCAACTGTTGTGTTGTCGCTCTGAAAGTTCCAGTAAATGCCGTATCTCTGCTGATACTGCCTGTAATGAGGCGAAAAAGTGAGAGTATGGTCGGTGTCCTTGAGCGTGAACTTCATGGACGAGCCGTCCCTTACGAGATGACTGCCGATATTCGCCATAAATGTGCTTACGGACGAATTGTCTGATATCTGTATATTCTCGGAAGGCGTGACCTTATCCTTGGGGATAGTTACCCACATTCCCGTTGAACCTGTTGCCATATTCTGCTTGCCCAGCTCAGCACTGAGGACTACAGGTCCGTATTTGAAGCCGTAGACCGTATTCTTGTCAGGGAGAGCATATGCTTTTACAGTCTCGGGGATAGTAAGCTCAATGACGTCTCCAGTCCTGAAGTCGCCGGTTACCTGAGCATAGCCGTTTACGGTCTTGTATGAGTAAGCCTCGCCGTCAACGCTGACCTTCATCTTGCCTGCTGTCCAGTCGGGGATACGGAAGCGGAAATCAACTGCTCCGCTGCCGTCAATGGTAAATTTAGCCGTATCCGACTCGGGTATCGAGCTTTCCTGCGTTATCTTCATTTCCCTGTCAGCCCAGTTAAGCACCGAGCTCTGATACAAATTGACATACAGCGTGTCGTCGCTGTGCATATATATGGTGTCGCCAAGCTTTGTGAAGCTCTCCATACCGCTTCCCGTACAGCACCAGAAGTGGTCGAATTCGGAGCTGTAGACCTTGAAATATCCCGTCGCCATAGGCTGAAAATAGGTAGTCATACCTGTTTCGGGATTCTGTGAGGAAAGTATGGAGTTATAGTATGTATTCTCATAGAAGTCCATGTACTTGCTGTCGCCTGTTATCTTAAAGAGCTCACGGCTGAGCTTGAGCATATTGTAGGAATTGCAGGTCTCGCAGTTGCAGTTTGTGCGCTCCTTGTCGAGAACATCGTCCATACCGAAATGCTCCCATTCGCTGTTGCCGCCAGTGATGTAGGTATGGTGAGCGACTACCATGTCCCAGAAAGCCTCAGCGTATTTCAGATAGCGTGAAGCATCGACCTTTTCGCCATTGACGGTCCTGCCGTCGAGAGCTATATAGCGCTTGAGAGCGCCGAGGAACTTCGGGATAGTAGTATTTGCGTGCTTATTGTTGAGCACGTTTGCGCCGCCCTTTAAAACAGCCTCATGCAGGTTGGTCTCATCGAAATAGTGAGCAGCCGCTGCGTGCTCGTCCTTTCCGGTTATCATGTACAGGTCGTAGAGGCAGTCGTTCATTCCGCCGTATTCGATGGAAAGCACGGTATTGTGCTTCTGCTCGTTCCACGTCCTGCAGCGGTTGTACACCCAGTCGCCGAGCCCCGAGCCCAGCTCCTTTGCAGGCTCGTAGCCTGTAGCGTTATAGATATCTACGATTCCCGCAATGAGCTTGTGCATGGTGTACCACGGCACCCATGCTTCGTTGATGATGTTCGCCTTGCCGACTTCAACATTGTCGAACTGCACCTCTACTCCCGTTCCGTTAGGGTGAGCAGCCGCCCACACAAAGCCCTGCCTGCCCTTTGAGTTCTTCTGGCACTCGCGGAGACCGTCCACAAGCGCGAACATCTTCGTACTTATCTCCCTGCGCTGCGAGTCGCTGAGCTCGGGGTGGAGATAAGCCTGTGCAAGAGCTGTGAGGTAATGTCCTACAGCGTGACCTGCGATATTGGTGTTTTCCCAGCCGCCGTAGCGCTTTGCACCCTTAGTGTTCAGACCTGCGTTTTCGCGGAAGCCTGCAAGGAGCCTGTCGTTGTCAAATGAGAGCAGGTATTTGAGCTCCTTATCGAATGCGTTTGTGCAGTATTCGTCAGTCATGGTGACGTCTGCAAGGGTGAAGTTCCTGATGTCGGGGCTATCCGCTGCCGCGGTATCGGATACGGGAAAGCTTGCCGCAGTGCAAGCTAAAGCAGCGGATAATCCAAATGATGTCATTCGCGAGATGAATTTCCTTCTCATAATGGATTCCTCCTTAAATTTTAATATCCGCTTATATTTTATATTATAATCCGACGGACTGCAACCCATAAAATAACGCAAAAGGTTGAAAATATTATGCTTTATGTACAATCATGCTCAATCAATGAGTTATCGTGCTGTGTATATTCACAAATCGCGAACCTTTTTATTCCCAATACTGTGTCAAGCCGTCCGAACGAGTTGAAATAATTTTGCTTATATGATATAATGATTTCAGCGTCCAGCAAATGAACTAACAGAAATGGGTGATAATATGCTGCATGAAACCTTACGGAAGGTACTTGACACACGAAGCGGAGTAATCCTTCCCAACAGCCCGCAGAAAGGGAACTGCTATGAAACAGTTTTTGACGCAGAATGGAAAGGAAATGTGCATTTTGTAGTTGTAATGTCGGAATTTCGCCGTAATCCCGGCCATTACCATGTCATAAGAGACGGGCAGCCAATATCGCCGACCTATACCTTTACCAAAACAGACGAGTCGCTTTTCAGAAAAATGCAGAGACTTATAGACGATATTGAAAACGGCAAATTCAGCAGCAAAAAGACTCTTAGTGAAAGGATCACTTCTTTTGTTGAACAAAACGGAGCGGTTTCCTGCATGAACAACACCAAATGGCGCGAGCTTCTCGGAGCTCTGAACGAAAACATGAAAAATATCGAGATACAGTACAAGAACATATTCGACGAAAAAGCTCCTGATGAATACTGGGAACTCTATGGCGATGAGGATATAGAGCATATGAATCCCGCTCAGATCCAATGGCTGAAAATAAAGCATACTATCACAGAATACAGACACCGCGGAGCTCTGCTTCCCCCCGAAACCGAAAGCTATGACAAAAAGGAAGAGCTTATGCAGATATTCCGCAAATACAATATCCCTTATGAATACGATGAAAGTGAAAATGCATTCGTGGTATTCGGGTATAAATAATACATATTGCTCACATATCATATGCCTAATATTTATATATGTACATCATCTATGTGTTTTTGCCTTGTTGGACTTAAAATAGTCAATACGCCGAATTCTTTTTCTGTAACCGATTTTTAGTTGAAATACGCTTTCAGTTGTGATATATTATAACAGGTCATTAAAGTAGTATTATGACCTGTTTTCTGTTTTTAACGGAAAACAATGACATTATATCAGGAGCGATAAATATGAAAAGAAAAATGATAATTGCAATGGCACTCACAATGCTTCTCTGCGGCTGCGGCGAAGCTGACAGCAATTCCGCAAAGGACAGCACAGCTGAAAAGACTACCTCAGCTACAGCTGCTCAGGAGGAAACAACTGCCGAGACAACAACAGACGCAGAAGAAGAAAAGGCCACAGAAGCAGATACAACTGAAGCTGCAACAACTGCCGGTGAAGAGGACACAACTGCCGACGCTGAAAGCGCAACAGCTTCACTTCACGACGACATTTTCGAGGGACTGTACAAAGATAAGAACGACAGCAATAACTCCCTTTCTATCGACTGCAAGAACGATAAGCTCTACAATGTACATATCTCCCGCAAAAAGTCTGATACTGTAACTGAAGAGTGGTTCTTCACAGGCGAGTTCAACGGCAGACAGGTGCTTAACTATGAAAACTGCTGCAAGAGCACAATGACTACCGCAGAGGACGGTTCTGTTATGAGCGGCACCGATTATTTTGACGGAACAGGCTACATCCAGATCTCCGAAGAGGGTACCGAAACAGGTATCATCTGGGTAGACAATAAGGATAACGCAGGCGCAGGCAATTTCTTCATAAAGCAGTAAAAGCAATATGAAATAAAAGAAAAAGCCGTAACATCACATGATGTTCCGGCTATTTTATTTATCCTCAGATCATAAGCTCTTTATCAGTCCGAGGAGGAACTGCTGTATTTTAAGAGCGTCGTTTGAGGTAAGACCCTTTGAGCTTGTATCAACGTCTGCGTTCATCCTGCCCTGCTCTGTGAGAGCGCGCTCGTCAGTGCCGCCTACGCCGTACTTGTTCGGATTTGCAAGTGACTGCATGATGAGAACTGCGTCTGCCATATCTATTCCGCCGTCGCAGTTTGCATCTCCGAGGACATAGTCAATTACATCTTTCTCCTTGATAGTTACCTTGTAGGAGAACTTGACATCATAGCAAAGATTGAAGCTGTAATAATCGCCGACTGTTCCGTCATAGCTTACGGTATACTCGCCTGCAGGAAGAGTATTGAACTTGTCGCCGCTCACGCTGTTTTTACCACCGTCAGAAACAGTGAATTTTCCAACGCTGAAGAAGGTTTCATCGTATGCCTTGCTGCCTGATGCATTCTTCTTTGAAGCACTTATCATGAGTCTCTTGATATCGAGATCTTCGCCGACAGTGTATTCCGTCTTTTCAGGATATGCTGCAACGCTCTTGAACTCATAGGTCTCATGTGTTGTGACCATAGGCGTTGTTGTAGGAGTTGTGGAAGTTGTTGTCGAAGTGGTAGTTGTGGTTGTGGTTGTAGTTGTAGTTGACGTGGTAGTGGTTGTAGTGGTGGTTGTTGTTGTCGTAGTTGTAGTAACAGGCTGTGCAGAAGAAACATACTTGTCGATAACGTCTGCCCAGAAGTTGCCTATCTTTTTATAGCCTGTTCCGTTGGGGTGGAGCTGATCGCTGCTGATATCGTTCATGCCGTCAAGACAGCCGTGAACATCTGCAAATCTTACGTTCTTGGACGCATACTCCTCAGCCACCTTCTTGACGGTGCTGTTGTAGCTTGCGATCTCCTGAGCATTTCCACCGTAGGCTGTGTGCTCGGGAACGGAAGCAAGGAAAATCACTCCGTCAGCAGGCATCTCCGAAAGCATATAATCCAGTACAGCGCGGAGGTCTGAAGCACAGGCGTCCATTGAGCGGTTTGCAGTCAGGTCATTCGTACCTATCATAAGGAGAATGATATCGGGAGAAGCTTTCTTGACAGCGCTGTTGTTCTTGAGCTCATTGTACAGGCTGCCCTTGCCGCCCTGCTGCTGTCCCCAGCCGGGAACTTCCTTGATCTGATAGCCGCTGAATCCTGCATGGTTGTCATCATAGGTGATACCGTTTGCAGTAGCGCTGTCCCTGCCGTTTGGACCTACCATATCTATCTTTGTATAGCCCATTTTCCTGAGAGCATCATAGAGGTACTTTCTGTAGCCGCCCTGCTCGCCGTCACCGTTGGTGATAGAGTCACCAACAGGCATTATCTTAATGGTGCTGTTCTTTGAAAGGTTTGAAGAAGCCGCAGGAACATTTTCCTCATTATTTCCCTGCTCTCCTGCCGAACTGCCTACCGTGCCCTTACCTGTAACAACAGACGAAGCCTTTCCTTCCTTCGAGATCTGTACTGCGTCTATGCAGAAGTCGCAGAGGTCGCCGGAGTCCTCGGGAGTTTCGATATAAAGTATCATATCGCCTGAGGCGCTTGGGATAGTGAATTTCGCATTCTCAAGCTTTGTCCACTCGCCGCTCTTAGCCGTACAGTCAGCGATCTTGGTGTATGAAGCGCTGTTTCCTTCGCCCTGCTGCAGGGACATTTGGAGAGTTACAGCGCTGCCGGAGTTCTGAAGAACTGCCGCACTGAAACTGTATGTTGCGCCCTGTATAAATGTACTTGGATCCAGTGCAACAGCGCAGCCGTTCCACTCATTTTCCCTTCCCGAAACGTATATCGACTTTGCTCCGTCGTAGTAATTCTTGCTGTCAGACTTGACAGAAGCGCTTCCTCTTCCTGTCCAGTCGCCTGCACCGCTTTCAAAGTCGTATGTGAAGTAGTCGCCGTTTGCGTCGGGATCAGGTATCTTCGGCGTATCTGTTACATAATCGGGATTATCTCCTCCTTCGATAAAATTATTATCAACCGTTATGCTCTTAACCTTTGCCGAGCCGTTCGATCTGTAACCCTCGATATTCAGCGATACTTCGTAAAGAGTACCCGACATATCGAGACCTGCCTTTGACCATGCGTCAAAGTGCTTGCTTACGTGAATAATACCCTTCATGTAGTTTGTTGTGTTGTTTTGTGAACCGCTTTTCTGCCTGATGCTCCAGTACTGCGGGAAGGTAGCCGTTCCGTCAAGAGAAGGCTGATTATAGCGCATTGTCTTGGCAATGTCGTATGTGTTTCCGTCAAGAGTTACAGTACCCTTTCTCTCAGCGCCGTCTCCGGGCGGACGCCAGTCGCCCCAGCCCTCAACTATGTAGTACTCCATGAGAGGAGTTCTCGTCCAGCCGTATACGCACATATAGGAATTTCCGCGGGGCGTGTACTCAACATCGTAGGTAAGTACGATGTTGCTGCCTATCTGCTTGTAATTCTTCTTCTGACTGTCATAGTTCTTGCCCATACGAGCAAGGAAATTCTCGATACCGCTCCACGAACAGGTGAAATTGCCTGCACCGGGGTTCATTGAAACCTGACCCGTGTAGTTCTGGTTCCACATTTCATAGTCGTAGCCGCCGATGTTTCCGCGTTCCTGCTGGTCGGCAGCAAGGACCGTTCCTGTATTCGGTATGCCTGCGGTCAGCATTGCGGCGCTTATGCCGACGCTGACGAGCTTTTTGAAAATGCTCTTGTTCATTGTGATCATTCCTCACTTTCTGAAAAGAAATTTTAATATCCTTTTTTCGGCTGAAAAAGGCGCAAAAGCCGTCATACTCTTTTGTGTCCCGTCCTTTTTCTCAGCCTCTGAACATATTTTATAATATTTCGACGAATATTGCAAGTCAAATCTTGCGAAAATATTCATTTTAAACAAATACAAAAAAACATTCTGAGCTCCGCAAAAGCGGAGCTCAGGCAGCTGCAAATACATCGTTCTATTCGTTTAAGTCATCTTTTTTCTGTCAATATTCCTGAAAATATAATACTCGTCCGTTTTCATCAGCCTTACCGCGACCGACTCCACGGCGCTAACGTCCGCTATCTCATAGACCTCCAGCGGCATTCTGAACTGTGTCTCATCGGAAACGATAATATCAACGTTCGGCTTGCCGATATAGATCCCCACCCAGTTTTCGGGGACAAGCGAGTCCATCTTTTCATAGGTGATACTGTTCAGCGTAACTGTGCAGTACGAGGTGCGGAAAGCCTCGATTCTGTCTGTCGTCGTGTAAACAGGTCTTGTGACAGAACCTGTTGCCCCAGATGCGCCTGTAGTCATAATAGTCGGAACCGTCACACAGGCAGTCGACGTAATTACTGCACCCTCCTGTATTATTGAAGTATCCCGTGTAGTCGTTGTCGCAGGCATAACAGGGCTCACCCCTGTTGTTGTCCCGGTGAACACGGTCTCTTTGCCTGTATTTCCGCTATGAACAGCGGAAGAAGTTGTTACGTGAATGTTCGTGGCGGCAGTCTGTGTCGTCTTTGTCACAACTTCTGTCCTGTTCACTTCAGAGCTTTGCGTTGCAGCCGCTGTTGTCCGCACAGAAGCAGTAACCGACACCGGGGGGCTGCTCACGGTCGTTGTCCTTGCAGTCTGAGTTGTTCTAACTGTGGATACCGTAGTTTTTGCCGCCGTAGTCCGTACTGTTGAAGCAGTCGTCGTGACCTCCGCCGAAGTCTCTGCAGTAACAGCTTCGGTAGCTGCGGAAGTAACGATATCGTCTCCGCTGAAACCGGGATCTTTTTTGAGCGAGCTGTTATGCCACACAGCCACGCCGACTATCACCGCCGCACAAAGTCCCGAAACGGCGCATGATATCTTTTTTATACGCTGAGCCCGTATCTTTCGCCTTTCCAGTATAGCGTCGCCCTGTTCCCTGACGATATCGGCTATTTCCTTATAGCTCCTCATAAACGAATCCCTCCTTTTCCAGCTCTTTTTTCAGCGCGTTTTTAGCGCGGTAAAGCAAGTCCCTGACCTGTTTGCCTGATTTTTTCATTATATCCGCAGTTTCCGCATGGTCAAATCCCTCGATATACATAAGATAAAGCACCTGCCTGTATTCGGGCCTGAGCTTCTGCATATTCCTGTGCAGAACTATCTTGTCTTCATCTTTTATATATTCTTTCTCCAGCGAAGCGGCTTCCGAAAGTCCGTAAGCGTTCTCGAGAGGTATTTCTGTCAGCTTCATTTTACGCATATTGTCGCAGGCTATATTTCTGCCAATGGTGTAGAGCCATGTCCTGAATGCGCTTTTTCCGCGGAACACAGGTCTGTCAGTGTAGAGCTTGATAAAGGTGTCTATCGCAAAGTCCTCAGCTTTATGGATATCGCCGACTATGCTGTAAAGGTAAAAGATAAGTCCGTCCTTGTAGTCACGTATCAGTTCGTCCAGTGCGTACTTATCCCCCGAAAGAAAACGGCTGTAGCTGCTTTCACCGTTTTTCTTCATGGTATACTCCTTTCTCCTATTAATTAGACGTAAAAAAACACTACAGCGTCGCAGTTTTTTTCTATTATACAATAAAAAATTTTTTTTTGCAACAAACTGCGACGCTCAGGCAGTTTTTTACGTCTAATTAGTAAAGGGCTGAAAAAGGTGTCGGCTCGGAAACAACAGCTGCATGTAAAAAACGAGGAGGTATCATTATGAATAACATAAAAAAGAAGCTTTTATCGCTTATTTTAGCAGCAGGAATGACAGCTTCAATGCTGCCTGCGTCTGTTTTCGCCGAAAACGAAAAGATACAGAGTGAAAAAATATCAATGACCGAATTAAACAAGTTAAGGGCTCGGCCGTCGGAGTATGACGAGAAGTACGAGGCTGCCACCCTTGAGGAAGTAATGACGGAGCTCTGCGGAAATTATGTATTTCTCAACAGCCACGATGTAAGCTACCATTCAGGCAGTTTCAGCTGTATCGGAGACAACGGAAAGATACATAAAATCGACAGCTACTATACCGAGACTGTTGTGAAGGTCAAAGAGGATACGTCTCTCCCTGTGGAGGAGATAATGTCAGAGGCTGTGGATATGGGCATAAAAAAGCCCGAGATAAACAAGGACGGAGATCTTTACCGTATAACGGTCACGGCTCCCTATCAAAATGACGAAGAAAACGCAATGAAGTTCCTGCTCAACAAGCTTGCGGACTGCGATAATGTGGTCTCGGTAAAGGAACATCTTGCAATATACGAGGATACCGCCAACCATGTAAGTCTGGAAGGCGTGTATGTCGGCAAGACAAAGCTCAGCGACGAGACAATGGGAGAACTCCTGCTGAAACTCGCTCCGCTTGGCGCAAAAGAAGACACAAGCAGTTATACACTTGACCGTCTGCGTAAAACAGGGTACAGATACAACTTTGTGTTCGACTATGACCTTATAAACAAAATGAACGACAAATCTGCCATATACGACCTTTACAAATACCTTGATGAGAGCGGTCTCAGCTACTCAACATTGTCTTATCAGACCTGCCTCGCAATGGCAGAGCCTGAGGTATATTTCTGCAGCAAGGAATACCCTCTCGGCAAGAAATACGATGTCGTTAAAAAGCCTTCATACCCGACTGGCGAAGAAGAAGCTCAGGGAGAGGAACTGTCACAGCTCAATTTCAAGCTGAACAATCCCGATGAAGAACTCGAAGCCGCATACAAGTCTGCAACTTTGGACGAAGTATTCGACAAGCTCTGCGGAAACCATGTCGATCTTTCCAGCCATTACGGCAGCGAGCTTTTCTCCGCCGTCGGCCAAAAGCAGCTATTCAAAATAGACGAAAGCGGCAGGATACATATCATCTACGTCAGGGGAGCCGAGACCGTCGTTAAGGTCAAAGAGGACACAGAGCTCCCGTTAAAGGATCTACTCGCTGACATAAAGGTTGACGGTTACAACAGTCTGAGTATTTCAAGGCAGGATAATATCTACCGCATAAAGAACTCCCCCTCGAAAGAGATCATGGACAAAATAATCGAAAAGCTCAGGACTTACGGCAATGTAATCTCCATTGACGAGCATTTTGCAGTCTACGAGGATACAAAGAACTACTCGGGCTTCTCGTCCGAAAACTCTATTTACATCGAAGGAAAGGACATTCCGGAAGAGGAGCTCCTCGAAAAGCTTGCCGCATTTGACCCTTCGGAGCTCACAGACGATACATACATCGACTATCTCTTAAAGAACGATTCGGAACTGGTCTTCAGGATAGGCGAAAACCGTCAGAACGACCCGACGGAATACTATAAAGCGGTAAAATACCTTGCAGACAACAACATAGGCTACAGGATACCGAGCACTATCACCGAACTGGCAGTCCTGAAAGCCGAGGTATTCTACTGTAACCGTCCCTGCCTGATAAACGGCATGGAGGGCGACGCAAATGCCGACGGACAGCTCGATATGTCCGACGCGGTAATGATAATGCAGTCCCTTGCAAATCCCAACAAATACGGTGTAAAGGCCGCAAAAGGCATAACCGCACAGGGCATAAAGAACGGTGACGCCGACAATAACGGACTTACCACAAACGACGCCCTTGAAGTGCAGAAAAAGCTTCTTGGTCTTTAATTGAAATTCACCCCCACAAAAGCAATAAAAGTTCAGAAATGTTGAATTTCAACAATATCCGACTTGTATTGTTATGAGAAATGATATAAGATTAGTATAATGGATAGTTATATCCTGACATTATTTATTATTTCTCATTTTCTGTGGGGGTGTTTTTATGACATTCAGAGGTTTTAAACGGGCTGTTTCCGCAGCAGCCGCAGCAGTATGCTTCGTTTCAGCTGTTCCGGCGGTCCCGCTCATAGCAAGCGCCGAACACATAATCACAAAGGGCGGCTATGACTACGAATACTGGTCTGACAGCGACGACTACCTCAAATTCGACGTTGACGAGGACGGCGTCATGCTGGGCTCATGGTATTCGCAGTCAAACTGCTTCTTCGCAAAGGGTTTGATAAAGAATAAGCCCGTTTCCAATAATTATATTGTAAACTACGATGTTTCCATCAATTTCGGACCTGTTCAGAATGCTTCCGCATACGGTGCGTGTACTTACTTATGCGCTTACGGCACATTATCCGATCCGCCTGCGGAGATCTTCCTCATAGACTATGATTCTGACCCGGAATGGTATAACGGCGGGGGAGAAAATCCTCCGTGGTACAATGAAGCTCATAAAGATGACTATACTCCGCTGGGAAGCTTCGAGTCGGACGGCAATATCTACGATCTTTACACCAACAATGGCGTAAACCACACTATAGACGGCTCATACAACTATGCCAGATACTTCAGCGTCCGCCGAGGCTGCAAGATGAAAGACCGTTATGAAACCAATCAGTCATGGGGAGCTGTCACCGAATACAGCGACTATTCGGGTTCAATAGACGTAGGCGCACATCTTGACGCATTTGAAAAGGCAGGAAAAAGAGTGGGCGACCTCGAAAGGCTTTCATTCAACATCGAGTCATACTGCTCTGGCGGCGAAGTTAAGCTGAACAGCTGTGAAATAACAGAAAAGGCAGAGGAAGACACCGAACCGATAAAGACCCGAGGTACCTTTGAAAAGGACGGTTACAACTATTCCTACAGCTCGTCATGCAGACCAAGCAAGATCAACCTAAAAATACACGACGACGTAAAGTCAAAGGAATTTGATTACTCCTGTCCTGACGGCACAAACACCATAACGAAGGAACTCATAACAGAGCCTGTAAAGATAGGAAAAAACGACGTTATCATGTTCAGGAGCGACTATGAGTTCACTCTGAAGGGCGAAGACGACAATAAGAACCGTTTCAGCGGCATACTTGAAATGGAACTGAACGACGCACAGAAAGTGTTCTTTGCTGATACCGGACTGGCTCTCAGTGAAAAGAAGATTGAAGAGATGTATGCCGAAAAGGGCATAACTGCAAAGCCTGCAGGCAAGACAGACGGTAACACCATAAAGCTTCGTGAAACACTTTTTTCCGATACCAACAGAGAAATGAACGTCTATCCCTTTACTTACACAATAAAGAACGGCGATAAGGAAGAAAAGCACACCGATTACTGGCTGACCGATCTTGACAGCGACACTTATTCCTACCGCTCAGGCAATCATAAATACAGCGGCAATAAGATCAAGCTCCAAAGCTCGTACAGATGCTACAATATCCACACGATGACAGACGTTTTTGAAGCTCTCGGAGAATTCGGACTTTCGGCTGAAACCATCGAGTCTGCTTCCTTTGTATTCTGCTCCGAAAATGTAGGCAGTTCGATATCTGTAGCTGATATTTCCCTTGATGTTACTGATTTCCCCGACGGTCCCTATGATTACTCGGTAAGCTATTACGGCGAGGGCGATTTTTCATTGAAGTCAAAAGAAAACGGCGTTTTTGACTTCGACTGGTACAACAAGCTCGGCGGGACCTGCTTTGCAAAAGCCGGAAAACGTTTCGGCGGCAGCGGTCTTGACCTTGCAGATGTTGAGAGCATCACCGCAGACTACAGCGTAACTGTCGATTCCGTTGAGATATACAAGGTCGACAAGGACAAAACCTCGGTATACTTATACGGCACACTCCCTGCGACAGAAGAGAAAACGGACGAGTTCTACATTGACATTGCCTACCTCGGAAACGATGAGACACTGAAAAAAAGGTCAGGCTCTTCCGCACCGCTTTCCGCTATTGACGATAACGGAAAGACCTACGATCTTCACAGCAACTCAATGCTCTCCGACAGCGGTTATGAGTTGTTCGTAAGCAATATCGACGACGAGCTCTCTGTAGACCGTCAGTACTGGAGCATGGAGCACGAGCCCCCCGTAAACGGAGAGGACGCGGCTTCATTCAGCGGAACGATAGACATAACGAAGCATATCGCAGAATACAGGGCTTTGGAAAACGGAAATAAATGCGGACTTCTCAGTGAGCTTGCCATAGTTGCGGACGCAGAGCAGTCGGTCGGCAATATTTCTGTTGACAAATTCGATATCACCATTACATACAAGGACGGAACAGTTGAGAAGTATACTCCCGCTGAAGTAACAAAAACTCAGAAAAAGACGGTCATCGGCGACCTTAACGGCGATAACAGAACGGATTCACTTGACCTCGTGCTAATGCGTCGTGAAGTCCTCGGTGCAGAAGCAGACAAGACGGTCAATAAGCTGGCAGACATGAACGGCGACGGACAAGTAAAACTCAACGACCTTGTGCTTCTGACAAATTTCATACTCGGAAAAAAAGCAGATAAAACATAATGAACATGAATGGACAGCCCATACGGCTAATGTCATTAAGCTAATCGAATAATGAAAAGGAATCAGGAGTATGTTTGAAAATAAACGAGCATACTCCTGATAGTATTTATTAAAAAAAGGCAGCACGAAAAGACAGATCAGAGATCTGCCAGAAAAAATATTGAC
>NZ_JAFYYT010000043.1 GCF_017549005.1 Ruminococcus sp.
CGAGCCTGAGGTATTCATGATCACAGGCGGTACAAACGACTCTGTTGTTGGTACTTTCCCGTCACAGTACAGCAGTATCCTTACAAAGAACGGCGTTGAGCACGTTTACCAGTCTATCCCCGGAGGCGGACACGGCGCTGAATCTGTAAAGCCTCATCTTTACACATTCTTCAGATATGCATTCAAATCAGCTGAGGGCGGCAGCAGCTCGGTTGTTACTACAACAGAGGCTCCCAAGCCTACAACAACAACTTCCAAGGCTACTACAACAGCTCCTGCAACAACTACAACTGTAAAGGCAGTTGACCTCAAGGAAGAGCTCAATGCAAAGGTTTCCAAGTGGGGCGACGCTAACGGCGACGGTTCTATCGATATGGCTGACGCTGTAGCTATCATGCAGGCTCTTGCTAATCCGAACAAGTATCAGCTCTCAGACAAGGGCAAGTTCAATGCAGACGTTTACGAGGCAGGCGGCGGCGTTACATCAAATGACGCAGCAGCTATCCAGAAGTACCTCTTAGGTCTCATCAAGTCACTCCCGGAGAGCTATTCAGACGATATAAAGACTGTTACTACAACAGAGGCTCCCAAGCCTACAACAACTACTACAAAGGCTACTACAACAGTTAAGCCCACAACGACCAAGGCTACAACAACAAAGGGCAAAACACCAAGCGGACAGACATTCAGCGTAGGCAACGGCAGAAATCAGTACAAGGCTGATGACGTTGACGGCTACAGCTATGAGATCTGGCTCGATAACACAGGCGGAAGCGGTTCTATGACTCTCGGAAGCGGCGGTACATTCACTACTGAGTGGAGCGCACAGGTTTCAAGAGGTAACTTCCTCGCTCGCCGCGGAAGAAACTATGACCGTTCAAAGAAAGCTACAGACGTTGGAACAGTTGTAATGGACTACGCTGCTGAGTATTCGGCAAGCTCACAGGGCAACTCACGTCTCTGCGTTTACGGCTGGATGACAGATCCTCTCGTAGAGTACTACATCATCGAGGACTGGGTAAACTGGTGCCCGTCTGCTAACGGTCAGAGCAAGACTGTTACTATCGACGGAGCTCAGTATGAGATATTCCAGCTCGATCATACAGGTCCTACTATCCTCGGCACAAACGAAACATTCAAGCAGTACTTCAGCGTTCGTAAGTCCAAGAGAACATCAGGTACTATCACAGTATCAGATCACTTCAAGGCTTGGGCAGAAGCAGGCTGGAAGATCGGTAACCTCACAGAAGTTGCACTCAACGTGGAAGGTTGGGAGAGCAGCGGTAAGGCTAACGTAACAAAGCTTGAGATCACAACCGGCAGCAGCCAGCAGAACAACAACAACCAGCAGAACAATAACAATCAGCAGAATGACAACCAGCAGCAGAATGACAAGCCAAAGGTTGATACTTCAAAGAAGCTCTGCGCTATCTCATTCGACGACGGTGCAAGCGCTCAGTCAAAGTCTGATCCGGGATACAGGATCATCGACGCTCTTATCAAGAACAACATGACAGCTACATTCTTCATCGTAAGCGACTGGATCAAGACAAATGACCAGATCAAGTACGAGTACGAGAACGGAATGGAAGTAGCTAACCATACAAAGTCACATCCACACCTCGGACAGATGGGTGCATCTCAGATCAGAAGCGAGTGGGAGCAGTGCAACAGCAAGCTTAAAGGCATTATCGGCACAGAGCCTTCTCACCTCATGAGATTACCTTACCTTGAGAGCAATGGTACAGTTCAGTCCGCTCTTAACGATGTACCGCTTATCAGCTGTGCTATCGATACTCAGGACTGGAACAATGCTTCAAAGGATCAGATAGTAAGTACTATCAAGCAGGCAGCACAGAACGGTTCACTTGAGGGTGCTATAGTACTTTGCCACGAGAATTATGCTACAACAGCAGCAGCTATGGAGGAAGTTCTCCCATGGCTCGCTCAGAATGGTTACCAGAACGTAAACATCTCTGATATGGCAAAGGCAAAGGGCAAGACACTTGCAGGCGGTCAGGTACACACTCGCGTTTGATCGCAGGTAATTTAACACTGAAACGTGCCGGTCACAGTATCGGTGGTCGGCACACTTATTAAGATTTCTCCAAATTTTAATATCCCCTGAAAGGCAGTCGGTTTCTATCGGCTGTCTTTTCATTTTTATGCCTGTATATGTTAAATGCAATATTTTATTCTTGTATGGGGAGCTGATATTGATTTCCGTGAATGAATATGATATAATGTTCGTATGACGAAAACTTGATACAGTATAATGATACAGGATAAGTAAGAAGAAAGAAAAAGGATAAAATGAAAGAGGTTGATCATTTATGAACATGAATTTCAAGTGCAAACTGCCTATACCTGCCGAGGTAAAGAGCGAGTTCCCCGTTTCTGAGGAGCTCGGAAAGGTCATCGCTGCGAGAAATGCTCAGATAGCTGATGTTATCGCAAGCAAGGACGACAGACTTCTGCTTATCATTGGTCCTTGTTCCGCTGACCATGAGGACAGCGTTATGGACTACATCTGCCGCCTCCGCGAGGTGCAGGAAAAGGTTAGCGATAAGATACTTATCGTGCCGAGGATCTACACAAATAAGCCGAGAACCACGGGTAAGGGCTACAAGGGAATGCTCCACCAGCCCGATCCCGATCAGAAGCCTGATATGTATAAAGGAATCGTTGCTATCCGTAAGCTCCACCTCCGCGCGATACAGGAGACAGGCTTTACCTGTGCGGACGAAATGCTCTATCCCGAGAATCACCGTTACCTCAACGATCTCCTCGGTTATGTTGCTGTGGGAGCACGTTCCGTTGAAAATCAGCAGCACAGACTTACCGCAAGCGGACTCAATGTCCCTGTAGGTCTCAAGAACCCTGTAAGCGGAAGCATGGCTGTGCTCATGAACTCCATAGAGGCTGCACAGTCGGGACATACCTTCCTCTACAGAGGCTGGGAGGTAAGCACAAACGGCAATCCTCTTGCCCATGCCATACTCAGAGGTTTTGAAAACAACCACAGCCAGTGTATGCCGAACTATCACTATGAACACCTTGAAATGCTTCATCAGCTCTATGTGCAGAAGGGATTCGAGAACCCTGCGGCTATCATTGATACGAACCACTGCAATTCGGGCAAGCACCCATTTGAACAGCCGCGTATCGTGAAAGAGGTCCTCGGAAGCCGCAGATATAACGAGGATATCCGCAAGCTCGTCAAGGGCTTCATGATCGAGAGCTACATAGAGGACGGTTCGCAGAAGATAGAAGAGCACATCTACGGAAAGTCAATAACAGACCCATGCCTCGGCTGGGAAAAGACAGAAAAGCTCATACTTGATGTCGCTGACAGATTATAAAGCAAAAAAGGCATAAAGAAGGTTCTTCTTTATGCCTTTTCTGAAATAAAAAAGAGGAAATAATAACAGATGTATCGTATCATGGCGGTATTATTAAAAAATGTCCGCAGAACGGTCACTTGATTTATTGTTTGCTCTTTATTATTTCATCTATTTTCTTTTATCACTTGCGCGATTTTGCCGCTCTTTTGATGTTTTGTGAAAAGACGGTTGCCGTGTGATAAAATATATATGCGAAATGTTCAAATCATGCGAAATACGGGAGGTTTTTCTTGACTTTGCACAGAAAATATGATACAATTGTTAAGACAATGGGAAGTTTTCATTAATAAAAACAATTAACGATGAAAATGGCTTTTTGTGATATTAGAGAAAATGTGAAAAGGAAGTAATCAGGGATGAATAAGTTAACTATTAAGGACTTTATCAAGCTTTTAATGGGAAAGTTCTGGCTCATTTTGTTTTTTATGATAATCGGCGGAGTGGCGGCGTTCTGTTATTCTAAATTCATGCTCCCGCTGCAGTATGAGTCGCATATCACCATGTATGTCCAGAGCTATACGAATGTCAATGAGAATGCCAACAATACCAATAATATCACCAATTCAAAGCAGCTCGTTAATACATATATGGAAGTTCTCAAGGACGACGCCGTTATGGACGCTCTTGGCGATCGCCTTATGGATATGTTCGACCAGGATACCCTTGCAAGCAATTTCACCATATCCAACAGAAAGATCGTTCCTTCTTCGATCAGAAGAACGATAAGCGTTACTTCCGTTGCTGATACTTCAGCTCTCAAGCTTTCAGTAATTACAAAGAACCCGAATGTTTCCGCAGCAGTCTGCAATGCTCTTACAGTCATAGCTCCTAAGTTCGTTCAGGACGCTGTAGGAGTAGGTTCGATAAATACTATCGACAAGGCAAGAGTTTACAATAATCCTGTCGGCCCGAATGTAAAGAAGAACGCGATCCTCGGTGCGGCAGCAGCATTTTTCCTGATAGTTTTTCTCATTTTCCTTATTGATTTCTTCGATAATACAGTCAAGGAAGCCGATATGCTCGGCAATAAGTACAAGAAGGCTATCCTCGGCGAGGTAAACAGATTCGACGACTTCAGGAAGCGCAAGGGCGGCAAGAAGGACGCAGAATCAAGGCTCCTTATCTCAGACCCCAAGACTCCTTTCAATGTTTCCGAGAGCTATAAGTCGATCCGTACAAACGTAATGTTCGCAATGGGTACCAGCGACAATAAGACAGTCGTTGTTTCAAGCCCTAATCCCAGCGACGGCAAGTCCACAACAGCTGCGAATATCGCTATCGCTTTTGCTCAGACAGACAGCAGGGTGCTTCTCATCGACGCTGATATGAGAAAGCCTGTTCAGCATAAGACCTTCAAGGTAAAAAACACAGACGGTCTTTCAACTCTTATAATCAAGAAGTCCACAACTGCAAAGTGTATAAGGGAGAACGTAGTGGAGGGTCTCGATCTGATCCCCTCAGGTCCTACTCCTCCTAACCCGTCGGAGCTTCTCGCTTCCGAGAATTTCGCAGAGCTTCTCAATCAGTTCTCAGTCGTATATGACTACATAATCATTGATACTCCGCCTATCAACGTGGTAAGCGACGCAATGGTAATGAAGAATCTCGTAAACGGTATCTTAGTCGTTGTCAAGCACGGCAAGACCACATTTGACGAGGTCGATAACTGTATGAAGCAGCTCGACCTTGCACAGGCAAATATGCTCGGCTTTGTAATGAACGAGATCGAGCAGAATCGTCACTCTTCATATTATAAATCAAAGTATGATTACGGCTACGGAGAGTCAGGAAGCAGTGACAAGAAGGGTTCAGAAGCTGATGCTGACTGATCACCACTGCCATATTCTTCCGGGCATCGACGACGGCTCGGACAGCGTCGATACTTCGCTGCAAATGATAAAGACCATGAAGGAGCAGGGCGTTGAACGTATAGTCGCTACCTCGCATTTCTATGCACACCGCGAAAAAAGCGTCAGCTCTTTCATTGAAAAGAGAAAAAATGCATATGACAAGCTGGTTCAGGCCGATCCTGCAAACAAGGATATACTCCTCGGCGCAGAGGTCGCTGTTGAACACGGAATAAGCAGGCTCGAGGGTATTGAAAATCTCCGAATCGCTGATACTAAGTACATTCTCCTTGAATTTCAGTACACGAGTTTTGCTCCGTGGATGCTGGAGGAGGTAAACGATATCGCTTATGAATACGGACTTACTCCGATACTGGCGCATATCCACAGATACCTTGAGTATTACAGCAGATCCGAGATAGAGGAAGTCCTCAGAGCGGAAGCTGTTCTGCAGTTCAATAACGAGGCCTTTGAGAGCTTCAAGGAAAAAAGGTTTGTGAAATCGCTCATAAAAGAGGGTTATCCTTACGTTTTCGGCAGCGATTCCCACAATATGAGGAGCAGAAAGCCTAACTGGGACGTTCTTCAGAAGAAAGCAAAGCCTGATGTGATCGACGGAGTTGCCGATATATTTGAATAGTATAAGGGAGCTGAAAAGCTCCCTTTTTGTTTTTATGTTGACAAAACGGTGTTGAATATTGTGCACATATACGAATGTGAGAAGAAGTTCGTCTTTTTGTACCTCCCCAAAACACTTATTGCAGAACTAAAGGTTCTGAACGAAACGGAGGAAAAAAGATGAAAAAAATCACAGCAGCTGTTTTATCACTTGCTTTTCTGCTATGTTTAGCTTCATGCAGCTCATCCGGCAGTGAAAAGGGCAGCAATGCTTCATCACTTTCGCAGAAGGTGCCGGCTGAAACAAAGCTGACAAACCACATGAGCGATACCGAACGGAGCAGGTTAACTGTCGGGCAGCTTACGGTGTTCGACCATGAGCAGAAAGAAGACGGTGTGGTTCCCTCGGAGGGGATATACCTTGAACTGTGGAACGGGGAGGATTATGCCGATTATTATGAGCACTACAACGAGCACAACAGCGATTATCCCATGACTGACGAGGAAATAAAGGAAGCTGTCGAATACACGCGCGGCGCTGAGGGGGATATAAAATACGCATTCGTGGACGGAGATGTAGTAGTTGATACGCTGGATATGCTAGAAAAGGATTATGACGGCGGCGAAATAACCCTGTATGAGCTCTCTCCTGTACTGAGGCGCCTTGACGAAAACGGGAATGAGGAGTATTACGACAGGGACAACAATAAGCTTACCGAAGAGGAAGCAAATGAAATGGAGAAAGAGTTCTTTTCGGAAGAACACAAGCGTACATTTGCGGATTTTGAGGAATTGAAGCCCTATCTCCATGATGTCATCAAGTTCACTCACATGGGTCTGAATATACCGACAGCCGAAACAGAGCATGATTACGAGCAGATACTGAGAGTATGGGAAGCTGTCATAGACAAGTCCTATAAGACCGTTCCGTACGGTACTGTGGACAAGTGGATAGAAAACAGGCTAAACCCTTCCGCAGACTCTTTCGTATGGGAGATAGACCACGACAAGATAAAGGCGATAGAGCCCTATGTCCGCGAATACAATATCTACGACGAGCAGCTGGACACAAATTTTGTAGTCCATGTGACTCTGCCCCCTGATTTCAGCGGTGACAGGACCTATCCTGCATATGTTCTCACTGACGGAGTATGGCGCTTCAACGACTGTGCCGAACTCAGGAAGACAATGGAAGAGGGAAAGGCGGACGATGTGCTGCTTGTCAGCATCGGCTATGATTACGGGATAAACGGCATGGACGATGAAAACCGCATAAAGTTCTTCTGCGACCGCTGTGAGGATTTCCTCACATTAATCACTGACGACCTTATGCCGTACCTTGGGGAAGAGTACAGCATAAACTATGAGGATTCCACACTTTTCGGACATTCTCTCGGGGGAACATTCGCACATTATGCAGTGTTCAATTCAGACAAGTATGAAAATCAGCCCTTCGGTAACTATATAATAGGAAGTCCTGCGTTCTGGTCGCCCGGATTCCTGCCCTATACTGACGGTGACGAGTTCAGGAGGGAGTACGGCTACTTTGACCGCAACAAGTCCATAGACAAGCGCATTTTCGTCTGCGGCGGTGCTGACGAGGACCCCGTTTACGACGCATATTACGGCGAAAACGACTCCACCCTCCAGGGCATAGAGCACCTTATGGAGAGGCTTGAGGCCTACGGGGTGACAACTGCGGAATCAAAGATATATCCAGATTCCGAGCATTATCAGTTCATACCCGGAATGCTTGTGGAAATGCTTGAAAAATTCTATCCGAAAAACTGATAACTGACTAAAACAGCCGTGAGAGAGCTCAATGCCCTCTTGCGGCTGTTTTTTGTGAAATACATATGAACGGGTGAACGCAATATTCGATTAAGCAACCGCAAAAAATGACTTGTAAAATATTTTGTATATGATACAATCAAAATAGGATATTATTGTCTCCGAATACTATGAAAGTGAGGGAATAAACTGAATGCTAAAAGGTTTATTGAAGAAATTATCGGTATTTACAGTTGCCTGTATGCTGGCTGTGTCGGTCGGCTGCAGCAGCTCGGAAAGCACAAACGATAACAGCACGGCAGATAAGACGAAAAAAACTGAAAAAGCAGAGCCTCAGGTTTTTACCGAGAACGTTACGGGTACTGCTGACGACTACGATTATGAGCTCTGGAAGGACGAAGGAGACACCACATTTACTGTAGAGCCGGGCGGCGGCTGCTACTCCTGCGAATGGGACAATATCAACAATGCTCTCTTCCGCCGCGGAAAGAAGTACGACTGCACCATGACCTATGAGGAAATGGGCAATATCTCAATTGATTACGGCGTTGACTACCAGCCTGACGGAAATTCATATATGTGCGTTTACGGCTGGACAAGAGAACCGCTTATAGAGTACTACATCGTTGAATCATGGGGCACATGGAGACCACCCGGAGCTCCTATGGCTCTCGGTACCGTTGAAGTGGACGGAGCTGTATACGATATCTACAAGACAACAAGATACGAACAGCCGTCTATCGACGATATACAGACATTTGACCAGTACTGGAGCGTAAGAAAGGAAAAGCCCGTGCCAAGCGGCACAAAGATAGAAGGAACCATTTCGGTTTCCAAGCACTTTGATGCATGGAAGAAGTGCGGACTCGAGCTGGGCAAGATGTACGAGGTCGCGCTCAACATCGAGGGCTACCAGTCAAAGGGCAAGGCAACTATCTACAAGAACGACCTCAAGGTTGAGGGAACATATGCCGAAGCTGACGATATCAAGGTAACAGTTGACGAGGAGGCTATCGAAAAGCTTTCAGGAGCCGAAACAGGTACTCCCGAGGCAGCAGGCTTCTTCAACATAGGCTTTGAAAAGGGGACTGAGGGCTGGATAACAAGAGGCGGTCCGCTGGTAACTGTGGATAAGGAGAATGCCTTTGAGGGCAAGCAGTGCCTCTTCGTAAGCGGAAGGACCGATAACTGGAACGGTGCGACAATAATGTTGAGCAGCGATACCTACAAGCCCGGAGAGGCTTACAGCTTCAAGGCGAAGGTAATGCAGAAGAGCGGCGAGGAAGTCACCATGAAGATGACCATGCAGTACAACATGGGCGGCGAGAAGTATGACGAGGTAGCTCTTGCAAAAGCAAAGAGCGGCGAGTGGATAACTCTCGAGAACCCTGCATACGTTATCCCTGAAGGTGCTGAAAACCTCCAGCTTTATGTCGAGTCTCCCGATAGCCTTACAGACTTCTACGTTGACGAGGTATCAGGAGGAGAAAAGTCCTGAGAAAACAGTATAAATATATGATTTGGCGTTGCTATAAGCAGCGCCAAATCATATTTCTCAGCTTTTTCCCGGACTTTTTCATCAAAGTTCCAAGGAGAGCTTTTTTATGTACCCGACAAGCTCGTCATTGTCATTGAGAAAATCCCATACTCCGTCCTCGGAAAGTACTCCGCGTTTGAGGCCGTCGGGCAGCTCGCCCGACTCGTCTGCCTGAAAATCGTGCTTCCAGTTGTCGCTCCTGTAGTATCCTTTCAGAGCGGCGATGTCAGCGAGAGCCTTTTCGTAGGCTTTCAGCGCTGCTTCCAGGCGCTTGCCTGCGGAAGCTGCTCTGTCGAAGCGCTTTTCCATTTCCCTGATACGTTTTACAGTGCCTTTTAATTCGGTATTGTCCATGATTCTCTCCTTTTCTGTATTTTCAAAGCTGTTTGACGGGATGTTTCTGTTTGATCAATATCAGTTCAATAACCGACTGACAGCGGTTATTGAGTGCACATTAATTATAGCATTAAAACCCTGTTCAGTCAATGCTGTGGGGAGTCTGGGGATATTTTTTTGCCCGTTCGTTGTAATAAGCGCATTTTTATGTTATAATAAACTCAATATTTATCGTAAAAGGAGAACAGCTATGAAAAGGAACCCTCTTTCTGACATAAAAAGCTTCAGTCTGCTTGCTCCCGATGAAAACGGCGGAACTTTCAGACTTGGCAGCAATACGGCAAACGACCTCTCACTGAACTTTCTGGCTGAAAGCATTTCCGGCAATTCCTCGGAACAGTCGGTGCTGAAAAGCATACTTCTCGAAATGCCCGTGAGCGAAAAAGTCATCAGCTACCGCAGAGCTGTTTATTCCGAGCTCAAAGACAATGAGGAGCTGTGTGAGGAGCTCTATAATATTTTCGACGCCATGCGCTTCTATTCAAACGACAGACCCGCACAAATAGGCGGTAGTTCCACTATAATGGAGTTTTTAGTGCGACTAAGGGCTCTTGAGGGGTATGTGAACTCTGTTCTGAAAATAAAGGAAGTCATCGGTGGACATGAGTTCAAATCTGAGGGCTTGAAGCTCTTTGCCGGGTACATAAGCGAGATATGCGATAACAGCGGCTTTGAAGAACTGGAAAAGGACCTTTCCGTAGTCGGCGATGACATAAACAATATAAAAAGCATAACTATCGGTGTGAATCTTGATCATGAGTTCTACCCTAAGGAATCAGGAATACTGTCACTGAACAAGTTCTATTTTGACCGACAGAGCGCGATCAGGCGCTTTGTGAAGTTCCACCTGAAAGATCAGATCAATGACAAGGACTTGATGCAGTTTTCCATGGAGACGCACGATAACGATCTCCGCTTGCTGCGTCAGAAGTACAATGGTTTGCCTTCACCGACAAACCGTGCAACGGATACCCCTCTTATGAACAATCTCAATACCATAATCGAGAGAATGCTCCCGTCCTGTACTTCAAAGCTGAAAAGGGTGCTCGACAGATACGTTGATGTCAGCGGAAAAGCCCTTGCGAAGCTTGCTGATGAGCTGTTGTTCTATCTGCGCTTTATAGGCCTTGAAAAGAAGCTGAAAGAGCATGGAATGCCCTGCTGCTGCGGAGAGGCTTCTGAGGACGATACAGTGCTCAGGGACTTCTACAACGTGAAGCTTGCCATTTGCCGCCTGAAAGGCACTATTGACGAGGAGATTGTATGCAACGATATGGAGTTCACAAAGGACAAGACGGTGCAGATACTCACGGGACCGAACCGCGGCGGTAAGACCGTGCTCACCCAGGGGATAGGTCTTGTGTTCCTGCTGTATCAGAGCGGAGTTTTCGTTCCTGCCGCTTCTGCGAAGATACGTCCATGCGACGGAATATACACACATTTTCCCGTTGAGGAGGAGAAGACCGTATCCCTCGGACGGCTTGGCGAGGAAGCTGAAAGGTTCAACGAGATATGCAGGACCGCAGACAGCGGAAGTCTCCTGCTTTTCAACGAGTCCTTTGCCACTACCAGTCATACCGAGTCGCTGTATATTGCTGAGGACGTGCTGAAATACCTGTGCTGTATCGGTGCGCGTACCTGTTTCAATACCCATATGCACGAGCTTGCGGAAAATGCGGATAAGATAAGCGACGCGGCGGCTTCGGGTTACAGAGCTGTCAGTGTGGTAATGGAAAACGAAAACGGAAAGCGCTCCTACAAGATCGGCTATAAAAAGCCCGACGGAAAGAGCTATGCTCATGAAATCGCCTATAAATACGGCATAACCTTTGAACAGCTCAGTGAAAAGAACCGCATTGTCTGACAGAAAAGCGCTCACCCCTGCATTACGCAGAGGCGAGCGCTTTTGGCATATATTATATTGTCTTAAAGTCCCTTGAACTGTATCTTTGTGTACTTGGGAAGCTTTTCCGCAACTGTCTGACGCTTGGTGGGGTCCATGAAGAAGCCGCCCTGTACTTCGGCTATCTCGTCGCAGTGAACTCCGCGTCCCTCCTCGGTGGTACGGTCGCGCTCCAGTCCGTTGGGAGCGATGACGAACTTCCACTTGCCGTCGGGAGTCTTTTCCAGGTCTCCTCCTGCGCCGCATACGGTACACTCGATAGGATATCTCAGGCCCTTCCACTGTACGTCGCCGAGACACAGACTGTTGCTGTGGCAATTTGGACACCAGCCCGTATCGGGATCGCCCTGCCATTTACGCTCTTCCGGCGGTGTGTTAAGGGCTTTCATAACGTTTCCGCCTATTTCTCTTGCACGTGCCAGCTTTTCATCGAAGAGCAGCACCTGTGCAGGTGCGGGAACTCCCGTAGCCATGTACATATCCACGATCTTGAAGCTGTTGGTAACTGTCGTTATCTGCATACATTCAAGGCTGAGTGACTGCCATGAGCGGTAAGAGCCGCCCACTGCTATGAGAGCGCCGACGCGGTCGTGGTGCTGTATAGCGCCTATCTTCTGGAGGAAGGAAGCTTCGTAAGCGAGGTTGCGGTGCATGAACTTGAGGAATACCGATGACGGCATAAGAGCATATGTAGGAGCTGAGAAGATAACTGCGTCCTGATCCAGCATGACCTGCATTATCCTGTCCTTGTCGTCCTTGTCTGCGAGAACGCAGCCTGTGTTCTTGCCGCAGGACATACCAATAGTGCATGAGGTGCAGCCCGTACAGTCAATGATATTGTAATCCCTGAGATTTATCATAGTGATCTCTGCACCCTGTTCCTGACAAACAAGTAAAGCCTCTTTCAATAATATTTCGCTGTTGCTGTTTTTTCTGCCTGCTGTAATGCCCATTACTTTAAAACTCATAATAAACTCCTTTTTCGTGTTGAACTCCGCATGAAAACAGAGCTCAGGATGGGAAATGATACGTAATATCCTTATATGATTATCAGTCCGGTGCTCAGAACGCAAGATAACAAGGGTGTACGAACGCGACCGCCTGAGGTATAAGGTTTCCGTAAATAATATGAATTGATCGTGATTATCATGCTGATAATAATATCAGCTTTTTCTGTGCTGTTGTTTTGATATCCTTACCTCTTTAAAATAAAAAAATAATTGTGATGAAAAGTTTGAAAAGACATTTGCAAAATATAAAGATCCCATTTCTCCTCAATGATATTGAATTTACTATGTTTTTGCCATAAGTTGCGGATATATCGTCCCTCCTTAAAAAGCGCGCCGCTGATTTTTCCACTGTATGTTATGCCCCTATCTGACAGCTCGGGAATTGCATGAGCGTCAGTGAACAGTGGTAATTATGTCTGTAAAGTTCAAATCAAGAATAAATTGCCTATTTTTATTCATTTTCTTAATTATACCCTAAAAACAGGGAAAAATCAATCGCTAAATAGTACAATAATCAACTCGAAAAATTGTTAATGATAAACTTGAAAAGTTCACATTTTTATGATAAAATGAAATTTATAGTGCGGCTTTAACAGAAAAATAACAGGAGATTTGTGCTTGTTTCACAGTTGAAGAAAATCAGCCATAAAGAAGTTGTTTCATGCTTCCTTATGGCTGTTTCTGATTTTGCATATAAGCTGTCGTGGCATACGGGTCTTACAGCCGTAAAAATAATGTATCAAAGAGTGTATGATAAGTCGGAAAAAGAGATAAGATACACACATTTCTTTGACTTTTGCCGTATAATGTGATATAATGTTAGAGTAATTCTTAATATCGACGGGGGTGACCGTATGTCAGTAAAGGGTGCGGCTAAGGAGCGTACCGAAAGCAGGCTCAAAGAGCCCAAGCAATACAATGTGATAATGATAAACGACGATTTCACCACTATGGAATTTGTCGTTGAGATACTGGTGGAGGTTTTCCACAAGGACGAGCTTACTGCTCAGGCGCTGATGATGAACGTACACAAGAACGGACAGGCTGTCGTGGGAAAATACCCCTATGATATTGCGGCAACAAAGGTCAGGATAGCTCTTGACAGGGCAAAGGAGCAGGGCTTTCCGTTCAGAATGACGGTAGAGGAGGCTTGACATGGAGCTGTCTAAGGAAGCGCTTGATATAATCTATCAGGCTATGGAATATGCTAAAAAGAGAAACTATGAATATGTTACTCCCGAGCTCGTGCTCCTTATGATGCTCAGGGACAAGACATTTACGGAAGCCTTTGAGGAATGCGGTGGAAACGCAGGTATGCTCGAGGACTACTTAAAGGAATACGCCGAGGAATATATGGACAAGGCAGAGGTGGAAAAGCCCGAGCTTTCCGACGGCGTGAATATGCTCATGAATTACGCCGCAAGGAGCGCCTACAACAGCGGAAGCCAGAAGGTACACCTGAGACACATCATTCACGGTCTGTGGAACCTCGATAACTGCTATGCTATCTACTTCATGGAAAAGCAGGGCATCGCGGAAGCCGATCTGCTGCAGGAGATGGCGGAAATAGAGGAAAACGAAGCCGTTTACGGCTCTACTGACGGAAGGTTCGGCGAGGCGGAGGAAAGTCAGAGCGGCTGGAAGCTCTATGCACCCTGTCTGAACGAAACTCTCAGGGACGCTAATCCGCTGATAGGACGTGAAGCCGAGCTGGACAGGACTATACAGATACTCTGCCGCAAGGACAAGAACAATCCGCTTCATATCGGCGAATCCGGTGTGGGCAAGACAGCAATAACCTACGGACTTGTACAGCTCATACGGGAAGGAATGGTCCCCGAGCCGCTCAAAGGGGCGAAGATATTCTCCCTCGATCTTGGCGGAATGCTTGCGGGAACGCAGTACAGAGGCGACTTCGAGAAGCGCTTCAAGAAGGTCCTCACGGAGATAGGCAAGGAAGAAAAGCCCATAATCTATATTGACGAGATACATAACCTCTCAGGCGCCGGAGCAGTCGGCGAGGGCTCCTTTGACGCTTCAAATATGCTGAAGCCGTATCTTGCTGACGGGCGTATACGATTTATCGGAGCAACTACATTTGAGGAGTACAAGAAATACTTCGAGAAGAACAAGAGCCTTGTGCGCCGCTTCCAGAACGTTGAGATAAAAGAGCCCACGGAAGAGGAAACAGAGAAGATACTTGACGGTCTCAAGCAGAAATACGAGAAATACCACGGCGTTAGATACGGAAAGGGTATCATGAAGTACGCCGTTCACATGAGTGCGAAGTACATCAACGAGCGTTTTCTCCCCGACAAGGCTATCGACCTCATAGACGAGGCGGGAGCTTTCGTGAAGCTCCACCCAAAGGAAAGAAAGATACAGCTTGTGGACAAAGCCGTTATAAATCAGGTGCTTACCACTATCTGCCGCGTTCCCGTGGAAACTGTAGCAACAGACGACACAGCAGGTCTTTCTGAGCTTGAGGGCAAGCTGAAAGGCAGGATATTCGGTCAGGACGAAGCGGTAACGCAGGTGGTCAATGCGGTGAAGTTCTCGAAAGCAGGGCTTCTTGAGGATAACAAGCCTCTGGCGAGCCTGCTGTTCGTAGGTCCCACAGGTGTGGGAAAGACCGAGATAGCAAAAAGACTTGCGGAAGAGCTGGGCGTGAAGCTCATACGCTTCGATATGAGCGAATACGGCGAAAAACACGCTGTTGCCAAGCTCATAGGCTCGCCTGCTGGCTATGTCGGCTACGAGGACGGCGGGCTTCTTACGGAAGCTGTCAGGAAAACGCCGTCGGCGGTGCTGCTCCTTGACGAGATTGAAAAGGCTCATGCCGACATCTACAATGTGCTGCTGCAGGTCATGGATTATGCGACTCTCACGGATAATCAGGGAAGAAAAGCAGATTTCAGGAACATTATCCTTATAATGACCTCAAATGCAGGTGCTAACCGCATAGGCAAGAGCACTATCGGATTTCAGAGCGGTAGCATGAACAACAGCGTTATCACAGAAGCTGTCAAGCAGACCTTCCAGCCGGAGTTCAGGAACAGGCTCAATAAAATAGTTGTTTTCAACAGCATGGACGATGATATGGCGGCAATGGTCGTTGACAAGAAGCTCAGCGAGCTGGCATTGCAGCTCTCGGCGAAGAAGATAGACTTCACAGCCGAGGAGAGCGCAAAGGAGCTTGTGAAGAAAAAGGGCGTAAGTCAGGAATTCGGCGCAAGAGAGGTCGACCGCGTCATCAGAAACGAGATAAAGCCCCTGTTTGTGGACGAGATACTGTTCGGAAAGCTCAAAAACGGCGGAACTATCACTCTTTCGGCAGCCGATGATGAGTTTTCGGTTACAGCTGAGAAAAAGGGAAGCGCCAAAGCTTCGGCTTCGCAGTGACGGAAATGAAATAGCAATAAATGATGCCCGTACCTCAAAAAGTACGGGTATCTTTATGCGAAAAAGCATTTTTTATCATAAGATTACTATGGAATGTTCATTTTTTGCGGTTGCTTAAAATGTATTAAAAATTGCGCTTTTTGTATGGCAATACGCCGATTTTCGCGGTTTATAGCCTATTACATTTTGTATAAAGCCGCAATATTTGGTCTGATTGTATATCAAGAGCAAGAAATGACTTGATTTATATTAACCAAAAATATTATAATATTATCAGAAATATATAACGAGCTCGTTTTTTTGAAGGGATTACTGAATCATATCTTTTAATATCTTTATCAAAGGAGTGATCAAAGTGAAGCTGAAAAAATTCAAGAAGATCATCAGCGGTACTGTATCAGCAATGATGATCGCAGCAAGCATACCTGCTGTTGCTTCAGCTGCTGACCAGCAGACAAGAGGTAACGTAGGCGGATATGACTACGAAATGTGGAATCAGAACGGACAGGGTCAGGCTTCTATGAACCCCGGCGCAGGTTCCTTCACTTGCTCGTGGAGCAACATCGAAAACTTCCTTGCTCGTATGGGTAAGAATTTCGACAGCCAGAAGAAGAACTACAAGGCTTTCGGCAATATCGTTCTCACTTATGATGTAGAGTACACACCAAGAGGAAATTCGTATATGTGCGTATACGGATGGACAAGAAACCCGCTTATGGAATACTACATCGTTGAAGGCTGGGGCGACTGGCGTCCACCCGGAAACGACGGTGAGAGAAAGGGTAACGTAACTCTTAACGGAAATACTTACGAGATCGCAAAGACAATGCGTTACAACCAGCCTTCTCTCGACGGTACATCTACATTCCCACAGTACTGGAGCATCAGAACTACAAGCGGTTCAGCTAATAATCAGACTAACTATATGAAGGGTACTATCGACGTATCCAAGCACTTTGACGCATGGTCACAGGCTGGTCTCGATATGTCAGGTACTCTCTACGAAGTATCTCTCAACATCGAGGGCTACAGATCAAACGGTTCTGCTAACGTTAAGAGCGTAACAGTTACAACTAATGCAGCTGACAGCGGCAACGGCGGTCAGCAGCAGGATCTCGGCGGCGGAAACGACTGGAATCAGGGTGAAAACGACTGGAACCAGGGCGGCAACGACTGGAACCAGGGCGGCTTCGATTTCGGCGGCGGTCAGGACTGGAACAACTGGAATCAGGGCGGAAACGACTGGAATCAGGGCGGCTTCGACTGGAACCAGGGCGGACAGGACTGGAATAACTGGAACCAGGGCGGCAACGACTGGAATCAGGGCGGCAACGACTGGAATCAGGGCGGTCAGGACTGGAACAACTGGAACCAGGGCGGCAACGACTGGAATCAGGGCGGACAGGACTGGAACAACTGGAACCAGGGCGGCAACGACTGGAATCAGGGCGGACAGGACTGGAATAACTGGAACCAGGGCGGCAACGACTGGAATCAGGGCGGCAACGACTGGAATCAGGGCG
>NZ_JAFYYT010000044.1 GCF_017549005.1 Ruminococcus sp.
CAGGACTGGAACAACTGGAACCAGGGCGGAAACGACTGGAATCAGTGGAACCAGGGCGGCCAGGACTGGAACAACTGGAACGTAAATGACTGGAACAACCAGAATAACTGGAATCAGGGCGGTCAGGACTGGAACAACTGGAACCAGGGCGGAAACGACTGGAATCAGTGGAACCAGGGCGGCCAGGATTGGAACCAGGGCCAGCAGAACTGGAACCAGGGTGGCCAGGACTGGAATCAGGGTGGCTTCGACTGGAATAACTGGAATGTAAACGACTGGAACAATCAGAATCAGCAGAACAACTGGAATCAGGGTGGCCAGGATTGGAACCAGGGCCAGCAGAACTGGAACCAGGGCGGCCAGGACTGGAATCAGGGCGGCTTCGACTGGAACCAGGGCGGTCAGCAGAACTTCGACTGGAACCAGGGCGGCAACGACTGGAACAACCAGCAGAACGGCAATAACTGGTACAACTGGGACGTAAATAACTGGAACCAGGGTCAGCAGAACAACGACTGGAACCAGGGCGGTCAGCAGAACTTCGACTGGAACCAGGGCGGTCAGCAGAGCTTTGACTGGAATCAGGGCGGTCAGCAGAGCTTTGACTGGAATCAGGGCGGCAACGGCGGCTTTGACTGGAATCAGGGCGGTCAGCAGCAGGCTAACAACGGCGGCGGCGCTCAGGTACAGTCCGGCAAGAAGCTTTGCGCTATCTCATTCGATGACGGAGCTTCAGCTACAAGCAGACAGGATCCTGCATACAGGATAATGGACGCTCTTATCAAGAACAACATGACAGCTACATTCTTCTATGTCGGCGACTGGATCAAGACAAACGAGCAGGTACAGTTCGCATACCAGAACGGTATGGAAGTTGCTAACCACACCAAGTCACATCCTTCACTCGGATCAATGGGTTCATCTCAGATCAGAAGCGAGTGGGAGCAGTGCAACAGCAAGCTCAAGGGTATCATCGGCGCTGAGCCTTCACACCTCATGAGACTTCCTTATCTCGACGGCGGCGGACAGGTAACATCAGCACTTTACGATGTTCCGCTCATCAGCTGCGCTATCGATACTGAGGACTGGAACAACGCTTCCAAGGATCAGATCGTAAACAAGATCAAGCAGGCTGCACAGAACGGTTCACTTGAGGGCGCTATCGTTCTCTGCCACGAGAACTATGCTACTACAGCAGCAGCTATGGAGGAAGTACTCCCATGGCTCGCACAGAACGGCTATCAGAATGTAAACATCTCTGATATGGCAGCTGCTAAGGGCAAGACTCTTGCAGGCGGACAGATCCATACACGTGTCTGATATATGAATAATTCAGTGTAACGTTCACACGCCAGGTGTTCGGAGCGCTGGAAAGCATTTTTTAAATTGCAATTTTTTCCGAAGGGCAGTCTGCATGATACAGGCTGTCCTTCGGTAATAAATAAGACTTTAATGTCGTTATGCGGCAGGATATGCCGAAAAAGCGCAGCTGCTTTTTATTGCTGTTTTTTTATTGGAAAGCAACAATAAAAAACCGCTGAGTTGTTAATTGAAAAGTACCGCGGACTCAATTGTTATAACGATATAAAATTAATATATAAAAGGGAAGTGAAAAATACTGCTTCTTTGGCGTATATTAACAAAGTTTGGCAGAACGGTACTAATATGAGCGTTTACTGATTGACATAAGGTATAAAATGTGATACAATAAACGAGATGTTTATGATGTAATAGTTTTCTTCAATAGCGATACTGCGAGGAAAATTAATAAAAATGACTTTTAGGAATGAAAAAGATATTTGTTACTACATCCCATCACCGAATATAGTAAAAAAGGCGTTTTTGTCTCGAAATACGGGCTTGCTTGTTAAGACCCTACAGATGAATATTGTAAACAGCTTCTTGTTTTTTGACCGTTTCCGTATATCGGCAGCGGAGAATATCGGTTTATCCTGATATGATCTAAACAATGAGCTTTTTTTGTTTTTCTGAGAGACGTTGTGCAGTATTTAAGGCTTATTCTTCAGGCTTGCACGGACTTCCGCGCCGGCTTTCGTTAAACCTGACATTGAATGAAAAGGAATTGCAAAAATGAATATTTACCAATCAAAAGACAGGAACAGATCCCTTTGCTGCGAGGAACGCGGCAAAGAGTGTCTATTCGATAAAGAAAAAAAGATCAGCTGTAATATCTTTGTTGATCTGCATGAGAATGCTTTACAGAGCGAGTCAGGACTGTATCGGCAGTACGGCGGCATCGTTTGCAAATTCCGCCTCAATGAACTGATACTTGGCGTTCTGCGCGGAGTTTTGCCGTATAACGACGATTTTTTCGCGTAAAACCTTCCTTTTGACGAGAAATGTACAGCTTATGGCAGATGGGATAAGGATATCTGCTGCCGCCGATTTTGCAAAGCTGTAATAAAAACGGGATATCGCGCTTCAGTTTTATTCTTCCTTTTTTCGGAAAGCATATCGGCAGGCCCTGAGTGATCTTAGCTGTCTGAACAGCTTCAGACGGCACTATGTTGTTTGGAGGGAGGCGAAAGGGATTATCCCGTGGGGGTGTACCGATGTTAATGGATATGGTGTTCGGTACAGTAAAAATAAAGAGCTTTTTACAAGGAAGCGCGAAAAAATTATTGTAACTCAGGAGGAAGAAATGAAAAGTAAAGCAAAAAGGTTTATATCGCTTATCGTGACTTTAGTGATGGTATTCACTGTAATGTCAATGACTATGGTAAGCATGACAGCAGGTGCAGCAGGCACAAAGACATATTCGAAAATCAAGTCATATAGTGTTGAATATGGCGGACAGACCTACTGCGGTTACATTCTTGTACCCGAGCAGCCTGGAAAATACCCTGTTAATGTAGTTTACTGCGGTACTGGCGGTCTTAAAAGATGGACGGACTACAGTTTTGACAATTGGATGAATAAGTGGGTAGATAATGGCTATATCAAGCCTTCTATTATTGTTATGCCTTCAGTTATAGATAACGGCAATAATATGGCTTCCGGCGTTGGCACTGACTATGGTATGTTTTCAAGAAATGTACGCAAGCAGCTCGGCAGTATGAAGGAAGCTCTTCTTGCAAGTGAATACAGCAGCTATATCGATCCAAGAACGGATATCTCTGTAAGCGGATATTCAATGGGCGGCTGTGCTTCACTTCTTGCAGGTACATTGTATCCTAAGCTCTATCACAATATCGGTTCTCTCAGCCCTTCACACTGCTACTTTACATATGACGGCAGCGGTTGGGTCAAGAAAGCCAAGGATATAATCTTCTCAAGGAGCAGCAGAGCTAAGCGCCTCATGTCCTACAGCAAGTCTGAGGGTGAGCCGTTTATTTCAAACTTCAAGACATATGAGCAGCTGTCCCGTGAAAACGGCTACAGATTTAAAACATATATCTCAAAGAAGGACGGTCATAACGTTAATCTCTTCTACAGACAGATATTTGTGTATATGTACTTCCTTGATCACAATACTGTTCTGACAGATCAACAGCTTGAGGCCATGGATTACAGAGGATGATCATACTGATCGGCTAAACGGTGATTTTATATCACGTCAGATGAAATTGAACTGAAAAATGACAGCTTAAGGAATGATATCCCGTAAAAAGGGTATCATTCCTTAAAGTATGTATTTTTAAGTTATACAGCAGGGCAGGCAACTGCTTCTGCACAAAGCAAAGGCTTTCAAAAAGATGCTTTAAGTATTATTATTTGAAACATACATTACATAAGAATAACAATGATAAGTAGCAGATATTATACAAGCGTTTTTTTAATGGCTTTTGTTTTTTATGCAGCTTCGGCATTACTTCCGCGGCTGTAAAAAAACTCATTGAAAAAGGAAAACAATGATGAAGAAAATTTTGATCTTAGGAGCAAATCCTGAAACGGTGAGCCTCGTTTTAAAGGCTAAGGAAATGGGACTGTATACCATTGTAACGGATTATGATCCGGACGCATACGCAAAAAAATACGCAGATAAGGCTGCAAATGTCAATGCCATAGACGTTGATGCCTTGGTGGAGCTTGCCAAAAGCGAAAACGTAGACGGCGTTGTGGTAGGAGTTGCGGAAGCTCTTCTGCCCACATACTGCAAGGTCTGCGAAAAGCTTGGGATGCCTGCATTTTCAAGTCTTGAAAGTTTCGAGATAATGACCAGAAAGGATCATTTCAAGGATAAGTGCAGAGAGTACGGAGTTCCCACTATCAGGGAGTTTTCGGCGGATGAGCCTGACAGCATAGTTTATCCTGTGATAGTAAAGCCTGTAGACGGCTGCAGCTCAAAGGGAATAACTGTTTGTGACTGCAGCGATCAGCTCAAGTCAGCCATAGACCGCGCACTTGAGTTTTCAAGGTCGGGAAAATACCTCATCGAGGAGTACATGAAAGGCGACGAGGTCATCTCTTATTACGTTATGCAGGACGGCAACCCCATATTTGTGGGAATGTGTGACAGGTATACGTATAAGGCGAGAAAAGAGCTTGTACAGCTGCCGACTTCGTATATCTATCCGTCAAGATATATAGACTCATATCTTGAACATTCGGACAAAGCCGTAAAGAAGATGATAAAGGGCCTCGGACTTAACAACGGCTCTATATTCTTCCAGTGCTTCGTGGATTCAGAGGGCATAGTGAGGACGTATGAGCCGGGTTTCCGCCTTAACGGTGCTCAGGAGCATATCATTATTTCCAAGGTATCGGGTATAGATGCAAAGGAAATGTACATAAATTATGCTCTGTACGGAAAGGTCGCCGACAGGGATCTTGAGCCGCTCAGCGATCCGAAGCCGAAAAAGATATCCTGTAAGCTTTCGCCTATCGTAAGGCTCGGAACTATATCAAGGTTCGAGGGACTTGACGAGATAAAGGCGATGAACGACGTTGTTGATATCAGACCAAGCTATAATGAGGGCGACACTGTAACATGTGAAGGAACGCTCAAGCAGATAGTATGCCGCTTTTTTATAGTTTCCGACAATAAACAGGCGTTGAAAGAGAACATAGATAAGATACAGCAAGTTTTCAAGGTTTATGATGAAAAAGGTGAGAATATGCTCATTGGCTTGTTCGACACCGAGAATTTAGAAAGACTTTATTGATTGGGTGAGGTTATACAATGAGGATCGGACTTATTGGGTTAGGTGCTATAGGAACTCCTATAGCGCACAAGTTGTTTACAAAGTACGGAAAGGATTTTTGTCTCATTGCAAGCGAGGAGATCAAGCAGATGCTGCTTGCAGACGATATCCGCGTGAACGGAGAGGTCATAGCTCCCGAGATATGCTCGGACAAGGACAGCGAATGCCGCTGTGTCGACCTTCTTCTTATATGCATAAAGAATTACGATCTGAAAAATTCCATTGCGAATATCAAGCCGTTTATCGCTGAAGATACTATAATTCTTCCGCTTCAGAACGGAATCTATGCATATGAGCTGTTCCGTGAGGCATTTCCTGACAATATCGTTATAAGGGGCTATGCTCAGGGACCGAATACGGAGTTTGGTCCTGAGGGAGCTGTTTACAGCAATCCCGGCGAGCTCCATATAGGAAGCGATATTTATCCCGAGGAAGCTGAAACAGCTGCAAATGTTATTAATGCTTCGGGAATGCCTGCATTTTATGAGAAGAACATCAAGAAGATGGTATGGAAAAAGTGGATGCTAAATGTTGCGGGAAACAGTGTAACTGCACTTACAGGCGCTGATTATTCGCTTTTCAAGCTTGATCCTAATCTGCAGGAGATATGCCGTAAGGCTATGGATGAATTCCTTGAGATCGCAAAGGCTGAAAAGGTCGAGCTCGGGAAATCTGATATAGATGATATAATTAATTACTATGTAACTTACATTGGCAGCAAAAAGACGTCCATGCTCATGGATGTAGTCAATGAAAGAAAAACCGAAAACCAGTACCTTGCGGGAAGCGCTCTGAAGATCGGCGAAAAGCACGGACTTTACCTTCCTGTTATAAGTACGCTCTATCGTCTGATGGAGATAAAGGAAGAGGTTTACATGGAAAGGAACGGATGTTTGGCAATGAAGGATCTATTTACTAAGGGTGTTGAGTACAGCGACGCATTAAGAGTTCAGATGAATGACGTAAGCAGAAAAATGGAAGACAAGGAATACGCTTCCGTTATATCAGGCGGCGGAATGCCTGAACAGCTCCGTGAAATTCTTAAGTATGCCACCGAGAATACAGCTTTTTATGCTAAGTACAGGAACGCTGAAAAGCTTGAAGATTTCCCGGTAATGAACAAGACGATACTCAACGAGAATTACGACGATGTCGTAGTTCATGCATATGACAATATCAAGACACACAAGATGCACACTTCGGGTTCTACCGGTATCCCGTTCACAGTTATCCAGGATCTTGCAAAGAGAGAACGCCATATCGCTGATCTTAAATATTTCGGCGCACTGGCAGGCTATGCGGATCATGATCCTATGTGCTACCTCAGAGCAAAGCCTACAGCTACTCCCGAGGAGCAGGACCGCGATAATATCTGGCAGCTCGATATCTGCAATCTCAGCGCAGAGAATCTTACAAACTATTATCATGTAATGGTTGAGAAGAAGTGCACTTCACTTATCGCATATCCATCAACACTGGAGACAGCTGTTGATTACTGGTCGAAGAAGTTTACCAACGAGTCATGCATCAAGACTATCATATCGACCTCAGAGACACTGACTGACGCTGTAAAGGAGAAGCTCAGAAATTTCTTCGGACAGGACGTCGGAGTATATGCAAGATATTCCAATACAGAGCAGGGTATTCTCGGACAGGAAACCGGCAAGAGCGGCAGGTTTGTGCTCAACTGGGCTTCATACTATTTTGAGATACTCAAGTTTGATTCGGACGAGAAGGCTGCTCCCGGCGAACTCGGAAGAATAGTTATCACCGACCTTTACAACAAGGCTTTCCCGCTTATCCGTTACGACACAGGCGACGTTGCAAAGATGTCTGTCGAGAATGAAGGCGAGCTCCCTGTATTTACCGAGCTTTTAGGCAGAAGAATGGATCTTATCTACGATCTTAACGGCGAGGTAGTATCTCCTTTCCTTCTTTGCCGTACAATGAGACTTTCTCATGGTATCGAGCAGTGGCAGTTCATTCAGGAGACTGAGGATACATATACTCTTAAAATTACAGCAAATTCTGATGAAAAGCCTAATGTAGACAATGAAGTTGCAGGCTTCAGGAAGACTCTCGGCGAGGCTGCAAAGATCAACGTGGTCTATGTTCCCGATATACCTGTAATGAACTCTCTTAAGAGAAAGCTCATAGTTTCAAATCTCAAGAAGTAAAAAATTAACAGCACTGTGTACTGCACAGTGCTGTTTTGCATATATTGGCTGTTTCAAGCGCATGAAGCTGTCACTTCAGCTGTATGATGGTACTTCCTTTCGGAAGCTGCGGCGTAAACGATACCGATTATCACCACAATAATACAAAGTATCTGATTGAGCGAAATAACCTTGTCCATGTGTGACTCTCTGAGAAAATCGAGAAGTCCTTTCGCAGCCGAGCAGGCTGTAAGGGTATAAACGGAGGTATTCCTGCATTTTTTCATGAGCATTGCAATCCCGACAGCGAAAATAACGAAGAATACCACAGTTTCCGCAAGCTGAACAGGGAATATACAGCCTGTTTCCGTGACTTTTCCAGAGTATTCCACACAGCAGGGACCATGATAAGGTATGCCGTGGCAGCAGCCTGCGAAAAAGCAGCCGAGCTTGGAAATACTGTATATAAGCGGAAGAACGATAGTGCAGTTTTCGAAGGTAATGCTTGTAGTCCTGCGGTCGCGCCTGATAAGTGCGAGGGTCACTACGCTCAGATACATACCGAAAAGTCCGCCCATAGACGAAAGCCCGTTTTTTGTGCCGCCTGAGGCTGCATAAGTGAGCAGAAAAGCGAAGAAAAAGCTCATAAACGGTGAGAGGAGCGTGATAAAGCCTGCTATCATAGGCTGAACGCCGCGCTTCACGTTAAGAAAGTACTGCAAAGCAAGACCTGCCGCGCATGAAAGGATTATCATCAGCGCATACGGCGGAAAGAACGAATAATCGGTGCATATATGTATGCTCATATTTTTTCACTCCTGTTTCTTGGATTTCAGCTGCATGAATTAAGGCTGTTCACGCATTCGTTGCAGGCTATCATCAGCATAATTATAGCCGCAATTCCTATAACGACCATGATTAACGTAAGTACGACATATACTATGCAAAGTATCTTTGCAAATTTGTTGTCCGGATAGATCACCCTCGCGATTATCATAAGTACCATTGCAGCGATGAACAATAATCCGCTGATAGCAATGAGCGGCGTGAACAATACAGGCAACGTCAGAAGCATGAGAGATACCGAGACAGTGCACAGTATATTGGCTGTATTGCTGTCCTTCGGGGGAGCTGCTCCGTATCCGTACAGCGGCGGCTGATACTGAAAAGGCGGGTACTGGATATTCTTCAATGTTTCTTCATTGACAACGATTTCCTCGCAGTTGTTGAACTGCATGATATAGCCGTATTCAAATCTGTCGATGTATTTTATCCATTTTCCGTCGTTCTGCTTTGCAAATCCGCGCATTGAGAGGAGTCCTTCGTCTGTGCCGTCGGGCGCAAGGTATATGGGATAACCCATATAGTATAAAAGGCTGCAGTTTCTTATTTCAAAATAATGAATTATCATATGATCTTCCCCCATAAAAGGTTTGGTTTGTTTCTATAATACTATTATACAACAAAATCTGCAAAAAGCCAAGGTGACATTTATAACTTTCCCGGTGACATTTGTCACTGTTTTGCTGTGAACTTGACAAAAGCTCTGTAATATGGCAGAATATAAGTGTAAACAATGCCGCTTTCCGCGGTTTTTATCAGTAATAAGGAGAAAAGATGAAAATAATGAAAAAGCTGTTTCTGCTGCTGACATCTGCATTTTTACTTTGCGGCTGCGAGTATGACGACTATGACGTTCCTTATGATCCCCATGAGGGAGCTGAATATGTTGAAGATGAGGAAGCAATGTATCAGGCAATATACAAGCGGCTGTCCGGCGGCAGGTTCAAAGGCGAGATCAGTCTTTACGGCTATGCTAACACTGAAAGAGCATTCGATATAAGCGAAATGGTGCTTGCGGAGCACCCGGAGCTTTTCTGGGTAAGTATCGGCGGAGTCGGCTCAAGCGGCGGAAATGACGTTATAAGCATAAGCTACGGCAGTCTTGATTATGATATGCCTGACAGCAAGGTCGGGGAGATGTGCAGCGAGGTCTCGGAGGCTGCGGACAGGATAATAAGCAGTATTCCCGAGGACGCTGACGACTGGCAAAAGATACTCTTTGTACATGACGAGATAATAAAGAATACCTGGTATCAGAGCGGCGACCTGGAAAGTTATACTGATACTGCATACGGCTGCCTTGTAAATGGCAGGACGCAGAGCTGCGGCTACTCACAGGCATTCCAGTACATAATGGAAAGAATGGGCTTTGAGTGCGGACTGGTCACGAATTATTCCCATACCTGGAATTTTATCAGGTTTGACGGCAAGTATTACTGGGTCGACCTTGCTTATGACGACAGGAACTATGATGATCTTGAATACGGCAGCTCCCATAATTATTTTATGTTCAGCGACAGCGAGCTGACGGAATATCACGAGTTCAATCAGGTGAAGAACAGAAACAGATTTATCCCGAAATGCGACGATATCAGCAAGTATTATTATGTGGTAGACGGCTCGTATCTGAGCGAGTACGACGCTCATGCCATAGCTGAGATAATATCAAAGCATGGAGATGAGGAACAGGTGGAGATAAAGTTCTCGGACGAAAAGGCTTATAAAGACGCCTTAAAGCGTCTGAAAGCCAACGAGAACGTGCATGAAATAATGCAGGCGCTGAAAAAAAAGGACAGACTGGTCTATTGGATGTTTGACGACTGGCATATTATAAAAATAATCCTTGCCCCTGACAAATGAACATAAAAACTGCATTTTTTCCACAAGCTGCAAATTTGGCTTGATTTTTGCTCAAAGGTATGCTATACTTGAAAAGATGTATATTACAGGCGTGTGTGAACAGCCTGGCAGTATCGCTTAATATTATTTTTATAAGAGGTTAAGAAGATGACAATATTCGTAACAGGAGGAGCCGGATTCATCGGCTCGAATTTCGTATTCCATATGCTTGACACCTATCCCGACTACCGCATCGTATGTCTGGACAAGCTCACCTACGCAGGCAATCTTTCGACACTTGAGCCTGTAATGAAGAACCCTAACTTCCGCTTTGTGAAGATAGATATCTGCGACAGAGACGCTATATACAAGCTTTTCGAGGAAGAAAAGCCG
>NZ_JAFYYT010000045.1 GCF_017549005.1 Ruminococcus sp.
AACAACAACTACTACTACTACCACTACTTCAACTTCTGCAACATCGACAGAAACTACAACAACTACAACAGCAACCACATCAGAAATCGCTGAAAACATCAAATACGGCGACTCGAACTGCGACGGTCAGGTCGACCTTGCAGATGCAGTTCTTATCATGCAGTCACTTGCAAATCCCTCACGCTACGGCATAAACGGAACAGATGAAAGACATATCACTGACCTTGGTCTTAAAAATGCAGACTGCTACATGACAGGCGACGGCGTTACAAATAACGACGCAGCTACAATTCAGAAGTTCTGTCTCAATCTTTTGGACAAATTCCCTGTTGTTTAAATATGCCCCCCCCTTCTGGAAAAGGCTCTCTTTGATTTGAGAGCCTTTTCTTTATCTTCCGATATGTTAATTATTTATAAATTTTCTTTCGGCATCATTGAAAATACAGTTAAAATATGCTATAATATAATAAAGTTATGACAACAAGCGGATAATACTTGTTCAAAGGCTTTGAAAAGACGTAAATAACCGGTTTTACAGATGATTATATACCTCAGTACAAAAATGACAGAAAGAGAGTGATCTTATGAATTTCACACCCGAAGAGATCAGGACAGCTCTTGAAAACGGAGAAATATGTGCCTATTACCAGCCGCAGTACGACACCGTAACAAGCAAGATAAAAAGCGCCGAAGCTCTTGCACGCTGGATAAAACCGGACGGTTCACTCATCTCTCCTTTCTTTTTCATTCCTGTTGCTGAAGAATCCGACCTAATAATGGACATAGACTGGTATATAACAGATATCGTCTGCAAAACTCTCTGTAAACAGACAGGTTATGCCCGCCACAGGATATCAATAAACTTCTCAAGGCGCCACATTTATGAGGACAACTTCACGGAAAAGCTGGCAAAAATAGTTGACAGCTACGAGCTCCCACACAAACTTATTGAAATAGAGATAACCGAGTCGGCAATGGTAAACGACTCACAGAAAATCCTTGAATGGATAAATTCTGCAAGATTGGCAGGTTTCAGGATCGCTATCGACGACTTCGGAAGCGGACTTTCGTCACTGCAATTCGTCAAGGACGTTCCTGCTGATGTACTGAAAATAGACAAATCTCTTCTTAGTCAGAACTGCGAGAACGAGAAAGAGCGTATAGTTCTCGAAAGTATCTTCAATTTTGCTCACCGCCTGCATATGCGTACTATCGCCGAGGGCGTTGAAACAAAGGAACAGCTCGCATTTCTCAGGACCTGCGGCTGCGAAAGGATACAGGGCTACATCTTTGCGAAACCCATGCCCGAGGAGGATTACCTTGCGATATGCAAGCTTGACAAGAACGCGGAGGAGCCTGCCGACATACTGCAGCTCCAAAGCCCTGCAAGTGCGGTGAATCTGCTTATGAGCGTTATTTTCCGCCGCTATCCTCTTGTAATATTCTCGAATCTTTCACGAAACACCTTCTATATGATGGCCTACCAGGACTTTTCTTCCACAAGCTGTCCGTCTGCAGGCGTTTTCGATGAACTTATCATGCACGGAACAGAGACAATGTATCCTGACGATAAGGAAATATTTTCCACTACATTCAACAGGTCAACTCTTATCCGTGATTACGCAAACGGCAAGACAGAGATACGTCTTGTTACACGTCAGCTTGGAGACGACGGTATATACCGCCGTGTTGAGACGACCGTTTATTTTGTTAAAAGTGAATCCTCAGACGATCTTCTCACACTTACACTCTGTGATAATCTTCCGGACGAATAAAGCAGCGCTTAACATCAGAACTGTCATATTCGTACAGAATTTAACTTTATACAACAATTTTTGAACAAACAGTGTTTATTTTGCTCAATAAAGCGATTGACATTATACATAATTTGTGATATTATTATATTAGGAAAAAGTCCGTTCGGACCGAGGTGATTGATACTATGAACGCTAAACTGAAAACTATCGCTTTTTTCGGATGCTGCTTCACCAGCAGATACAGACAGAACCTGTGCAGATCATTTAATATTGCTGCAGAAGAGTTGAAGATCAACATAGTATACATCAATTCGCTCGGTAAAATAGGCAATAAGAACGCACAGTACGGCGACTATGAATTTGACCTGATAGATATGATTGACCTCAAACAGTTTGACGGAATAATTTTTGACGGCGAAGGCTATAATGTTGACGGTATGGCGGAAAAGGTAATACATAAGCTGCGTGAAGCCGTATGCCCCGTTATATCAATAAGTACGCACGTAGAAGGCTTTTACAATATCGAATTCAATGATACAGGCGGTATCAGAACTCTTATCGAGCACTTCCTCGATCATCATCATTTTACTAAGATCGGTTTCATGTCGGGATATTTAAGTCACCCCGACGCACAGATACGCCTAGCGGAATTTCAGACGATCATGAAAGAGCGCGGACTCCCCGAAAATGGTGCGGGAGTATTCGAGGGCGATTTCTGGTTCCATAAGGGCGAAGAGGCGGCTGATTATTTCCTTTCGCTCTCCGAACGTCCCGAAGCTATCGTATGCGCAAATGATTACATGGCGATCTCTCTCATAACCGCACTGAAAAAACGTGATATCAACGTTCCCGAAGATATTGCCATATCGGGATTTGACGGCACCTTTGAGGGACAGGAATTTCTCCCCCACCTTACATCTGCTACACGAGAAAGAGTCCAGATTGCGCGCAAGTCGCTTGCTTTGTTTGAGAGCCTTTGGCACAAAAAGAGCTTTGATATGGATCTGAGGGTATCTTCCAAGCCCATATATAACCAGTCCTGTGGCTGCAAGAATCTTGATTACAAGTTTGAAGCCGAGAATGTGAACAGGGTCTATGAGATAAACCGTAATTTCAGCTACAATCTCTATGATGCAGAATCTGCACTGTTAAAGCTCAATAAAGTAGACAGTCTGCTTATGCTCGGCAGTGTTTTCATTGAAACTTCCATCAATTTCGGTGATTATAATTCATTCTTCCTTATGCTTCATAAGGACACAAGCGGAAAACTCTCCAGTGACAGTGATTTCCTGTCACCGTCGGGCGAGTTCACGCCCGCAGTGTGGATAGACAAGAAAAACGAATATACCGAATCGGAGCATTCGTTCAGCATTTCTTCGCTTATACCGAAATCCTGCACTGATATACCTCATTTCTTCTACATAATGAGCGTACATTGTGTGGAGAGAATGTTCGGATACGCTGTTATCGAAATGAGCAGCGAAGAAATATTCAATGAATTCTATAACGTATGGCTTCTGAATATGGCAATGACCATAGAAACTCTTTATAAAAACGATAAAATCAACAAGCTTATCGGAAAGCTCGAAAACCTCAGTATTCGTGACGGTCTGACAGGAATGCTCAACCGACGCGGATTTGACGACCACTCGAGAGAAGCTATCCGTTTGTTCAATTCAAAGAGTACAGTTTGTACTATGGTAATAGATATGGACGGCCTGAAACATATAAACGACGATTACGGCCATTATGAAGGCGACAGAGCCATAAAATCCGCGGCAGAGATAATCAATCAGTGCTGCGACTCGGGAGAAATTGCAGGACGTGCGGGCGGCGACGAGTTCTATATCTTCGCTCCGCGCTACTCTGAGAGGCAGCTCGAGAGATTTATCGAGCGTCTGCAAAGTGCTCTTGAAAGGCACAACCGCCACTCCAACAAGCCGTATAATATTGAGCTTAGCTACGGAGCTTTCCTGACGGAAACGGATAATAATGCCAAGCTTGAGGATTATATCAAGATAAGCGACTCGAGAATGTATGAACAGAAGCTGTCAAAACCAGGCAGAAGAAAATAAGAGTGTCCCCGTGTGTAATACGCATAGAGAAGTATTTGTGAGAATTTATTGAGGAAGAACCCTTTTGAAAAAGGGTTCTTCCTCAAACTCCTTTCCTAAAACTTCCAGCTTAAATTTTTCTAAATAGAACGCCCAACGAAAACTAACGCCCTCTGTAACACTTACAGGGGGCGTCCTATTTAGAAAAATTTGGGTTAAAAGTCTTTGGAAGGGGGTTCGGGGGAGAACCTTTCCTCAGAAAGGTTTCCCCCGATAAGTCCCATATATACTTCTTTACGAGTACCGCACATATGTGGGCACTCTTTTTCCTGCTTTATAACCTTTGCTTAAACCGTGCAGTAAAATGCGGTGTCTTATACAGAAAATCCTTATCGTTTCTGCAATACTTCATAAAATCGATCCTTTTAGGTGTATTGCTGAAATCAGCCATAAAGCTTCTGACCCAGATAAATAATGGAAAGTGTCCCATTTCTCTGCTGCTGTGAACGGCAATCACATAGCTGGGCACCCATTTTTCCGGTGAAATCTCACCAAAACGGAAGCCCTCGCTTTTGGCTGCTCCGGCAAATTTCTCCCATGTCTCCCTGCCGTCAATGTAGACCCACACTTTTTCATCATTTCCAAGCATTTCTCTGATAGTACGCATATCCATGCACTCCTTTGAAAAGAATTATTCCATAAAAGCACAAAAGCGACCCCATCGTCACGACGGGATCGCTGAGCAGCATATTCATCCCATCGTTCAAGCATTAGCACCTTACATTACTGCAGGTTGCTGTACGGTCAGCGGGCTTGTCCCTCACGTACTCTTTATGGTAATTACATAATATCATATTTTGCAGAGGAAGTCAATATATCTCTGCTTTTTATATATCCTGAAACATTAAACCGTGCTTTGTACAGTACCATACAAGCCTGCCCGAACGGTATAGCGGCATGGTCATCTGCATATTCCACTCGGGATACTGCTTGAAGATCATAGCTTTGTTGTCATGCACATAGGCTGCAAAGGAGATATAATGCTCCTTTGTCATTTCGTGATCGGAGTGTATATACAGTTCTCCGCCTGTATCTTCTACCGTTAACCGCTCCCCTTCCTCAGCTTTACGCATTTCCAAAGCGAAAAGCCTGCTGCCGCAGCAGCTTATTGAAGCTTCTGATGTAGCGGTAATGATATTTCCGCATTTCGGACATACATAAAATCTAAGCTTTTTCATATTACCTTTCTCACTTTCATTTGTTTCGATATTACCCGACAGCAGAACTCCTATATCCGCTCCAAGAACTTTTTCAAGCTCTGTAAGCAGGGATATATCGGGACAGCCGTGTCCGCACTCCCACTTTGAGACCGCCTTGTCGCCGACATTCAGCAGCTCTGCAAGCTGCTTCTGCGTAAGCCCTTTCTCGGTCCTTAATTTTTTGATAAGCTCTCCTGTCTTTTCCTGGTCCATGCTATAACCTCCTTATCCATCATTCCGTGAGCTCCTGAAACTATTATAGCTTAAATGCTTCATTTCGTCAATCTACGCTCAGTAGAGTCAAAACGGATCCTTACATGATCTGAGACATTATTCTTTACATTTCCGACAATTTTATGTTATAATAACATCATGAATATACTAATGCTCAAAAGGAGTGATTTCAATGGATATATCCCTTACCGCAAAGCTTAAAAAGTTCGATGATTTTGCCGCTGTTTACAGCGACGGAGACGAAAAGAAGCTTTTCAACGGAAAAAACCTGCTATTTTATTCTTTTTCAAACAATGTTCCTGAGGAAAGATACAGGATAAGTATGTTTCTTCTCGATAAAGGAGCCGATGCCTGCGGAGTAAACGAGTGCAGCGAAAATCTTCTTCATATTCTGTTGTCAAGAATCAAGCATGATCTGCCGCAGACCGTGGAACTTTGCAGGATACTCATCGAAAAAGGCGCGGATATAAATCATATCGACGAAAAAGGAAGAGTTCCGCTGCAATACATAATAAATATGAAATACACGGACGAGGAGCTTGAAGAACTTTATAAACTGTGGTTTTCACGCGGAAATGTCCTTGTCACCCACAAAAACGCATGGGGAAAAACTCCGCTGGAGCTAATTGAACTGCTTCCCTACAGGAAGAAGTTACTTGATATCGTTAAAAAACTATAAGAATGATCATACTTCAATATTCTTAAAAAGGAGGAACTGATATGGGCTTCCTTGTACACACCCTCGAATACAAAGGCGGACTTGTTTTCACAGATATCAGTCCGAGAAACTATGAAGCCGCAGACTATGAGCAGTACAGGCGCAGGTATGAGGATTGTTTCTATCCAATGAGAAGCTCCCTAGGACTTCCCCGTGAATGCTGCAAAAGCAGTGAAGAGCTGCTGAAAAAACGTGATAATACCTTTGTTCTCGAAGATAACGGCTGCATTATTGGCTCTGTCTCCGTTATCGGCAACGAGATCGACGACCTTTTTGTTGCAGCTAAATACCAGCGAATGGGCTACGGGCTAAAATTGCTTCTGTTTGCAATTTCACGTCTTCAGAATAAAAAGGCTGATAAAATAATCCTGCACGCCGCCGATGTTAATAAAGCTGCACTTTCCATGTATTTGAAAAACTGCTTTGTAATTACCGAAACGGAGGAAATAAATATTTCGCTGTAAACAGAATGTTTTACATTGTTTTTCAAGAATGTACTGTTTGTTATAATAAAAAAATACTTGACAAATAGTTTTTCAATGATATAATAAAATCAGATATAAATATTTTGGGGGACTACTAAATTACGTTCTATTTTATTCTGCAATAAGATTTGCAGACAAAAAACAAGGAGTGATTTTAGTGAAAAAGTCTAGACTCAAAAAGGTCATCAGCTGTACTGTTTCAGCTCTGATGATCGCAGCAAGCGTTCCGTTCACCACTATCGCAGCCGATGATGAGCCGGCAGCAGGAAACACAGGCGGCTTCGACATGAGCCAGTTCGGCGGTCAGGGCGGCGCAGGCGGCTTCGACATGAGCCAGTTCGGCGGACAGGGCGGCGCAGGCGGTTTCGATATGAGCCAGTTCGGCGGACAGGGCGGCGCAGGCGGCTTTGATATGAGCCAATTCGGCGGTCAGGGCGGCGCAGGCGGCTTTGATATGAGCCAATTCGGCGGTCAGGGCGGCGCAGGCGGCTTTGATATGAGCCAATTCGGCGGTCAGGGCAGCAACAGCGAAACTCAGAAGCAAAACATGGAAAATATCTCAATGAGCAGCGATGTTATCAGAATAATGCCTGCAGGCGACTCTATAACCTATGGCATGGGCGATACCGGCGGATACAGAAAATATCTCGACTACTTCCTGAAGGAAAAGGGATATACCAACTTTGACTTTGTTGGTCCAGAGGGATCGAACAGCGCAAGCTTCAAGTATAACGGAAACAGCGTAACCTATGATGACAATCATGCAGGTTACAGCGGATACACTATAATAAAACAGCAAGGCGGCTACGGTGGAGGCTTATACGATGTCCTCAAGGAAACAGATGCCGTAAAGAAGACTCAGCCCAACATCATACTGCTTATAATCGGCACAAATGACATGAACTATAATCATACCGAAAGCGAACTGGAGAAGGATCTCCATACACTGCTCGACTTTATGATAGCCGATATGCCTTCCGACGGAATGATATTCCTCTCAACTATTCCCGAACTCGGAGGCGGTATGTTCATGGGCGGCGGTGACAAGACCGCTCAGGTAGCAAGCTACAATAGCCTTGTAAAAAAGGTGGCAAATGAATATAACAGCAATGGCAAGCAGGTAACATTTGCCGATATTCATGGCTGTCTCAACGGTACTGCCGACCTCGGCGACGGTGTTCACCCGAACGCTGTTGGATATGAGAAAATGGGTAAATACTGGGCGGACGTCGTTGATGAGTACCTCAAGTCCTCCAAACCTGCTGTAACAACAACTACAACAGCCGCAACAACAACAACAACAA
>NZ_JAFYYT010000046.1 GCF_017549005.1 Ruminococcus sp.
AAATCGCTTATTAGCTCTCTTCTTGCACGCTGCTCATCTGTTTCGTTTCTTCGCCTTCTGCTCATAATTAAAACCTCCGAAGTAGTGTCTCTTCTATTATACACTACTTTGGAGGTTTACACAAATTTTAGGATAGACTCACATATTCATATATTCCGGCTCAAGAACATAGAGCTTCTCATTTCCTTCGGTGTAATCGCATATGATACCTGCATTCATTGCTTCCATATTATCATATTTCCCTTTTCCAAGCACATCATAAACCAGTCCCGTATCGGGAAAAAGGCACTTGACATCGCCATATTCACCAAACAGAAATACCTTGCCGTCACCTGCAAACCAGGGTATGCCTATATTGTCAAGACTGCTGTAATAATGCTCCATTTTATCCATATCAAATGTATCGATCCTGTAGCCCAAGCTTAAAATCAACCGGTCTTTTTCAGCGTACATTGTTACACCAATGAATTCTTCCGAAATGAAATAGTAATCATCATTTGCATAAAAAGATCCTATCGAATCGAGTCCTCTTGCATTTATTTCTTCATTCAGTTCTGCGTATTCGTCTTCCACTTCTGCTGTATACTCACTTCCATTCATAAATTTATCTTCTTCTATGTTATAAAAACTTTCGCCTTTATCATTAAACAGTATCATATATCTTTCTTCGTATGACTGCATATATTTTATGTCTAAATCCGTTTCCCAAACGGTCGTTTCCTTTCGTGAGCTCAGATCCACTGAATACATATAGTTTTTTTCCGGCTCTGAAACAGTAAAGAATAGCTTTCCCGCGCAGAATTCGATCCCTTTACATTTTTTATCTATTGAATCAGACGACCAGCTGAATATCTCCTGACTTTTTTTGGTATCAAGATCATAGGAGAAGACCGCCCATTCATAGAACAGCTCCGTCGGCTGGTAATAATCCGTTTGGCTCACGCCATAGCAGGCAGCAACGTATATCTTTCTGCCCTGACGGTAAGTTCTTACGACACGGGCTTTTTCAGGGCTGTTCTCCCTCTCGCGCCAGTTTTCCTTTTTTCTCAGGGATTTGTAGGCCTCCTCAATAAACTCGGGTCTGTTGTATACAGGCACCCTTTCTCCCATATTCAGGTCGTTTACATCTATGGTCTGTATATCAATGGGGAGCTGTTTTTGCGTCAAGGTTACCTTAACGTTTATCTCCCTGAAATCACTGTCGATGTACCTCTTCTTTTTCTCGGGCTTTTCCCCGGAAATGCTCTCAGCTGCCTCTCCGGAGCCGTTTTCACCTGATACCGGTGTCGTATTTTGAACATTTCCAACGTCTTTTGTCGTTTTTGTATTTTTATCGTTTTTTTCCTCTGTGACCTCTTCAGTAGTGGTCTCCGCTGTCGTTCCAGACTTTTTTTCATTTTTTCCGTCATCGTTCTTACTGCATGAGCAGCAGCTTACAGTCAGCAATATTACGGCAAAGATCGTGGCAATACGTCTCATTTTTCTCTTCCTCCTGCGTATAATATATATGTGAGGTGTCAATGCTGTTCTTACGTTAAAACGGGATAAGTCCGCTCTGATAATATTTTACATTTTTTAAAGCAGAGTGTCAATAATAATCGGAAATAACCGGGGATCAGCATCAGCTTTAGTGCATTTTCTCTGAAACAAGCAGAAAAATGTGTAATAATATGCCGTTTGTTTGGAAATTCACGGCAAGATATGCACATATTTGCAAAAAAAAGCAATTTGTGATATAATGTGTGATAATCGGGGTGGTATAAAAACGCCGCCTTAACGTATCCCATCAGCAAACGACGACTTAATCCAATAGGAGCAATTTATTATGAGTACTGAAACTTTAATGAAATATGATTCTCCAGCAGAAGCTTTTGAAGAAGCTCTCCCTATCGGAAACGGACGTATCGGTGCAATGATCTACGGTACAGCTTTAAACGAAGCTATCGTCCTCAACGAGGACTCTGTCTGGTCAGGCGGTCTACGCCACAGAATAAATCCCGACGCTAAGGAAGGCTTTGCGGAGGTCCGCAGGCTTCTCAGCGAGGGAAAGGCTGCCGAAGCAGAAGAGGCAGCAATGAGCAAAATGCAGGGCGTTACGCCAAATATGAGGCGATATATGCCTCTCGGCGAGCTCGACATCGTTCTCGAGGCTGACGGCAAAGCCCGTGAATACTCACGAAGCCTCGATATAGGCAGCGCCGTTGCAGACGCTACCTTCTCCGTGAACGGAGTTGTATACACAAAGGAATATTTCGTATCTGCTCCCGACGAGGTGCTCGTTGTGCGTATCCACGCCTCCGAACCTGCCTCGGTCAACCTTTCATGCGGTATCGGCGGACGCGACGACTGCTACGACGACAACCGCCCCTGCGCACATAATATGATACTCTTCAACGGCGGCACAGGCAGCCGCGACGGCATTTTCTTTGCCGCCTGCCTGGGAGCTTCCGCCAAAAACGGCGAGATAAAGACCGTTGGCAGCAGGATATGCGTAAAGAATGCGGACGAGGTGATGCTTGTCCTCTCTGTACGCACCAGCTTCTACAGTCAGATGTATGAGGAGTCCGCACAGGTGGACGCGGAAATGGCTCTGCAATGCGATTACGACGAGCTCTACTACCGCCACGTAAACGATTACAAGGAGCTTTTCGACCGCGTTGAACTCACTCTCAACGACAACAGCGGCGAGGACCTCACACTCCTCTCAACTCTCGAGCGTATAGACCGTATCAAGGGCGACGAGCTTGACAATACGGACTGCCGCAGACTTATAAACGACAATAAGCTCATCGAGCTTTACTTCAATTTCGGAAGATATCTCATGATATCATGCAGCCGCGCAGGCACTCAGCCTGCAAACCTTCAGGGAATATGGAACGACCTCATGTCACCTCCCAACGGCAGCCGCTATGCCCTCGACCTCAATACGGAAATGAGCTACTGGCTGGCTGAAAGCTGCAACCTTTCCGAGTGTCATCTCCCTCTTTTCGACCTGCTGGAGCGCGTATGCGGCAACGGCAGAGTCACCGCAAAGGAGATGTACGGCATAAACAAGGGCTTCGTATGTCACAGCCATACCGATATATGGGGAGATTCCGCACCTCAGGGCGAGAATACCACATCAAGCATATGGCCTATGGGCGGAGCATGGCTCGCTATCCATGTTTTCGAGCATTACGAATACACTCTCGACAAGGAGTTCCTTGCCGAGAAATACCATATACTAAAAGAAGCCGCCGAGTTCTTCACCGAGTACCTCACTGAGGACAGCAAGGGCAGACTTGTGACGGGACCCTCCGTTTCTCCCGAAAATACCTACATCGATGGCAACGGAGTTCAGGCAAGTATATGCATGGGACCTGCAATGGACTCGCAGATACTCACCGTACTTTTCTGCTGCGTCATAAAAGCTGCACATATTCTCGGGAAAGACGCCGCTTTTGCCGAAAAGCTGGCAGGTATGCTCCAGAAGCTGCCCCAGCCCCAGGTAGGCAAGTACGGACAGATAATGGAATGGTCGGAGAACTACGACGAGACCGATATCGGTCACACACGTATATCTCAGCTTTTCGCGCTCTATCCCGCAGGGCTCATATCGCCCCTCAGAACGCCGAAGCTTGCTGACGCCGCAAGAGCCACACTTGTCCGCAGGATAATCCACGGCGGCGGACATACGGGCTACAGCAGCGCCTGGATGACAAATATGTGGGCGAGACTTTTCGACGGAAGAATGGTATACGAAAGTCTCATGCGCCTGCTTTCACACTATACAAATCCGAACATGACCGAATGCAAGCCCGCTTTGCAGCTTGAAGCCAATTTCGGCGGTACCGCCGCCATTGCGGAGGCTCTCATGCAGAGCTGCGGCGGAGAGATAAATCTTCTGCCTGCGCTGCCCGACGAATGGAACAACGGTCACGTATGCGGTCTCAGGGCAAAGGGCGGATTTACTGCCGATATCTACTGGACCGCAAATAAACTCACACGCGCCGAGATAAGCTCAGAGCTCGGCGGAGAGCTGCGCCTGCGCGCCAACTGCGCGGTAAGCGTTTCCTGCGACGGAGAGCCTGTTGACCTCCGCACGGAGGAGGGTCTTGTCATTTTCGCGACGCAGCAGGGCAAAACCTATACCATAAAAGCATAGATCTCTTGGGAGGATTAAATGGACATTCGCAGACCCATAGCTCTTGCAGCTGCTGCGGCAGCCGCTGTTTCGGCTTTTACAGCCTGTGACAAAAAGAATAAAATGACAGCTTCCGTGCCTATAATCGTGGAGAAAGCCACTGAATCCACTACAGAGCCGGCTACGACCGTACCTGTAGAGACTTTCCCCGACTATCCTGTTACCTATCCAGAAATAGAAAAACAGACCGCAGGCAATCTCTACGAAGCTGAGAGCGGCGAGCTCAAGGGCGGTGCAAGAGTTGCCTTCGATCTTCCCGAATTCAGCGGCGACGGCTATGTTACAGGCTTCGGCAGCGAAGGAAAGGCTTCCGTTGCATTCGAGATAGACGTTCCCACGAACCAGCACTACGACCTGTCGTTCAATATATCCTCGGACAAGGCTGTGGACTGCCGCATAACCTTAGGCGACCAGCAGCTCACCGTATTCAGGACGAATGACAGCGGAAAATTCACATACATCACCCTTTACGGAGTTTTCCTCACAAAGGGCAAGCAGAAGCTCGAAATAACTCCCGAAAACGGGGATATGTGCCTTGATTACCTTAAAATCGAGAACAATACCTCACTCAGCGATATAAGCTACGACGCAAAGGGCGAGCTCGTCAACAAGAACGCAGGCGAGTCCGCAAAGGAGCTCATGTCGTTCCTCTCCGAAAACTACGGAAAGCACATGATAACAGGTCAGTACGCCTACGGCGGAGAGAACACGGAGCTCGACCTTATATACCGTACTACAGGCAAATATCCCGTTATACGCTTCTCAACAACAGACGTACCCGATGAGAGCTTCGACGAGAGCTTCAAAGAGATAGACGCGGCGGCTGAATGGTACTTAAACGGCGGTATATCCTGTCTAAGCTGGTACTGGAACGCTCCTTCGGACGCAAAGAGCAGCATCCATACCGCGGATACCGATTTCGATATCTCAAAAGCCGTTACCACACAGAAGCTTGCCGAGCTCACGGAAGAGGAGATACGCGAGCTCTACAGCAAAGGAAATATTTCCAAAGAATGCTACGGACTCATACTCGATATAGACAATATGGCAGGACAGCTGACCTCCCTCAAAAACCGCGGCGTACCCGTTCTGTGGAGACCTCTCCCCGAGGGCTGCGGCGACTGGTTCTGGTGGGGCGCAAAGGGCGAAAAGCCCTATAAATGGCTGTGGCAGCTGATATACGACCGCTTCACCAAGTACTTCGAGCTGGACAACCTTATTTGGGTATGGAACGGTCAGAGCGAAAGCTCCATGGTGGACAGGCGTACCTTTGACATTGCCTCCGTAGACCTCTACCTCAACAACGAGAAGGACTACGGTCACAGATATTACGAGGAATTTGCCGCCGTTCAGAAGTTCGTCGGCACAGACAAGATACTCGCTATCAGCGAATGCGGAAGCGTTCCCGATATGGACGCGGCTTTCCGCGACAATGCCGTGTGGTCCTTCTTCGGAGTGTGGTACGGCAAGTACGTACAGACCGATAACGGCGAATACAACGAGGAATACACCAATAAGGAAGCGCTCATAAGAGCCTATAACTCCGACGGAGCGCTTACCCTTGACGAATACAGGAAGCTCCGCGGCTTTGACGAGCCCGGCCCCGACGCAGAAGAAAAAAAGGAGGAAAGATGAGCGGCGACCTTGTTCTCTTGAGACCCGATTCCGAAACGCAAAAAGAGCTCACCGAAAAAATGCTTAAAGAAATAGCGCGTAACGACCACGCTGCCGTAAGCTTCAAGATGTGGGACGCTCTTGTACTTCTGCCATTTTCTCAGCCCGAGGACATATTCCTCTTCATGGAGGACGATTTCTCCATGTACAATACGGGAAAAAAGACCTTTACGGAGCTCCGTATGGAGGCGCAGAAGGCTGCGGAAAAAAAATATGCCCTTAAAGGCAATGTTACTCTTGAAAAAATATACGATATCTTCGTTAAGATAAGCGGAGTTTCTCCCTCATGCAGAGAAAAGCTCATAATGCGCGAATGCGACCTTATACATCATTTCGCCTTTCCGCGAAAACTGGGAAAGCTCCTCTTCGATGAGGCAAAGCGCTGCAATAACAAGCTTATCGTTGTATCGGATTCATATTATCCCCGTGACGTCGTCGTAAAGATACTCTGCGACTGCGGCTACGGCGATTACAGCTCCGTCGTCATACCGTCAGAGCTGAATATCCCCGATTCAGCAAAAACAGGTTTTCTCGACGCAGTCGTAAAGAAGTCGGGACTTGACCCTGACAATGTGCTCCACATAGGAGGAGACCTTTCCAATGATGTGGAAGCTCCCATACGAAAGGGCATGAAAGCCCTTATGCTCCAGCCCGTGCTGCCCCTTATGGTAAGGTCGGGCAGGCTTCGCGGATATGTGGAGGAAAAACATCTCTACGACATCGAGGAAAAGCAGTTCATGGCTCTGCGGTGCTCCTTTGCGCTGTATGCAGCCTACGGCTTTGACGCTCCGCAGAACAAGAAGCCCAAAAGCGATTTCTGCGACGACGAGTACATGATAGGCTTCATTATACTTGGTCCTCTGTGCTTTATCGAGAACTTTGAGCCTACGGATATGCAGGCGGAACTCATAAGAGCTATGGAGAAAAACAAGAATATAATGAACGGCAAGCTCGATTTCCGTAATATGCTGTATCATCATTTTGGGGATTTCATCGGGAAATACGGCGGCGAAGGCTGTCATCTGGGGCTGGAATTTCTCGAAAAACACAGCTATATCGGCGACAGGAACAGGATATACCCGTTTCTTTCCGATAGCAGCAGAAAAAAATGGGGCAGGGCAGAAAGCGAGCCCAAACTTGCGCCTGTCCATGCAAAAGCAGTCAAAAAGAACGCTCTTCAGAAGCTCGCCGACAAGCTTTTCCCTCAGGGAACAAAGGTCAGGGAGATGTCCGAAGGCGCTCTCACAAGAAAAAAGCGCAAATAACAGTTTTTTCCAATATATTCATATTTTTGCGACGGCTTATTTCGACGGCTTTTTATGGCGGAACTGTCTTGATACATTTCCTGCGAAAAAGTCCTGTAAAATACTAAAAAATCCCGTTGCTGCTCCTTTTGTGATGTGATATCATTATTAAGCGGTCGAAAACCGCTGAACAAAAGGAGGTATAAAATATGAATAACAAGGTAAAAGTACTTATCGGCGACGATTCTGCCGAGACAGGCGTAAGCGTGGCTAATAAGCTGCGCGAAAAGGGTATGTATGCGTACACAAGACGCAAGGACTGCGGCGTGATACTGGAATCCATAAAAAAGGATCCCCCCGACGCAGCCGTACTCGATATCTCGTCACAGAACGGCGATGTTATATCGCTTATGAAAAGTGTTAAGGAATCAGGCATAAAACCGCCTGTATTCATCATAACATCTTCTTATGACAACGAGTTCATCGAGCGTCAGGTGACTGAGAACGGAGCTTCAAGGTTCATGCTCCGTCCATGCAGCGCCGACGACCTGTGTACCGCTATAAACTCCGCTCTCGGCGACAGGGTCAGCAGTCTCAGTGACGACATGGAGGTAGTTGTTACCGACATGATACATCAGCTGGGAGTTCCCGCTCATATCAAGGGATATCACTATCTCAGGACGGCCATCCTCTATTCCATCGAGGATAAGACCCTTCTGGACAGCGTTACAAAACTCCTGTATCCTACTGTCGCAGATATCTACGATACCACCTCATCCCGCGTTGAACGTGCTATACGCCACGCTATAGAAATAGCCTGGGACAGAGGCAACGTTGACACATTAAATTCCTTTTTCGGCTACACCGTAGATACGGGAAAGGGCAAACCCACAAATTCGGAATTTATCGCACTTATCACTGATAAGCTCCGTCTGCGCTACAAAAGCGCTCTCAGAGCTCACTGATATCTCCGTGAAAGCTGTGATAACACCGAAAAAAGCTAAGCCGCGCACTTCATGATAATGCACGGCTGCTAATAATCAAAAAGGAGGTTTATCATGGCTTTCAGGAAAATCGATATCAGCGAGCTCTCATTCAATCCCTTCGATAAGATAGGCAAACAATGGATGCTCCTGACAGGCGGAAACAGTGAAAAATACAATACTATGACCGCTTCATGGGGACAGCTCGGTGTTCTATGGAACAAAAACGTGCTGACCTGCTATATCAGACCTAACCGCTATACCTACAGCTTCATCGAAAAAGAGGAATGCTTCACGGCAAGCTTTTTCGGAGAGGAATACAGAAAAGCTCTTTCCTTCTGCGGCTCACATTCGGGCAGAGACTGCGACAAGGCTAAAGAGACAGGTCTTACTCCTGCTGAGATAGACGGCTGTATGAGCTTCGCAGAGGCTGAACTCGTACTTGTATGCCGCAAGCTTTACAGCTATGACCTGCAGGAAAGCGGATTCCTTACAGACGACGGTATCCCTGCACAGTTCTTCGGCAGCGATCCGTATCACAGAGCGTATATATCCGAAATAACCGGAGTTTACGTAAAGGAATGATACAACAGATATAAAAAAAGACAGATAATACCTTTTCTATTTTATTGTTTATAAACACTGAGCAAAATCCACTATTCTATCCATCGGAGGGATATTAATGAAAAACGACGATATATTCAAGGAGGTTGCCCGCAAGCACGGTGTGACCGAAGAAGAAGTAAGAAGCGAGATCGAAAAATCAATAGCCGAGGCCTGCAAGGACCCCAATGCTCCAATAAACAGTATCGGAAACGGAAAGGTCCCTACTCCCGAGGAAGTTATTGCACACGTTCTCAAGGAGCTTGCCAAAGCGAATATGAATTAAAATAATCCCCCCTGTTTCCGACAGAGGGGTTTACTTTTTATAAAAAACGTCCCCTTGCCGACCGTGAGTTGTCCGCAAGGGGATTTCGATTCTTATATTATCAAAGAGACCGATTATTCAGCAGAGTTGAGCTTCTTAGCGAGCTGTGACTTCTTTCTTGCAGCCTTATTCTTGTGCATAAGACCCTTAGCGCAAGCCTGATCAACTCTCTTGATAGCAACCTTGATAGCCTCTACCTTGTCAGCAGCGCCTGTTGCTACAGCTGCGTCAGCCTTCTTGAGGATAGTCTTGAGATTGGACTTTCTTGCCTTGTTGGCAGCAGCCTTTGTTGCATTGACCTTTACTCTCTTCTTAGCAGACTTAATGTTTGGCATTTTGTTACACCTCCTTGAATTATGCGAACCGTATAATCGCCCGCATTTAACAGATAATAGGAGCAAACACGGGTTAGTTCACTCCCTGGCAGCTGCAACGCACAGCTGTCATACTGAGACAAATATAATTATAGCATTTTTCAACAGTATTTTCAATAGTCAAAAGTGAAATAATCCTTATAAATATTTTCCACAATTAAAGCATAATGCACAATATGGAGGAAATCATGGATATTCGCACAGATCTCGCTCTTGAAAGCCTCTCCGCAGAGGAGCTACCCGAGAGCGTTCACATACGCATTCGCGGCAAAGCCTTCCGCGTTACCGAGATAGTCATTGACGACGACAGCTGTCTTGACTCCATAGGCAGGGGCAGGGGACGATATATCACTCTCGAGGGGAGCTGTCTGAGCCGATTTTCCGAGGATTACGAGCTCATGGCGCAGGAGCTTGCACAGGAGCTCTCCGCGCTTCTGCCTGACGGGGATATACTTGTGGTGGGACTTGGGAACAACGATATAACTCCCGACGCTATCGGTCCGCAGACTGCCGCAAAAGTGCTTGCTACAAGGCATCTCAGCAGCGATGAGGACTTCGGGGAGGAGTTTTTCACATCGCTCCGCCGCGTCAGCGCCTTTGCAGGTGGAGTCATGGGACAAACGGGTATCGAGACCGCCGAGATAGTCCGAGCTATTGCCGCGGAGCTCCGACCTGCCGCCATTATCGCTATTGACGCTCTCGCCTGTACGGACGTGAGCCGGCTCGGTACGACGATACAGCTCACGGACACGGGAATTTCCCCTGGAAGCGGCGTTTCCAACCGTCGGCAGGAGCTCTCGGAGAAGCTTTTCGGCGTTCCCGTCATAGCCGTGGGAGTTCCCACCGTTGTGGATATGCACACTATCGTGAAAAGCCTAACAGGGAAGAAAATAAACGGGGAGCTGCCAAATATGATGGTAACTCCCCGTGATATCGACCGCCTTACCGAAAGAGCCTCGCAGCTCCTTGCATTCGGGATAAATCTTGCTTTGCAGCCGACTCTGACATTTGAGGACGTGAGAGGGCTGTTCTGATGCGTAATTCATAATTATTGCAGGGGCGAGTTCCGCTCGCCCGTTAATTTTTCGGTTAATTAGTTAATTACATTTGTTACGTTAGGCGCGGACTGCCAAAGGCAGCCCATACATTCCGCAAATAACAGAAAATAATGTGACGTAAGCGATGTACAGGTATCGGTTTTAATCATTGTGAGCGAGTTTACGAGCGACAACGTGGCTGCGGTCGAGCTGGCTCAGCTCGTCACCACATGAATTCAACATCGGGAGCTTTTACCATGTGTATCTCGGGCTCGGGCTCTGAGAGCTGCTGCTCCTTTTCTTCCCTCAGGATAGCCTTTGCAAGCTCCTCCACTTCCACAATTTCGTGGAAATAATCGTTTACGGGCTGGAGCACCTTGAAAACTTCAACAGCGTGCTCCGCTATTTTTCGGGAGAAAAGCTCCTCGGGACCGCTGACCTTTGTGTAAAGGCTCAGTCCCTTTTTCACGAAATATTTCTCCAGCTCGGGAACCGGACAGGACTTTTTCCGCTTGTACTCCTCACCGCCCAGCGTCAGCCCGTACTTTTCAACAAGTTCATCGACCATGTTGATAAACGGCTCGGAGTCCTCAAGAAGTCCGCTGCGAAAACGCTCCATAACAGCGGCTTCGGGCTTGGATATGCGGAAACCGAACTCCGCTCCCTCGGGAGAAAGCTCAAAATACAGGGTGGGAGTCTTGTTCCAGTACCATGCGTCATAGCGGACATATATCCACAAAGTGTCGCGGTAGTGTAGATATGGCGCGAAATTCTCGTCGCGGTAAATCCTGCCCACCTTGTACATCATGCCGTCGATATCTGAAAACGGCGCGAAAAGCTCCTCGCCGAGAGCCTTCATTGGCTCGAAGACCTTCTCCGTATAGACCGCCTTACGCGGCTCGAACCAGTCCTTGTTATTGTTATGTCTTACACCGAGGAGGAACTCCAGCGCCTCATTTGAAAATCCATTGAACATAGTATTCTCCTGTTATCGTAATGACGGCCTTTGAACGTCCATACAAAGCGTCAAGCCGTCCCTGATTACTGATTACTGATTACTGATTACTGATTACTGATTACTTAGAAATTATATCACAGTTTACGGCATTATTCAAGGAGTAATATCATAATTCCATATTTTTACAGCAATATAGTACTAATTTTATTTCACACAGTGGTGAAATAACTTTCAACATTGTGTTGAAACAGCTGTGGAGTCATATGTTAGATTGTGGATAACTATGTTGAAAATGTGGAAAACAACGTAGAATACACTTTTTGGAAGTGCCTAAAAGTTGAAAACCCTGTGGATAAACGGGGAAAATAAGTAAACAATAAAAATATGTTGTGGAAAAAGACTCCGCAACAATTCATTGTAAAGGATATGATTTGTATGAAAAAGCTTTTAGCAATATGCTCCATATTTTTTACAGTCTGTACAGCCCTTACAAGCTGCGGCGATAACAACAGCGGCCATTATACCGACGACGGAAATGGCGCAGTTATCGACCAGACAATTACGACTGTAAAACATGAGAGCACTACTACTACAATGCGCGAAAGCTCCGTTAAGGACAGAGCCGAGGACGCTGCCGACGGAATCGGCGACGCAGGCAAAGATATCGTAAGCGGCGTGGGCGACGCCGGAAAAGACCTCATTGACGGTGCACAGAACGCCGTTGATAACGTCATCGACGGCATGGACGGCGAAAAAGAAACCAATACTACCACAACCCACAAGAACGACAGATAACTAAAGGCGAACAGTAAGTTTATTTCACTCACTGCAGCTTTATGCGTAATTATTTAGGAGGACCCTTTTGAAAAAGGGTCTCTCCTCAAACTCCTCCCCTAAAACTTTCAGCTTAAATTTTCCTAAACAGGACGCCCACCTAAAAGTAACGCCCTCTGCACATCTTGCAGGGGGCGTCCTGTTTAGGAAAATTTGGGTTAAAAGTCTTTGGAAAGGGGTTCTGGGTACTCCCTGTAGTACAGGGAGATGTCCGCAGGACAGAGGGTCGCGCCTCCGTCAGAGGGAACCTTTCCTCAGAAAGGTTTTCCCCGACAATTACATATAAGTTACGGTGAGCGGAATAAACTTACTGTCCGCACAGCTCCACCATTGCTTCTGCCATTATTTCCGCATTTTTCAGCAGGTCGTTCACGGTAATGAACTCGTCGGGGCAGTGCATATTGCAGTTTGTATCCGGGAACTCAGCACCGAAGGCGACTCCGCCCTCTATCTCATGTACATAGGTGCCGCCGCCGATAGCGATACAGCGGCCTTTATCGCCTGTTACCCGCTCATAGACCCTCAGAAGCGTCTGCACAAACTCGCTGTTTTCGTCGGTACAGTGGGGCTCGACGCCCTCGCAGGAATCCACCTCGAAGCCAGCGCTGCGAAGCTTTCCACAGATAATATCGCTTATCTCAGCCTTTTTGCGGTCAAGTGGGAAACGAATGTCGATACCGCCCTTGATACGTCCGTTTTCGGTGTTCAGAAGCGACAGTACACAGGTCATATCGCCCGAAATATCGTCACTGAAGCCAAGTCCGCAGCTCTTTCCGTTCAGCTCTCCGTGAGGGAAGAGCTCCGCAAGAGCTTTCAACAGCGGCTCTTCGTTACCGTAGTCCGCAAGAAACTTTGTTATGGCATTCTCGCCCTTTTCGGGAGTTGAAGCGTGTGCGGAAGTGCCGTCAGTTTTACCGAAAAAAGCCGTAGGACCGTTCTTTTCTGCCCTCACAAACTGGAATTTACAGCTTGCAGGCACGGCATTTATAACTGTTCCTGCCTCAACTGATACGTTTTCGGGCACAGCTGCCGAAAAATAGACCCTCAGCATACCCTTTTCCGCATTGATAAGGGGATACTCACCGTCAGGAGTGAATACCATAGACGGTAATTCATGCTTTTTTCGGTAGTAGGCAAGGTCCGCGGAACCGTTCTCCTCATTCGTGCCGAAGATAAGGCGTATACCCTTTTTCAGCGGAAGTCCAAGCTCCTTAACGGCTCTCGCCGCAAAAAGAGCCGCAACAGCAGGTCCCTTGTCGTCGATAGTACCTCTGCCGACGAGTTTATCGGTCTCGGGCTCATGACGAAGCACAAAAGGGTCGGAAGTCCAGCCCGTTCCTACGGGAACTACGTCCAGATGAGTGAGCACGGCAAGCTCGGGAGCAAGTCCGTTTATGTCCGCAGAGCCTGCGTAATTGTCCGTATTTTCCACGGAAAAACCGAACTCCTCACACTTTTTTAGCATAATATCGAGAGCTCTTGCAGGCTCTTTTCCGAAAGGAGCTCCTTCTTCCGCTTCGCCCTGCACGCTGGGAACTGCGACGAGCTCCGCGAGAAAGTCTATCATTTCCTGTTTATGGTCGTAAATGTAATCTTTTATCTCTGACATTGTTTTCTCCTGTGATAATTATTCAAAAACAAAAAACCGCAGTAGAGCTACTGCGGTGATTTGCGTGTACACAGCGTCTCGCGACGCTATGTACCAAGAAAGAAAGGATAAATATGAAAAGAATTAATCAGTTAACAATTGTCTTCTCAGTTTCCTTATCGAAGATGTGGATTCTGTTAGGATCGATAGCAACCTTGATATCGTCTCCTGACTTAGCTGTAGATCTCGGGCTAACTCTTGCTGTGAGCGGAATACCCTCGCAGAGGAGGTAGAGGTAAGTCTCAGCACCCATCATTTCGGTAATTTCTACGTTAGCGTCGATAACGCCTGTAGAAGCATTTGAGAGGTACATTTCTTCATCGTGGATAGACTCAGGACGAACACCGAGAGTGATCTCCTTGCCTACGTATGAGTTGAGGTCTTCGTTTACCTTTGACTCGGGAACGATGATCTGATACTTTGTATTCTTACCAAATTCAACTATATACTGACCATACTCTTCCTTGAGAGTAGCGTCGATGAAGTTCATCTGAGGTGAACCGAGGAAGCCTGCAACGAACTTGTTAGCAGGGTTCTCGTAGAGGTTCTGAGGTGTATCGATCTGCTGAACGAAACCGTCCTTCATACAAACGATTCTGTCACCCATTGTCATAGCCTCAGTCTGGTCATGAGTTACATAGATAAATGTAGTACCGAGCTTCTTGTGGATCTTAGCGATCTCGGTTCTCATCTGAGCACGGAGCTTTGCGTCGAGGTTTGAGAGAGGCTCGTCGAGAAGGAATACCTTTGGTGAACGAACGATCGCACGACCGAGGGCAACTCTCTGTCTCTGACCACCTGACATAGCCTTAGGCTTTCTGTCGAGGAGGTGTGTAAGGTCGAGGATCTTTGCAGCCTCGTTAACCTTTCTCTCTATTTCATCCTTAGGAACTTTACGGAGCTTGAGTCCGAAAGCCATGTTATCAAAAACAGTCATGTGCGGATAAAGAGCATAGTTCTGGAAAACCATTGCGATATCTCTGTCCTTTGGAGCGATATCGTTAACGAGCTTATCGCCTATATAAAGCTCACCTTCTGATATCTCCTCGAGACCTGCGATCATACGGAGAGTTGTTGACTTACCGCATCCGGAAGGTCCAACGAGAACGATGAACTCCTTATCTCTTATCTCTAAATTAACATCCGAAACGGCTACTACTCCGCCAGGATATTTCTTATAGATGTTTTTAAGTACTAAGCCTGCCATGTTTAATCCATTCCTCCAGTAAATAATTTAATGCCGATTTATTTTTTTCCATCATCAGCTATGATAATATAATAACACATATTTTGCAATTTTGCAAGTTGCTAAATCGCCAAAGTTACGTAATATACTTTATTAGATTTGCCGAATAAAATGCCGAATATTTGGCAAAAAAGAGGTCAAAATTTTGCTCTTTAAACATATCGTTCGGCATTATCTCCATACTCTCTCCTATTCTCAGTTTTTCGGGCAAAACAAGGCCTCCGAGAGAAATTCTCATTAAAAGTTCAACGTGATTTCCCACAGCTGCGAACATTCTTTTAACTTGATGATATTTTCCTTCATAAAGTTCCACAAATGCGAGTTTATCGCTGTTTTCCGACTGTCTGACCTTTGCGGGGAGACAAGTCTCTCCGTCTGCGAGGGTAATACCCTCTGCAAATTTGTTAATATAATTATTTTCAAATTTTCTGCCAAGTTGCACAATATAGACCTTCGGAATGTGATGCTTTGGTGAAAGCATTCTGTGCGCCAGCTCTCCGTCGTCTGTAAGCAAAAGTGCTCCCATGCTGTCCTTATCGAGACGCCCCGCGGGAAATAACCCTTTTTTCCGCAATTCGGGAGGGATTAGCTTCATCACTGTTTCTCCGTCCTTGTCGTCCGTTGAGCACACATAGCCCTGCGGCTTGTTGAGGAGCAGATAGCTGAAACGCTGCGTTCTTATCTCCTGACCGCATACCGTAACTGCTGCCGACGTATCGTCTACCTTTACGTCCGGACGCTTTACAACTGTTCCGTCAACGGTTATCCTGCCCTTTGCAGCGAGCTCCTTTATCTGATTTCTTGAATATTCAGTCCTTTCGGAGATGAACTTATCAAGTCTTATCTGTGCCATTGCAACTCCCTTCGGTATATTTCATATCATGTACTGAATAAGCTCTAATGATCCCGATTTTACCGAAAAGGAGCAATAAAGCATGAAAAAAAACTTATTTGCAGCGGTCTCAGCCGCTTTCCTGACGCTTGCTGCCTGTAACAGCAAAGAAGCGCCGACAACTGTTACGGCTGTCGGCGACGTTGCTCAGCGTATAGGATACTTCGCCTCTCACGGCTGGGAGGCGGAGGAGATATCCGAAAAGGATATAACTATCCCCGCGGATTTTCCCGATGTCTATGAAGAATACGCCCGTATGCAGGATAAACAGGAACTTCCTCTGCGGAAATACGCAGGAAGAGCCGCAAAGCTTTTCGTGTACGAGATAAAGAATTACTCTCCCGACAACATGAAAATGCTTGCAGAGCTGCTCGTATGCGACGATATCGCAGTTGCCTCAATGGTATACAGTGAGGACGGAGGAAGTCTCAGAATGCCTGTGAGCTGAATCAGAATACGTTGAGAAGTTTTCCTACGAATGGCATTCTGTAAGCCTTGCCGTTTACTGCGCCGATGATGTAAACTACCAGCATTGCGATGATAGCGAGCCATATAACTATATTGCAGAGAATACCGAGGATCGGTATAAATACAAGTATGAGCCTTATAATGCTGAGAGCTACCAGCGCGATGAGCCATGTAAGGCTCTGATTTGCATGGAACTTGCAGTATGTAGAATTTTTGTCGCCGAGTATCGGCAGGAAGAAGAGAATAGGAAGAATGTACGCGATAATGGCAAGAGGTTTGTTTTTGTCAACCTCAGGCTGATTAAAGGTCTGCTCCGTATTCAGGTCGTTAAAGTTTTCAAGTAAATCCATCATTTTTTTATACCTCCGATTTATTTATAACGGAAAGCTCTTCCGTTTCTGAGTCTTTTCTGTCAAATTCGCTTATTGCGGCGACGAAGCTGTCAATATCTGTAAAGTCCTTATATACCGACGCAAATCTTATATAGGATATGGGATCGATCTCTCTGAGCCTGTCAAGCACGAGTTCTCCTATTTCAGTTGATCTTGCCACTGTCCTGAGTGCATTCGCGTAGTAATTCTCGACATAATTTGCGATCTCCGTGACCTTCTCTGCTGAGACAGGTCTCTTTTTTATTGCCGAAACTATGCCGTTTATGAGCTTTGCCTTGTCGAAGAGCTGGACGCTCCCGTCCCTCTTTTCGACCATGAGAAGCGGTACCTCCACAGCTTCATATGTGGTGAATCTTTCTCCGCATCTCACACATTCACGCCGCCTTTTTGTCTTGTCATCGACAGGGCGTGAATCTATAACCTTCAGTTCTTCAAATCCGCAGTATGGACATTTCATTTTTTAAGCTCCCTGCCATAAGGCTCAGTCATGCGTGTAAGTTTATTATAGCTTGAAATAAGATCGCTTATACCCTTGAAGCCGCTCCTGTACAGCTCGAGAATGACGCTGCAATCTGGATTATAGCCTGCGAGCTTCTCAAAAAACTGCTTAAAATTGAACCTGCCCCTGCCAATGAGGAGGCAGTCGCCCATTTCTCCCGAATCGCTGATATGCACATGGGATATCTTATCCCCGACGATATCGAGAAAGCTTACGGGATTTTCATTTGAACGCAGAGCCTGCTTTGTATCGAGCACAAACGCAAACTCGCTGCCAAGCATATTTTTTATTTCCTTTATAAACGCGGAAGAACCGCTTTTGCAGCGTGAGACATTTTCGATAGCAACGGTGACTCCGAACTCCCTGCCCAGTCTGTAAAGCCGCGAATAGCGCTCGCAGTAGCGCTCGGCAGTACAGGTGGAGGATGGCTTGCCGCCGTGAAAGACGAAAATATCAGCTCCCACAATATTCATGAAACGAAAGTAAAGCTTGTAATATTCAAGCATATCGCTTATCCTGCGCTCGTACTCGGAAAAGAACATCTGCGGTTCTATCTCGCAGGTGAAGGGGTGTACCGAGGGGCATTTTACTTCAAATCTTTTCAGCAGATTTGCCATGCCGTGAGCAAAGCTTTTTTTCAGCTCGGAATGAGTATTTACAAAAAGCTCAACGCAGGAAACGCCGTTCAGCGCAAGTTCATAGAGGGCTTCCTCAATAGGTTTAGGGTACAGGCAAGCTGTAGAAACACCTGCTATCAAAAATACCCCTCCTCGCGCTTTATCAATATAATTTTATTATAAACATATTTTCCCCGATTGTCAATAATAAAATGATAATTTAACCGCCTTAATCTTCTCAGCCGCCAGCCTTCAGACAATGAATAAACACTTTCTCATCTCACGCGGAGGGATAAAAAGTGTCTTTCAATAAAGGGCTGAAATCTGCTGTTATTAAACGGAAAACCGTTTAATATTGAAAAAATAATCCTGAACTTTGTATCATTGCACAAATATAAATATACGTTCTTGTGAGTGTTGTATATTTTCCGATGATAACTCGGTCATACTAATCACTCTGTCATGCACCGATGAATATAATGCAAGTGGGGGTGTTACCTTGCTTAAAGAATTTTTACTGGCATTTATCGTAAGTATCGACATATACCTTGCTTCTGCCGCCTGCTGTAACAGCGGCATAAGGATACCTTTCAGGTCAGCATTTATCATTGACCTTTTTTCGGCGGCTGTTATGTTTTTTTCCGTGAGCCTTTCCGATATCATATCGGGATTCATAACCTCAGATACCTGCCATATTGTCGGAACTGTGGTGCTTATTGCCTTAGGCTCCCTGAATATCACAAAGAGCCTTCTGCGCAATATCATGCGCCGTATTTCCGAAAAAGGCGGTTTTACACTGAAAATGGGAGAGCTTTCCATGTTCGTGCGGCTCTGTCTCGACGACGCTGCCGCAGATATCGACAGCTCGAAGGTGCTCTCAGCAGGTGAAGCTTTTTTCCTTGCCCTTGCAGGCTCTCTTGACGCTGCCGCAACGGGCCTCAGCTGCGGCGGTACGGATATTTCCGCAGTATACGCGGCTTCAGCCACCTGTATCTGCGGAGCTGCCGCCCTGACTCTCGGACCTCTCACGGGCAGAAAAATATCCTCCCTGCGCCACGATCTCTCATGGTCGGGAGGATTACTTCTCATATTATTTGCCGTTTTCACGGCATAGACTCATATTTCATATATTACTATCTCGGGGGGATCAAACAATCTCAGCTTTCCGAGACCTGCCGACACGAGCAGCTTCTTTCCGCCGAAATCGAATACTCCCTTTGAGTATTTCGGGAAAAATCTTCTCTCGGGTGAAAGCATTGCTTTTCCGAACAGTCTTACGGAACCGCCGTGAACATGGCCGCTGAAGGTGTATTTTGCTCCCCATTTTGCGTATTCTTCCCCGAAAAAGGGATTATGCGCTATAAGCAGCACCTCTCCCCCGGGGCATTTTCCCAGGAGCTTCTCTATGTCCTTTTCGGTTATAACGTCAAGGTCACGGTAGCCGCCGTTTTTCTTGTACACGCTGTAATCCTCAAGAAGTCCGTATATTTTCAGGACGCGCTCACCCACAAGGAGCTCCGCGCAGCTGTTTTTCAGCACTGTCTGATCGTTTCTAGCAAACATGGCTCCGAGCTGGGCGCGTCTTTCCTTTGGTACGCTCTGCTCGTGATTTCCGTATATAACATAAACGGATGCTATCCCGTGAAGCCCTTTCAGAAGAGCCTCGGCAGGCGAATAATCCGTATCATAACGGGTAATGAGGTCTCCGCTCACTATTATCAGATCGGGAGCCTCTGCTCTTACCTTATTTACCAGCTTTATATTGTCCCTGCCGAATTTACGGTGATGAAGGTCGGAAATATGAGCGACTTTCACGCCGCTTCCAAGTTTTTCATGCCTTACTTTAAGACAGAAAACGTTTTCATATACTGCATAAACTGCAAAGATAACAATAACAGCTATTACAAAATATATCATAACAAATTATTCTTCGCTGTCGTCCTCGTCGGGCTCAGCTTCTACAACAACCTCGTTCTGCTCTTCAAGTGCAGCTTCTTCTTCCGCAGCCTTTATCTGCTCGTCTGTGAGCTGCTCTACCTTTTCAGTCTCGGCATTATCGTCGTGCTCGGCACGGGTGAATGCAACTACATTTGCGCCTTCGTTGACTCTCATGACGCGGACGCCCTTTGCGATACGTCCCATGATACGGATATCGCTGGCGAGTATCCTTATGATGATTCCGTCGCTCGATACGAGGATTATATCGTCCTCCTCGTCAACTATCTTGATTCCGCATACGTGTCCGCGGACATCGTCGACCTTGTAGTTGGTAAGTCCGTAGCCGCCGCGGTTCTGTATACGATAGCTGTCAAGGTCTGTCTTCTTGCCGTAGCCGTTTTCGGTAACGGTCAGGAGCGAAGCTCCCTCGCGGACTCTTGCCATGCTTACAACGTAGTCTCCGTCGCGGAGTTTGATAGCTCTTACGCCGTGAGCCGAACGTGAAAGGGCTCTTATCTTGCTTTCCTCAAGGCGGATAGCCATACCGTTCCTTGTTGCCACAAAGAGCTGTGCATTGCCGTCTGTCATGCGGACGCCCTCTATCTCGTCGCCCTCGTCAAGTCCGATAGCAATAAGACCGTTCTTGCGGACATTCTTGTAGAGAGAAAGGTTAGTCCTCTTGATCTTGCCGTTCTTGGTGACCATTGTGATGAACTTATCCTCGCCGAAATCGGTGGTCTTTATCATTGCCGCTATCTTCTCGTTTTCAGTGAGAGGAAGCAGATTTATGAGGTTGAAGCCTCTTGAAGCCTTTGAACCGTCGGGGATCTCATAGCATTTCAGCTTGTACATTATACCCTTGTTTGAAATGAACAGGATATTGTCATGTGAGCCACAGATGAACATCTCCTGAACGAAGTCCTCTTCACGCTGCTTCATGCCTGTGATTCCGCGTCCGCCGCGGTGCTGAGTCTTGTACTCCGTAAGCGGCATACGCTTGATGTAGCCGTTGTTCGTAAGAGTTACGACACAGTCCTCCTCGGGGATAAGGTCCTCGATATCAACTTCACCGCTGACATTTTCGATGTCAGTGCGGCGCTTGTCGCTGAACTTCTTGCGGATAGTGTTGAGGTCTTCAAGGATAATAGCGTAAACTCTGTTAACGTCTGCGAGTATATCCTCAAAATCGGATATTTTTGTGAGAAGTCCGTAGAGTTCGTCGGTTATCTTCTGTCTTTCGAGACCTGTCAGCTGTCCTAATCTCATCTGAACGATAGCCTCAGCCTGTTCCTGTGAAAGACCTGTCTGGTCTTCGACATGAAGTCCTGTAAGGTCGTACTGGGCGCGGTCAAGAAGAGCGGACATATCAACGTCCTTGAAACGCTCTATCATGCGGTCCTTTGCTTCCTGTACAGTTGCGCTGGAGCGGATTATCGCGATAACCTCGTCGATATTGTCTGCTGCAAGCACGAAGCCCTGTAAAATATGGGCTCTTTCAAGTGCCTTGCGGAGGTCGAAGCGTGTTCTTCTCTGTATTACGTCTACCTGGAAATCAAGGTAGTGCTGGAGCATCTGTTTTAGAGTGAGTATCTTCGGCTCGTTGTTAACGAGAGCCAGCATGATTATTCCCACTGTGTCCTGAAGCTGTGTGAGAGCAAAGAGCTTGTTGAGGACGATATTCGGAACAGCGTCCTTTTTCAGCTCGATAACTACTCTCATACCGTCCTTGTCAGACTCGTCGCGGAGGTCGTAAAGTCCCTCTATACGCTTGTCTCTTGCGAGTTGGTTTATGCTCTTGAGAAGCCTCTCCTTGCGGAGCATATAAGGTATCTCGTCGATAATGATACAGTTTCTGCCCTTTATCTCCTCAAAATGAGTACGGCTGCGGAGAGTTATCTTTCCCTTTCCTGTAGCATAAGCCGCACGTATGCCGGCTCTGCCCATGATTATGCCGCCTGTAGGAAAATCAGGTCCCTGTATGTGCTCCATGAGCTGTTCAAGTGTGCAGTCGGGGTCGTCGATAAGAAGCTGAAGAGCGTCTATGACTTCGCCGAGATTGTGAGGCGGTATATTTGTCGCCATACCTACGGCGATACCTACAGAACCGTTTACGAGAAGGTTCGGGAAACGGGACGGGAGCACCGAAGGCTCTTTAAGACGGTCGTCGTAGTTGGATACGAAATCAACAGTTTCCTTGTTGATATCAGTGAGCATATCCAGCGTGAGCTTTGCCATTTTTGCCTCGGTATAACGGTAAGCCGCAGGGCCGTCGCCGTCTATGGAGCCGAAGTTTCCGTGACCGTCAACAAGAGGATATCTCATAGAGAAGTCCTGTGCAAGTCTTACAAGTGCGTCATATACCGAAGCGTCGCCGTGCGGATGATAACGTCCCAGTACGGCACCAACTGTATCGGCGCATTTACGGTACGGCTTCTCGGGAGTAAGTCCGTTTTCATGGAGCGTATACAGTATTCTTCTGTGTACAGGCTTCAGACCGTCTCTTACATCGGGGAGCGCTCTGGAAACAATTACCGACATGGCATAATTCAGCATGGAATTTTCCATTTCATTGACAAGTTCGGTATTTATTACCTTTGAGTTGTCTGTGTAAAGCATTTTTTCCTCCTGAGAGAATATATTTTAATTCGCTGTTTTCATTTCTGAGTGTTTCTGACCGTATTCAGCTCCTCCTCGGAAAAACCGTCCTTCGGAAGTATATATATGCTTTCCTTTCCCGACAATATCAGGAAAAAGCCGTCATATTCAAGAAGCTGATACTTTTCATCAATATTTATCCTTGTTTTTTCCGGGAGCGGATCATCTTTCTCTGAAGCTATCCTGTCTTCCTCTGAAAGGTCGCTCATATCGTCAGAAACTGTGGATATATCAACATATTTACCGGCTATGCCTATCTTGTAGACAGGTTCGCCCAGCGACCTTACGGAGTCCGTAAGACTGCGGTGCTTTTTTCTCGGGTTGTACCACTCGCGGAAAGCAAATGCACAAGCCATGAGAAATGCGAGGTATGTTATATATTTCTGTCTTTTTGAAGCGTCGTTCATTGCTAAGATCCCGAAAATAAACAATACAAAGGCTATTACTGCAAATATTGCCATATAGATATAGCTTTTCGGGTATACGAATTTCTTCTGGAACGCACGGTAAGCCTCGCTGAATACCATTACGGGCACCTTGTATTCCTTTTCGAGCTTGTAGTTCTCTTCCATGTTTTCCGACCCTTATATATCGAGATCCTGTGCAAATTTAGCGTTTTTCTCTATGAAAAGACGTCTCGGCTCTACCTTGTCGCCCATGAGTATGCTGAATGTCTCGTCAGCCTTGAGGGCGTCCTCCATGCCTATCCTTACGATAGTACGGTGTTCGGGGTCCATAGTGGTCTCCCACAGCTGTTCGGGATCCATTTCACCAAGACCCTTGTATCTCTGTACAGCAACGTCATTATATTTTCCGTCCTCAGAAAGCTCTGCGATGTACCTGAGTTTCTCTTCGTCGGAAAATGCATAGCGTACATTCTTCTTGCGCTCGACCTTGAAAAGAGGCGGCTGAGCTATATATACGTTTCCGTTGGTGATGAGAGGTCTCATATAACGGAAGAAGAATGTGAGCAGCAGCGTTCTGATGTGCATACCGTCAACATCGGCATCGGCCATGATGATGACCTTGCCGTAGCGGAGCTTCTCTATATCGAAGTCCTCGCCGATACCTGTTCCGAGAGCCGTAACTACAGGCTCAAGCTTGTCGTTGCCGTATATCTTGTCTATACGGGCTTTTTCAACGTTGAGCATTTTTCCCCAAAGAGGAAGTATAGCCTGATAGCGTCTGTCGCGTCCCTGCTTTGCGCTGCCGCCCGCAGAATCTCCCTCGACGATGTATACTTCTGTATATCTTGCATCGCGCTCGGAGCAGTCAGCCAGCTTTTCGGGCATGGAATTATTTCCGAATGCGTTCTTTTTACGCTCTGCCTCTCTTGCGCGCTTTGCAGCTTCTCTCGCTCTTGAAGCTGAAAGGCACTTTTCAAAGATTATATTTGCGGTATCGGGATTTTCTTCAAGGAAGTTCATGAGCTTCTCAGTCACGAGCTTCTCAACGAAAGGCTTTACTTCGGGATTTCCGAGACGTCCCTTTGTCTGTCCCTCAAACTCGCATTCGGTAAGCTTTACGGAAACGATAGCGGTAAGTCCCTCTAAAACGTCCTCTTTCCTGAGGCTCTCTATCTCTTTTTTCGAAGCGTCCTTGCCCTTTTTATTGCTGTCCTTTTCCTTGAACTTGCCGAATTTCTTTCCGTACTCGTTTATAACTTTCAGGAGAGCGTTTTTGAAGCCCGTTTCATGGGTTCCGCCGTCCTTTGTGTGGATATTGTTTGCAAATGAGAAAACAACGTCGTTGTAGCTGTCGTTGTACTGCATTGCTATCTCGGCAAAAGCGTCGCCCTGAGTACCCGAAACGTATATTACATCTCCGCTTATAGCTTCATTTCCGCGGACTGCGTTAAGGTGCTCGACAAACTGACGGATACCGCCCTCATAGTGGAGAGTTTCGCCAATAGTCTCGGTCTTGTTGCGCTTGTCTGTGAAAACTATCTTTATTCCTGCATTGAGGAAAGCCTGTTCACGGAGCCTCTTCAGAAGGACTTCGTACTCATAGACTGTGCTCTCGAAGATCTCGCCGTCAGCCTTGAACATTACGGTAGTACCTGTTTCCTTGGTATCGCCGATGACTTTCAGCTCCTCGTCGTAGTGACCGCGCTGGAAGCGCTGGAAGTAAACGTGCTCGCCGTCCTTTACGGTGAGCTCCAGCCATTCTGACAGAGCGTTTACAACAGATGCACCGACGCCGTGGAGACCGCCTGATACCTTATATCCGCCGCCGCCGAACTTACCGCCTGCGTGGAGTATGGTATATACGACTGTCGCCGCAGATATTCCTTCCTTCGGGTGGATACCTACAGGTATTCCTCGTCCGTTGTCGGAAACGCGGATAACGTCGCCCTCAAGTATCTCAACAGTTATCTCGGTACAGAAGCCTGCAAGGGCTTCATCTATGGAGTTGTCCACTATCTCGTAAACGAGGTGGTGAAGTCCGCCTGGTCCTGTTGAACCGATGTACATACCCGGTCTCTTGCGGACTGCTTCAAGTCCCTCGAGAACTTGTATGTCGTTTTCATCGTAGTTGTTGTTCTGCTGACTCATGATTTACCTCCAATGATTTTGGTCGTATATGTCATTTACCCAATTTATGGGGTTATTGTCAATGTAATCGCAAATTTCGATATATTCCTTTTCATTGCGGATTATGTGGTCGTAAAAAGACCTTTGCCATACCGAAAAGACTATTTGTTTTGTTGATATCGTCTTTAAACCGTTTATATTATCAGATTAACAGACTTTGTAGGGGAGGCCGCCCTCGGCCTCCCGATGTCTTCTGTATCATAATCTGAAACAAACAATATCATGTGTATATGGTCAGGCATTATAACGTATTTTTCCACAGAAACATATTTATATATCTCATTTGTCTTGAGAATATTGTTATTTACAATTTTTCCAATATCCGTCAATTTTATATTCGGGAGGCCGAGGGCGGCCTCCCCTACAGGGGTATCCTCAGTTATTTCAGAAAAATAACGTGTCCTGTTTTTGGCACATATGGTTATAAAATATGATCCGTTAGACGAATAATCGTAATTTTCCAATCTGATATTTTTTCGCGTCTGCCCTTTCATATCAGAATCCTCCGCCGTTTTTCAGGCGTTTTTTCAGCGTTGCTGCCGACAGCAATGATATATATACCCTCTCTCTGCCGTTCTTCATGGTTATTATGAAGCTCTTCGGCATTTCGTAGGTCGTATAGATACAGTGGTGCTCCTTTTCTGCTCTTTCAAGCAGTTTCTTGGTACACTTTTCAACAGTTGTGTTCTCAATGTCGAAAATTCCCACCACATCTCTTATATCAACAGTATAATTATTCCCTATGTGAAGATACATCTTCTTCCACCTCAACAGCGCTCCCACCGCTGATATGCAGGACTTTTCCCTTTATTTCAGGAAGAAGCGCATTTTCATTCGGAGTTGTTATGAATACCTGCATATCCTTGATGATATCAAACACGAACCTCTGACGATTTTCGTCAAGCTCGCCCATAACATCGTCAAGAAATATGACAGGTGCGTCCTTCGACTTCTGCATATATATCTCAGCCTGTGCAAGCTTCATCACGAGAGCCGCACTCTTTATCTGTCCCTGGGAACCATAATCCTTGGCACTGACGCCGTTTATCTTTATGAGTATCTCGTCGCGGTTGACGCCTGCATGGGTGCTTCCCGTTCTGATGTCATAATCCGAAGTCTCCGAGAGCTTTCTGTAATACTGCTCGTATGCCTCCTCGCCGCAGGGCCTGGCAAAGTCCTCGGGTTTATAGACATTGGACCTGTATTCCAGCTCAAGCTCTTCCGTTCCTCCCGAGATAGTGCGGTAAAGTCTGCCGCATATCCCGTTGAATCTCTCGATATATTCATGTCTCATATAGGATATGACGGCTCCTTCCTTTGAAGCCTGCCTGTCCCATATCTCAAGTATGCTTTTGTCGGTATTTCCCTGCATTATGCCCTTTAACAGAGCATTTCGCTGATTCATTACGGCATTGTTCTTGTTGAGATGCATGACAAATACCGGATTCAGCTGAGAAGCTGCCATATCTATGAAATTACGCCTTTTTTCGGGAGAACCCTTTATTATGTCAACATCGTCGGGAATGAACGCGATACACTTGAAAACGTCGAATAAAGCCCTCGTACCCTTCTGTTTCACGCCGTTAAGGTGTATATTTTTCGGATTTGCAGCGCTTTTCGTCATCTCAAAGGATATCTTCTGTTCGCGGACGCTGTCAAGGAGCTTTATTTTCGACTCCATGCGGTTCCCGTCAAGGCAGATATAGTCCTTTTCCTTTGAGCCGCGGAAGCTTTTGCAGCCCGAAAGTATCCACATAGCTTCAAGAAGATTGGTCTTTCCCTGCGCGTTCGGTCCGACGATTATATTATACTTCGGATCGGGAGCAAAGGATATGCCGTTCAAATTCTTGAAACCGTCTATGTCTGCGTAAGTGATTATCACTCTACGGTTACCTCTTGTCCGCCGAGCTCCACTTTGTCGCCGGGACGTATCTTTTTGCCCCTCATTGTGCAGACCTCGCCGTTTACGAAGACTTCTCCGTTCTGAATGAGCTGCTTTGCTTCTCCGCCGGAGCCGACAAGTGAGGCAAATTTCAGCAGAGCGTCAAGCTTTATGAACTCGGTAGTGATCTTTATCTTTTCAGCCATGATGACCAGCCTTTCAATAGCTTTTTATGCGTCAGTTCTTGAGCTGTATGGGCATTACCAGGAATATGAAGCTTTCTCCCTCAAGAGGAAGTATCTCTATTACCTTCATTGCGCCGTTGAAGCGAACACGGACCTTATCTCCCTCTGCGGCTCTGAGAGCCTCGAGGATAAGCTTGTTATTGAAGCCGATAGTAACAGTTTCACCTGAAATATCGGCAGAAATAGCGTCGTTGATCTTACCTATGCCCGTCTTGCAGCTTATCTTCATAACGCCGTTTCCAACTTCGCAGCGGATAGGCGACTTGTTCTTGTCGTCGATAAGCAGCGAGCAGCGCTCGAGACAGGTGGAGAAATCTCTCTTGCTGATTATGACCTCTGTCTTGCAGCCGCTGGGTATACTTAACTTGTAATTGTGGAAAACGCCCTCGAGAAGTCTTGATATCACGAAAACATTTCCTATCTCGAAAATAATGTGGCGGTCATTGGTGCAGACAGTGCAGAGCTTATCGGTATCGTCCTTGATAAGGGTTGATACCTCGAGAAGAGCCTTTTTCGGTACCACGAAATGATACTTCTCGGTGCAGTCTGTCATTTCATTCCTGATCGCCAGTCTGAAGCCGTCAATGGCTACCATATTGAAGCTGCCGTCCTCGATATCGAAAAGCTCGCCTGTGAGTACGGGCTTGCTTTCATTGAGGGAAGCAGCATAGCTTGTCATATTTATCATTGATTTGAGAGTGCTCTGCTTTACAGAGAAGCTTCTTGCGGAATCCACCTTCGGAAGCTCGGGATATTCGCTTGCGGACATTGCAGGGAAGCTGCACTCCGTAGCGCTGCATGATATGCTGATAACGAGGTTCTCGTCAACGTCGAAGGTGATCTCGTCTCCTGACATACGTCTTGTGAACTCGCTGAAAAGTCTTGCGCTTACAACAAATTCACCTTCACCCTCTGTATTTGCATTGATAGAGGTGCGTATGCCCATTTCGAGATTATAAGCGGTGAGCTCTACACTTCCCTGTGATACACGTACCTTTATTCCTTCAAGAGCGGGTATGGTGGATTTCTGTGATACTGCTCTGGAGACATTTCCTATTGCCTCGCTGATCTCTGTTTTATCGCAAATGAATTTCATTGTATGTGACTCCTTTGAGCTTAACATGAAAAGATAAGCTAAGATAAGAATAATTATATTGTTGTTGTTATTGGAGCGGTGGAAAAGTTAGGACAGGCTTTATTTGAAGATATACGCCGCATAACTCGTCCACAGTCAGCTGTTGTGAAATTTTTGAAATTGTGAAATAAGGGAGCTTGGGAAGAATTTTGTGTTTAAATGGTTTATCAGTGTTGAGTTGAAATGGAAAAAAAGTTGAGAAAAAAGTGGAAAGGGATATTTTGTAATTCTTTTTGATGTTTTATTTCACAAAGCTGTTAAGTGTTGAAAATTTATGATGTTGAAATCAGTTCCTGACTTTCATGCAGGGGCGGTCTGATATCAAACAATTACAGGACAAAATCTTATTGGCAGTGCCAACACAGTTTTAAACATTGTGTTGAAAACTGTGTTTAAAGATCAGGTTTCAACATTATAAACAGTTCAAACCTTGCTCTTGTCCTTGATGTTCTTGATGATGTCGTTTACGAGGTTTTTGAGGTTGTTGTCCTTTTCCATTGACTCTGTAACGCTTGTGACAGAGTAAACGATAGTGGAGTGGTCTCTGCCGCCGAACTCTGTACCGATCGAAGCAAGAGGCATCTGTGTGATCTCTCTTACCACGTAGATAGCTACCTTACGGGCTGTGGATATCTGCGCGGAGCGCTTGCTGGAGCGCAGATCGTCGGGAGATACGCCGTATACTGTTGATACCTCCGAGATGATCTTCTCAACTGTTATCGGGATAGGCTGCTCGTCTGTGAGGACGTCGCGTATAACGCTCTGAGCCATTGATATGGTTATGGGACTTCCTGCGAAGTGGTTGAGAGCCTTTAAGCGTACAACTGCGCCCTCAAGCTGTCTGATGTTGGATTTCAGGCGGTTAGCCATGAATTCTGCGACTTCGCTGGGCATTTTGAGCTCCAGGAGCTCGGATTTTCTGTTTATGATAGCAAGTCTTGTCTCGTAGTCCGGAGCTGAGATATCAGCTATGAGACCGCCCTCGAAACGTGTTCTCAGACGCTCTTCAAGGGTGAGCAGCTCCTTTGGCGGCTTATCGGAGGTGATAACTATCTGCTTGCCCTCCTGGTGGAGTTTGTAGAAGGTGTGGAAGAACTCCTCCTGCATACGTTCTCTGCCAGAGAAGAACTGGATATCGTCGATGAGGAGTATATCCGCATTCCTGTACTTGTCGTGGAAATCGGATATGGAGCTCTTGTTGAGAGCGCTTACCAGGTCGCTGCCGAAGGTCTCGCTGGTAACGTAAACGATATTGAAATCAGGATGATTCTTTCTTACCTCGTTTGCAATAGCAGTGATGAGGTGAGTTTTACCCATTCCCGACGGTCCGTAGATGAAAAGCGGATTATAATCGGGAACTGCCTTTGAGCCGCAGTTTTTAGCCACGGACTTGCTGCAGGCAAGTGCAAACTCGTTTGATCTTCCCTCGATGAAGGTGTCAAATGTGTAATCGTAATTTGCGAATTTATAGGACTGCTCGAACTCGGCGTGCTTCTGTTCGAGTTCTGCGTCTGTGGGCACCTTGATCTTTTCGGGTTCGTCAGACTGGACGTTTATAACGATATTGACGTTAAGTCCGAGGACGTTGAAGAAGGCGTCCTTTAATATCTCGTTATATGTAGTCATTACGATATTTTTCTGAAAGTCTGTCTGTACGCTGAAAATAGCTTCCGATCCGTTGAAATTGACAGGAACGAGCGGATCAATCCATGTTTTGATTCCTATTTCGGGTATTTTTCCGTTTTCGAGACAGTAGCTCTTTACTGTTTCAAAAACCTCGTCAAATGAATTCATAAAAACCTCCGAATGATTGTAAGTTTTGATGGAGAAAAAATACGATACTCTCCTATATTAATATATAAATCCATTATACCATAAACAGTGTTGAAATGCAAGCAAAAATCACTGTCAAGTATTTAAAAAATGAATGGTTTTTTAACACGTAAATTGACATATTGTTGAAAACTGTGTTGAATCAACAGAAAATTTATTTTTTTGAGCCCTATTTTCAGCCTGTGAAAAAGTTGAATGATGACTGTGAAATAGTCTTTAAAACTTTTTGCAGCACATATGTGATATTTTTTGCCCGAAAATAAAAATCAGACAATGTGTTGAAATTTCAAGGTTTAATATTCAAGATATATTGGTAAAAAAACTGAAAATGATATCAGGCGCAAAAAAATTTCCCGAATTGCTTGACACAGAAGCTTTTTTAATATATAATGATTTAGTGTAATGCAGGGCGAGTTGTCTCTGTACGCAAAAAAAGATAATCAGAGCTGTTGTTTGAACGGCTCTTGTATATGATCCGAAGAGAGGAGGACACTGAATATGAAAAGAACATATCAGCCTAAGAAGCTCCACAGAAAGAAGGAGCACGGTTTCATGAAGAGAATGGCTACCAAGAATGGCAGAAAGGTTTTAGCTCGTAGAAGATCTAAGGGCAGAGCAAGATTAACTCACTGACGAGGCTGACCACAAAATATAAATTTTGTGGTCTTTTTTGTTAGGACGCTGTATGCAGGTGCAAATATGCTTTATACGGAAATATTGAACGATAACAAGGACTTTCTCGCCCTTTACAAGAAGGGCAGATACGTTGCCTCGAAATATTCGGTGATTTATGTCAGACCTAACGGCAGACCTTTCAACCGCCTCGGTATTACCGCAGGGAAAAAAGTGGGAAATGCCGTCTGCCGCAACCGCGCCAAAAGACTTATCCGCCTCGCCTATCGCAATTCTGAGGTAAATATGCCCGTGGGCATGGATATAGTCATAGTGGCAAGAGCTGCCATATGCAGCATAAAATCAGACGAATACTGCGGCTATATCGAAAAATACGGTCTTAATGACATAAATAAGATGTTCAGAAGCTTTGATGTCAAGAATAAACGTATATGAAATATATTGTTCTGGGGATCATTAAATTCTATCGGAAATTCATTTCTCCGCTTTTTCCCCCTAAATGCAAATATTATCCCACCTGCAGCACCTACGCTCTGAAAGCTGTTGAGCGCTTCGGCGCTGTGAGAGGTTCGGCTCTTGCCGTGTGGAGGATACTCCGCTGCAATCCATGGTCAATGGGCGGCATAGACTACGTTCCCGAAAAATTCACTTTCAGGGTGAAAAAGTACGACTTCATCGATCCCGATTACGGCGATGATGATAATAAGATTTAAGAGGGATGAATATTGAACGCACTTTATGATATTATCGGTGTGCCTTTCGGCTATCTGATGAGACTTATTTACTCGTTATGCAATAACTATGCCGTGGCAATCATACTGTTTACGGTAGTTACGAGAATACTGCTCTTCCCCGTCAACTATAAGACACAGAAGGGCGCTGCAAGAATGCAGCTTTTAAACCCAAAGCTTGAAAAGCTCAGAAAAAGCTTCGCAAACAATCCTCAGAGACTTCAGGAGGAACAACAGAAGCTTTATCAGCAGGAAGGCGTAAACCCTATGGGTTCATGTCTCCCCGCATTTATACAGATGTTCCTGCTTTTTGGCGTTATCGACGTTATCTACAAGCCGATAACCCATATCCTTAACATATCCAAGAACGTTATCGAAAGCGCTGTCGATATTGCAAAAGGTATCACAGGCGATAAGAACCTCACAATGTCAAACCTCAGATGTGAGCTCATGACTATGGAAAATCTCAGGGACAACGGGGAAAAGTACGCTTCCCTGGGAGAGAATTTCTTATCAAAGGTAAGCGAATTCGGCGAGAAGTTCACACTTTTCGGTGCAAATCTCGGAAAAACCCCTACTTTCAGTCCGGAGAGCGGTTGGACAAAGGAAGCGATAATACTCGTTATGATCCCTTTCCTTGCAGGTCTTTCACAGCTTCTCGTATCTGTTTACGGTCAGATACATCAGAAGAAAACAAATCCTGTTACACAGCCCGGCGGCGGATGCATGACAGTTATGATATATGTACTTCCGCTCCTTTCGATATGGTTTGCATTCCAGGTGCCCGCAGGTATCGGTTTCTACTGGATATGGTCATCAGTATTTTCATTCATTATAACCTTTGCGCTTAACTGCTACTTTACTCCCGAGCGCGTTAAGGTGATAAATGAGCAGGAAAAAGAAAAAGCAAGAATTTATGCAGAAAAACATCCGAATAAGAAGACTTTCATGCAGAAGATGCTTGAACAGCAGGCTGCTCTCGAAGAACAGCAGAAGGGCAGTTCTTCTTCTGGCAAGTCAAGCGGCGTTTCACGTTCAGAACAGAACAAGGCTAACCGCGACAAGCTCAAGGAAGCAAGAAGACGTATGGCTGAAAAGTATGGAGATTCTTACGAAGATGATAATGATGAAGAGGACTGAGTCCTCAGGGAGGTATAAAGTATGACAGAAATTTTCACAGCACGATCCGTTGAAGAGGCTAAGGAAATGGCCGCTGAGAAATTCGGAAAAAAGATCAGTGAGATCAGATTTGAAATTCTTGACGAAGGCAAAAAGGGTCTTTTCGGAATTGGTTCAAAAGAAGCAAAAGTCAAGGCAACTGTTGCAGACAGTGCTCCTGTACAGGAAACAGCTCCCAAGGCTGCTCCCGAAGCTCCTAAGACTACAACAGCTCCTGAAAAGAAGGCTGAGCCTGTAACAAAGACAGTTGCAGCTGAAAAGTCCGTTGTAACAACAGAAACAAAGGCTGCAGAGAAAGCATCTGAGCCTGTAAAGGCAGAAAAAACCGAGAAAAATGCTGCCGGCGAAGCTGAAAATGCTCCCGAGGCTCTTGATGAAGAGGCATATTCACTTGACAACTTCACTCTTATCGAGGACGAAGCTCTTATCAATCCTAAGGTAAAGCTCGCTATGGATTATATCACAAGCATACTCAGAGCTATGGACGTTGACGTTGAATTCAAGGTTTATCAGAACGAGACAGGCGCTGTTATCAATCTCGAAAGCGATAATAACGGTACTATCATCGGCAGACGCGGTGAGACTCTCGATTCTATCCAGTATCTCTGTTCTATCATTGCAAATAAGGGCGATAAGGATTATTACAGGATCACTATCGACTGCCTCGGCTACAGGAACAAGAGAAAGGATACTCTTGAGCAGCTCGCTGCAAAGGTTGCAAAGTCCGTTCTCAGAACAGGCCGTTCACAGCCACTCGAGCCTATGAATCCTTATGAGAGAAGAGTTATCCACTCTGCTATCTCAAATATCGAGGGAGTTTCTTCACGTTCAGTCGGCGAAGAGCCATACAGAAAGATAATCATTTCTTCAAATAACCCGAGAAGAGGCGGCGGCAGACGCGATAACAGACGCGACGGCGGCAGAAGAAATGACAACAGAAGAAACGGCGGTCAGAGAAACCGCGACAGAGAGGTAAATATGGAGCGCAGAAGCGTTAACCTCTCAACAAGCTTTGAAAAAGACTATAAGAGACCAAAGCCTGAGGACGAGATCCAGGGCGGTCTTTACGGAAAGATAGAGCTTTAATCGAATATCTGAAACAACGGCTTTAAATGTTATATAAAATAAAGGCTTATGGGTATTTATCGGGGAAAACCTTTCTGAGGAAAGGTTCTTCCCCGAACCCCTTTCCAAAGACTTTTAATCCAAAGTTTTAGGAGAGGAGTTTGAGGAGAAACCCTTTTTAAAAAGAGGTCTCCTCAATAAATATACACAAAACTTATTTATATACATATACGCCGTTGTTTTTTTAGGAGTGGTTTAATGTCAACAATAGCTGCGATATCGACTCCGAATGCTATAGGCGGAATCGCTGTTATACGTATCTCAGGTGAGGGTGCGATAGAAGTTGCGGAGAAGATATTCTCACCTTTCGGCAGTAAAAAGGTCTCGGAAATGGAGGGCTATACCTGCGCTTACGGGATCGCTCATAACGGGAACGAGCGCCTTGACGACTGTATTCTCACTGTGTTCCGGGCTCCTCACAGCTACACTGGCGAGGATATTGCGGAGCTTTCATGTCACGGCGGACTTTACGTTACAAGAAAGGTCCTCAGGGCGGCTCTTGCAAACGGAGCAGTCAATGCGGAAGCTGGCGAGTTCACAAAAAGGGCGTATCTTAACGGAAAACTTGACCTTACACAGGCAGAAGCCGTTATGGATATAATTTCCGCTAAGGGCGAGCGTGAGCTGAAAATGGCGGAAAGTCTACGCGAGGGTGCAGCTTTCAAAAAGGCTAAGAAATGCTCGGACAAGCTGCTGAAAATTCTCGGCGACCTTGCTGCCTGGGCGGATTATCCCGAGGAGGATATCCCCGAGGTCCGTCCCGAGGTGCTGTCCGAGGAACTGAAAGGCGTTCGTGACGAGCTCAGGTCGCTTATCGCAAATTACGACAGCGGACGTATTCTTCGCGAGGGTGTGGCTACGGCGATAATCGGCCGCCCGAATGTGGGTAAGTCCACGCTGTTCAACTGTCTTAGCGGCTGTGAAAGAAGTATCGTTACGGAGATCGCAGGCACGACGAGAGATGTCATTGAGGAGTCGGTTCGTATCGGCGATATAACTCTCAGGCTTTCTGATACGGCGGGTATCCATGAGACCGATGATGTTATCGAGGGTATCGGCGTGGAAATGGCTGAAAAAATGATATCAAAGTCGGAGCTCGTAATTGCAGTTTTTGACGGAAGTTGTCCGCTCACCGAGGACGATTTATATTTAATTAATAAAATTAATAAAGATAATACAGTCGCGGTCATCAATAAAAATGATGTTGAGCAGCTGCTGGACACTTCCCTTCTTGAACAGAAAATACAACATATAGTATATCTTTCAGCTAAAGAAAACACAGGTGTTGATGAACTTTACGATAAGATCCAGACCATTTTTAAACTTAATGAAGCTGATTTTGATACTGCAACAGCTGCAAATGAGCGACAGAAAAAGTGTATCGACAAGGCGCTTGAAGGTATTGAAAGTACTATTTTATCACTTGAAATCGGTGAAATGCTTGACGCTGTCAATATTCTCGTTGATGAGGCTGAGCAGTCGCTTCTCATGCTTACAGGCGAGAAAGTTACCGACGCTGTTGTTGATGAAGTTTTTTCACGTTTTTGTGTGGGAAAATAATGTTTCATGTGAAACATTAAAGGAGGGATATTTTTGAATTACGAAATGGGTGAATTTGATGTAGCGGTAGTCGGTGCAGGTCATGCAGGAGTGGAGGCGGCTCTTGCCGCCGCAAGACTCGGCTGTAAAACTGTCATGTTTACTATATCGCTGGATCAGATCGCTAATATGCCTTGCAACCCCTCAATCGGTGGAACTGCAAAGGGTCACCTGGTCCGTGAAATAGACGCTTTGGGCGGAGAAATGGGCAAAGCTGCCGATAAATGCTTCATTCAGAGCCGTATGCTAAACCGCGGAAAGGGTCCTGCAGTACACAGTCTGAGAGTTCAGGCGGACAGAGTTGAGTACCATAAGTACATGAAAAATGTCTGTGAAAAGCAGAAAAATCTGTATGTTAAGCAGGCGGAAATATCAGACGTACTTGTTGATAATAATAAAATTACAGGTGTGCGGACAAAACTCGGAGCTGAGTATCGTGTGAAAGCAGTCATAATCGCAACGGGTACTTATCTCAAAGGTAAGATTCACATAGGCGAAGTTTCATATGAAAGCGGTCCTGATTCTGCGTTACCCAGTAATTTACTATCGAAAAGTCTTATTGAAAGCGGCGTTGAGCTCCGCAGATTCAAGACAGGAACTCCGTGTCGTGTTAACAAGAGAAGTATTAATTTTGATATAATGGAAAGACAGGACGGTGACGAAAAAATTGTCCCCTTTTCATTTGAAACGGATCCTGACAAGCTTGATAATAAAGTAAGCTGTTTTGTGACATATACCAACAGTAAAACCCATGAAGTCATACTTGCAAACCTTGACAGGTCACCATTATACTCGGGTAGAATAGAGGGAGTAGGTCCACGATACTGTCCGTCAATCGAGGACAAGATAGTGAGATTTTCAGACAAACCCCGACATCAGCTTTTTGTGGAGCCCATGGGAATGAGTACAGAAGAGTACTATTTACAGGGAATGTCATCATCACTGCCTGAGGACGTGCAGCTCGCGTTTCTTAGAACAATAGACGGACTTGAAGACGTAGAGATAATGAGACCTGCATACGCAATCGAGTATGACTGCTGCAACCCGAATCAGCTTCTTCCGACCCTTGAATTCAAAAACGTAGAGGGACTTTACGGGGCCGGTCAGTTCAACGGAAGCTCGGGATATGAAGAAGCAGCTGCTCAGGGAATAGTTGCGGGAATCAATGCTGCACTGAAAATAAAGGGTAAAGAGCCTATGATACTTGACCGTGCGAGCTCTTATATCGGCACTTTGGTCGATGATCTTGTAACTAAGGGCTGTTCAGACCCCTACAGAATGATGACTTCACGAAGCGAGTACAGGTTGATTCTTCGTCAGGATAACGCAGATCAGAGACTTACGCCTATCGGCTACAAGCTCGGACTTATCTCTCAGGAGCGTTATGACGCGCTGCTTGAGAAGGAAAGGCTCACTGCAGAGGAGATCGAGAGAGTTTCGAAGCTAAATATTTCGCCGTCTGTGGAGCTTAATGAGTTCCTTGAAGCACATGGAACTTCCCCTCTTGCGACGGGCTGTAAAATGTCTGATCTTATCCGCCGTCCGCAGATCTACTACAATGATCTTAGCGAATTTGATGAGGAAAGACCTGAACTTCCGCCCGATGTTGCGGAACAGGTGGAACTTCAGATTAAATACGAGGGATACATTCAGAAACAGCTTCAGCAGATCGAGCAAATGCGTAAAATGGAGTCGAAAAAGCTCCCGAAGGACCTTGATTACAGCATGATATACGGTCTCAGGCTCGAAGCTGCGGAGAAACTGAACAAGATAAAGCCCTTGTCAATAGGTCAGGCGTCCAGAATTTCTGGTGTTTCGCCTGCCGACGTGTCAATGCTTGCTGTTTGGCTCATGCACGAGAAGGGAGAAAACAATGCTTCCTGAATTTGATTTATGCTGTTCCGAATTTCAGTCCGTGGGATTGGAACTGTCGCAGGAACTCTATGAAAGGCTCGATATATACGCAGATTTTCTTGTTGAGTACAATGAAAAGGTAAATCTTACGGCTATTATAGACGGTTCCGAGATACTGAAAAAGCATTTTATAGATAGTATAATTCTAAGCAAATATGTAGAAATTCCCGAAAATTCGACATTTATTGATGTCGGAACGGGTGCGGGATTTCCGTCGGTACCTTTAAAGCTGTTTTGTCCTGATATAAAGATAACTCTTCTTGACAGCCTAAACAAGCGTGTGGAGTTCCTACGTCAGCTTTGTGATAGGCTTGGTATAGAGGCTGATTTTATTCACGGACGTGCCGAAGACTTCTCAAAACTTCCCGAATACAGGGAACAATTTGATTTTTCATGTGCCCGTGCAGTTGCCAATCTTTCTCTTCTCAGTGAGTTTTGCATTCCCTTTGTAAAGGTAGGCGGCAGCTTCATTTCCATGAAGGGACCGTCAGAAGATCTGTCAGAGGGCGAAAACGCTGTGAAGCTTCTTGGCGGCAAGATCGGGAGTATTGCTGAGTACGAGCTTTTTGGCGAGCAGCGCAGGATAGTCGATGTAAAGAAAATATCGCAGACTCCGCCAAAATACCCGAGAAACAGCGGTCAGATCAAGAAGAAACAGCTCTGATAAATGATAAATAAGTCAAATGATCCGTCGTTTTAGTGAAAAACGGCGGATTTTTTTTATAGAAATTATTTCCGACAGGTATTATAATAGATTTATAAATTTGATCGGAGGTCATAATAATGGCAGGATTTTTGAACTTTACCAAGGAGCGGCTCATAAATAGAGTCGTAGAAATATCAACAGACGACATAATTTCTAACCCAAATCAGCCTCGGTCGGACTTTTCGGACGATATATCACAGCTCGCGGAGTCCATTGCACAGAACGGAATTTTGCAGCCTATATCTGTACGAAAGAAGGGGTCGAAGTATGAACTGATCGCAGGTGAGCGAAGACTTCGTGCTGCGAAGCTATGCGGTTTCCCTGTTGTTCCGTGTATTGTACATGATGTGAGCGACCGTCATTCCGCTGTGCTTGCCCTTGTTGAGAATATCCAGCGTCAGGATCTGTCTTTTTTTGACGAAGCTTCTGCAATCGAGAAGCTCATAACCCTTTACGGCATGACTCAGGAGGACGCAGCTTCAAAGCTGGGACGCGCTCAGAGTACTATTGCAAACAAGCTGAGACTTTTAAGGCTTACCGAGAAGGAACGGACGCTTATCACGCAGTACGGACTGACTGAGCGCCATGCGAGAGCACTTCTCCGCCTTGGAAGTGCTGAGGACAGGCTGTTTATACTTGACAAAATAATAAAAAGCGACCTGAACGTGGAGCGCTCGGAAAAGCTTATCGACGAGTTCATTGGAAGTAAGAAGGACAAGGTAAGTTATAAGAAACGCTCGGTTGTGTTTCAGAATGTCAAGCTTTTTGTAAATACTATTAATAAAGCTATAGAAACTATGCAGGCGGCAGGTATTTCGGCTGACTCCAGAAAGATACAGAGCGAGGACTACATAGAATATCGCGTCAGGATTCCTATTCAGAAGAAGTCTTGATATAATTGTTTCACATGAAACATTTTTATGTTTCATGTGTTTTTTTGTTACAGAGTGTTTCACGTGAAACAAATTTCAAAAAAATCTCAGTTTCTTATTTACAATACGCTTCAAAAGTGCTATAATATTAGAAGTAAATCTTGAAAGGAAGATAATATGGGCAAGATAATAGCTGTTGCCAACCAGAAAGGTGGCGTAGGAAAAACAACAACCGTCATAAATATCGCAGCATATCTCGGTTCACGCGGATTCAATGTCCTTTGTGTGGACGTGGACCCTCAGGGTAATACCACAACGGGCTTCGGTATTAAAAAGAAGTCAGTGACCGTTTCAGCTTACGATGTTATAACGGGCAAGGCTCGGGCACAGGAAGCTGTACATACAACTGAGTTTGAGAATGTCTCAATTATACCTGCAACGGAAAATCTTGCAGGCTGTGAGATAGAGCTTGTGGAGTTTGAAAACAGGGTCAACAGACTGAAAATGCAGCTTCTCACCTGTAAGGAAGAATTTGATTACATTTTCATCGACTGTCCGCCTGCACTTGGAACAATTACTATCAACGGTTTTGTTGCCTGCGACAGTATCATCGTGCCTATGCTTGCAGAGTTCTATGCACTCGAGGGACTTTCTCAGCTGGTGAATACTATAAAAATAGTTAAAAATAATTATAATCCGGCGCTGGAAATAGAGGGAATCCTCTTTACCATGTTTGACGGAAGGCTCAATCTTGCAAACGATGTTGTTTCTGAGGTGGAGAAGTACTTCCCGGACAAGGTCTTCAAGACAAGGATACCGAGAAATGTCCGTATTTCCGAAGCTCCCAGCCACGGAAAGCCGGTAATGTACTATGACAAGGGCTCAAAGGGCGCAGAGTCATACGAGCTTGTCTGCCATGAGATTCTTGGCGAGCCGCTGGAGCTCCCTGCAAAGAAAAAGATCTTTTCTTTCAAAAAAACAAAGAAAGGAAAACGTTCGTCTTGACGAATGAGGTTTGAACTATGGCAAAAGGTGGTTTAGGCGTAGGTCTTGACGCGCTTTTCATTGACAACGCCAATGAGGTACAGGTGAAAAAGACGCTGCGTACTGCTGAATTAGAGCCTAACCGCGATCAGCCCCGTAAGGCGTTCAGCGACGAGGCAATAACAGCTCTTGCTGACTCTATCCGCGAGCACGGTATGCTCCAGCCGATACTTGTACGTCCGATAAGCTCGGGCGGCTATCAGATAGTTGCAGGCGAAAGAAGATGGCGGGCTGCAAGAATGGCAGGCCTTGATGAAGTACCTGTTACGATCCGCGAGCTCAGTGACCTGGAAACGATGCAGATCGCGATTATTGAGAACCTGCAGCGTGAAAATCTTAACCCTATCGAAGAAGCCGCAGGCTATAACGATCTTATTGAGAAATTCGGCATGACACAGGAAAAAGTCGCAAAAATGGTGGGACGTTCCCGTTCCGCAGTTGCAAATGCCGTGAGAATACTCTCACTTCCCGACAGAGTGCTTAAAATGGTGGAGAACGGCGAGCTTTCCGCAGGTCATGCAAGGGCATTGCTCGGATTTGAGGACGAGGAAATGCTTATCGCTACAGCTCTAAGGGCTGCCGACGGAGGACTGACCGTTCGTCAGGTTGAAAAGGCTGCTCAGAAATCCGCAGAGCATACGGAAGAAGCTGCTGCAAAGACAAACAGAAAAATTGATAATTATTTTAAGGAAATGGAGCTTTCTCTTAACGAGCGACTCGGCAGAAAGGTCAAGGTCGACTACGGTAAGAACAAGGGCGCTCTGATCCTTGAATTTTATGATAAAAACGACCTCGCAGCACTGGCTGAAAAGCTTGCAAAAGAGGACTAAGGAGAATATATTATGATAGATATCAAGCTTATAAGAACCAACCCGGAAATGGTAAAGGAAAACATCAGGAAGAAATTCCAGGACGACAAGCTCGAACTCGTTGACAAGGTAATAGAGCTTGACAAGCAGTACAGAGAGACCAAGCTTGCCTGCGATAACCTCAGAAATACACGTAACGTAAAGAGCAAAGAGATCGGCGGACTTATGAAGAACGGTCAGAAGGACGAGGCTGAAAAGATAAAGGCTGAGGTCTCTGCAATGGGCAGGGAGCTCGAGGAAAAGGAGCAGCTCGAGGTAAAGCTCGAAGCTGATATCCGCGAGATAATGCTGGTCATCCCGAATATCATCGACGAGACCGTTCCGATAGGAAAGGACGATACAGAGAACGTCGAGGTAGAGCGTTTCGGCGAGCCTGCTGTTCCTGCATTTGAAGTTCCTTACCACGTTGATATCATGGAAAAGTTAAACGGTATCGACATCGACAGCGCACGTAAGACAAGCGGAAACGGCTTCTATTATCTCTGCGGAGATATCGCACAGCTCCAGAGCTGCATACTCTCTTACGCAAGAGACTTCATGATAGACAAGGGCTTCACATATTACATTCCTCCATTCATGATAAGAAGCAACGTTGTTACAGGCGTTATGAGCTTCGCAGAAATGGAAGGCATGATGTACAAGATCGAGGGCGAGGATCTCTACCTTATCGGTACTTCCGAGCACTCTATGATAGGCAAGTTCATTGATACTATCGTTCCCGAGGAGGAGCTTCCAAAGACTCTCACAAGCTATTCTCCATGCTTCCGTAAGGAGGTAGGTGCTCACGGTATCGAGGAGCGCGGCGTTTACCGTATCCACCAGTTTGAAAAGCAGGAAATGGTCGTTGTATGTAAGCCCGAGGAGTCTATGGACTGGTTCCATAAGCTCTACAGCTATACAGTTGAGTTCTTCCGCACACTTGATATACCTGTACGTACTCTTGAATGCTGCTCGGGAGACCTTGCAGACCTTAAAGTCAAGTCTATCGACGTTGAGGCATGGTCGCCCCGTCAGAAGAAGTACTTCGAGGTGGGAAGCTGTTCAAATCTCGGCGACGCACAGGCAAGACGTCTTGGTATCAGAGTAAAGGCTGAGGACGGCAGCAAATACTTTGCACATACACTTAACAATACAGTTGTTGCTCCTCCGAGAATGCTCATCGCATTCCTCGAGAACAACCTCAACGAGGACGGCTCTATCCGCATTCCAAAGGCTCTCCAGCCATATATGCGCAAGGACATCATAAAGGTTCCTGAGAAGAAGTAATCAGTTAGGGCGGCTTTTGCCGCCCTTTTTGTACAATGTAGGGGCGGATATTATCCGCCCGTTAAATATATATGAAAAAACAGGTGGGCGATGTTTACATTACCCACCTGCATTTTTTTTGATTTGCGGACGCCAATTTGGCGTCCCTAAAGGCTAACAGCTAAAGGCTAATGGATGTTTATATGCTCGTCGCCCCACTTTGCCGCTGTACAGAGACACATTGTTATTACACCAATAGTCCCGCCGAACATTGTACCTAATATAAAACTTACCATTTTATCACTCGCTTTCATTTTGTCCTGAATATATTATGCGCTTTTTACGGCTGCATAATCATCGGAAAGCGTGAATATTTTTGTGTAATATAAGACATAATAAAAGAAATATCTTTAAATTTGTTGCAAATGCCACTTTTCACGGCTCTGTATTTATGGTATAATTATCCCATAGCGCATAAGCGTAAATAATGAAAAGAGGTAATTACCATGAATAAAATAACAAATGACATTTACTACATCGGAGTCAACGATCATCAGGTCGACCTCTTTGAGGGACAGTATGATGTGCCTAATGGTATGGCATATAACTCATATATTATAGTTGATGAAAAAACAGCTGTTTTTGACACTGTTGACGGAAATTTCACAGACGAGTGGCTCGGTAATATCTCGGAAGTGCTTGGGGACAAGGCTCCCGATTATATCATCGTTCAGCATATGGAGCCCGACCATTCCGCAAATCTTGCAAACTTCCTCAAAAAGTACCCTGATACGGCAGTTGTTGGCAACGCAAAGACTTTCGGCATGATAGACAGTTTCTTCGATGGTCTTGCTATAGCAAACAAGCTGGAAGTCAAGGAGGGAGAGAAGCTTTCTCTCGGAAAGCATGAGCTTTCATTCGTATTCGCTGCTATGGTACACTGGCCTGAGGTAATGTTCACTTACGACAGCACAGACAAGGTGCTCTTCTCAGCAGACGCTTTCGGAAAGTTCGGAGCTCTCGACGTTGAGGAGGACTGGGCTTGCGAAGCTCGCCGCTATTACTTCGGTATCGTCGGAAAGTACGGCGTACAGGTACAGGCTGTACTGAAAAAGGCAGGAGCTCTTGATATTCAGACTATCTGCCCTCTCCACGGACCTGTTCTCAAGGAGAACCTCGGATACTATCTCGGACTTTACAATACATGGTCAAGCTATGGTGTTGAGTCTGAGGGTATATTCATCGCTTACACATCGGTTTACGGCAATACAAAGAAGGCTGCCGAGCTCCTCAAGGAGAAGCTTGAAGCAAAGGGCTGCCCGAAGGTAGCTATCGCCGACCTTGCAAGAGAGGATATGGCTGAGTCTGTGGAGGACGCATTCCGCTACGGAAAGCTTATTATCGCTACGACAACATATAATGCCGATATCTTCCCGTTCATGAAGCACTTCATTCTCGACCTTACCGAGAGAAACTATCAGAACCGTACTATCGGTATCATCGAAAACGGAAGCTGGGCTCCTCTCGCTGCAAAGACCGTAAAGGCAATGTTCGAGAAGTCCAAGAACATCACATGGACAGATACAACCGTATCTATCAAATCAGCTTTAAAGCCTGCAAATATCGCTCAGATAGAGGCTCTTGCAGACGAGCTTATGAAATAAAGAATACAGCTTGTCTGTATGAAAAATAAAGGAGGGACTGATTATGAAAGTAACACTCAATCCCGACAAAGAAGTAGTTGACAGAATAAAAGAGGGACTTAAACTGAAGGACGGCTACTGTCCGTGCAGACTGGCAAAAACTCCCGAAAACAAGTGTATGTGCAAGGAGTTCCGCGACCAGATAGCAGACCCGGAATTTGAGGGCTTCTGTCACTGTATGCTCTATTACAAATCACTGGAAGACTAAATATGCTGACCATAAGTAAGGTATATAAGGACACTCCGCTTGCTCAGGAGCTCCTGCAATTCGTTGAGGAATGCTCATGGCATGAGGTTAAGGAGCACATCGCTGATATGCTAAGGTCGTGGGAGTTCACAGAATGGGAGTGTATGCTTGCCGCGATTCAGGACGGAAAAATAGTTGGTATGGCTTCCATAATGAAAACGGACTATTACCCTCTGCCCGATATATATCCGTGGATATCCTGCATCTTCGTCACGGAGAGCGCAAGGGGACAACGTATCAGCGGACAGCTCATAGACTTCGCTAACGGATACGTGAGGGAGCTTGGATTTAAAAAGACTTACATTCCCACGGAATATACAGGACTTTATGAGCATTACGGATATGAATATATCCATGACATAATCAATTACGGCGGCGGAACCGACCGCCTTTACGCAAAGGAACTTTAATAAACAGGAGGTAAAATATGAGAGAAGTAGTTATCACAAAGGAAAACTTCCAGAGAGAAGTCCTGAACTATAAGGACACGCCCATTCTTCTTGATTTCTGGGCAATGTGGTGCGGACCCTGCATGGCTCTCGGACCTGTTATCGAGCAGATAGCGGACGAATACGCAGGCAGGATAAAGGTCGGCAAGGTAAATGTTGACGAGCAGCCCGAGCTTGCGGCAGCTTTCAGAGTTGAGAATATCCCCATGCTCGCGGTAGTAAAGGACGGTATCCCTGTCAAGATAGCTGAGGGACTTCGTCCAAAGCAGGATATACTGGATATGCTGGAACTTTAATAATAATTGCAGAGAACGCCGAGGGCGGCGTTACGAAAAGCTCACTGAAAAACAGTGGGCTTTTTAGTTTGTAGGTGGCTTTCCGAGCGTCCGCAGATAATTTTCGGGCGAGCGGAACTCGCCTATACAAATTTTTTCCTTTTTAATGCACGAAAATGCTCCTCAGGATTGTTTATATTTATGAAGCGACGCTTCCGACAGAAAGGAGGAATTGCCATGAATGACAGTTCGGCGCTGTATGCGTTTAATAAGTTCGGCGACACTGTTCTGCGGGCTGCCTTTGCCATGACAGGAAGCTATTCCGAGGCAGAGGACATCACTCAGGAGATATTTCTCTCCCTCCATGCAAAGCCGCAGAGATTTGAGTCCGATGAACATCTGAAAGCATGGCTGCTCCGTTCAGCCATAAACCGCTGCAAAAACTACAGAAAAAGCGCACGTATACTCAGGAATACCGCTCTTGACGAGAAGACCGCAAATACTCTCAGCTGCGAGTTTACTCCGAAAGACAGCGAGATACGCGACAGGATAGCAAAGCTCCCCGAGAAATATTCATCGGTGATATTCCTTTATTATTATGAGGAGTACACCATAAAGGAGATAGCTTCGCTCATCGGAAAGAATGAGAATACGGTCAGCTCGCTTTTGCAGCGCGGAAGAAAGAAACTGAAAACAGAGCTTGAAGAGGAGGGTTTCATTTATGAAACGAGATGAATATAACAATTTTCTCCGCAAAGTGAAGTGCAGCGACGATTTTCGCAGCCGTATGCAGGAAAAGCTCTCAGCTCCCACTATAGAGGTGCATGAGTATGAGGAAAGCGTAAGCGGTACGGACGTTATCACTTCAAGGCATAACTGGGGCAGGATAGCAGCAATGGCAGCGGCTTTCGCCCTTGTCTGCGGAGCTGTGGGCGGCGGAGCTTATCAGCTTGCGCGCTATAACTTCAAAACAGAAGAAAGTACAAATATAAATACAGACGAGAAAGCTTCGGTTTACAGCAAGCTGAAAGCTAATAAGGACAGCTATAATGCTGAAATAAAATTATGGGAAGACCTCAGCGGCGATATATACAGCAAATCTGATATCGACAAGGATAAGATCTTTGAGTATCTTGACCATTTTGATATGTCAAAAGGAATAGAAGCTGATGATTTTACATCTACTTTGAGAGGCATAAAGATATTTTTCAATGGCACAGACAGCAAGGCAAAAGGCGTTACCTATAGCTTTGAACTGTTCGACAACGGTGAACTGAGACTGACCGAAAAAGTAAAAAGTGAGGAGCGTGTTTCTTACCATAGCTACATTGACGGTCAAAGAGTCTTTAACGACATTTTGTATATGCTCGTAGATGATGAAGAAGCTATTGCAGAGTTTGAAAAGGTTACAAACAAGGAGCTTGAAAACGAGATAAGCAACGGCTTCAAGAACAATCCATATGACAAAGCGTACTATTATATAGCAGACGAAAACAGGCAGGAAGAATATACTCTTACAGGCAGAGAAGATCTTGCTTATGAGCTCATGGATTTTGAATGGGAAAGAGCTTCTATAAGAAGCGGCGATGTAAACAGCTATTCTATTGGTTTTGTTGTAGCAGAGGACGGCTATATGCAGTTTGGTATCGGAAGAACTTACAAGCTGAAAAACGACAGTGACCTTGAAGCTTACAACGCTGTTCTGAAAAAGTATCTTATCAAAAAGGAATTCGGAGAAGCTGTTTCTGAGGAAGATATACGGAATGCCTTTAAGGATATGCCTGAGGATAAAGCGCAGTTTTTCGATGAATCAGAGTTTAAAAACACTTTCTATAAATATAATGAAAGTGATTTTGAAAACTTTAAGGAAAAGCTTTCTTCTCTTGAATGGGAGACCTGTTCAAAAGTTGAGCACAGTATGACTGATTTAACAGTTAAGGATTGTCTCATCGACTGTGAGGGAGTTATCATTCCTGCAAACAGGTCAAATTTATGCTACAAGCTGAAAAATGAAAGCGACAAGGCAGAGTTCAGGAGCATATTTGACGAGTTCATGGACGGTTTTGAGGAAACAGAGAGCGAATAAGCCGGATTTGAAAGGAATAGTAACAATAGAAAGTTGCATTTTTAGATATTCTATGATATAATGTTATAAAGTCTCCGCAGTTGTCAGGACTGCGGAGAGATTTTTTTCGGAGGTATAACAATGAAGCTCATTTCATGGAACGTAAACGGCTTTCGCGCTTGTCTGCAAAAGGGCTTTGAGGACTTCTTCAAGGCTGCGGACGCTGATATATTCTGCCTGCAGGAAACAAAAATGCAGCCCGATCAGGCGGACTTCACGCCCGAAGGCTACCACATATATTTTCACAGCGCCATAAAGAAGGGCTACTCGGGAACGGCTGTTTTCAGCAAAACAGAGCCGGTCTCAGTTAATTACGGTATAAACGGTACTCATCTCGACGAGGGAAGAGTAATTACCTGCGAGTATGAGGACTTTTACTTCGTGTGCTGCTATGTTCCCAACGCTCAGGACGGTCTCAAGCGTATCGACTACCGCATGGAGTTCGAGGACGATATGAGAGCGTATCTCTCGGAGCTCGACAAGAAAAAGCCCGTTATCTACTGCGGCGACCTCAATGTTGCTCATGAGGAGATAGACCTGAAAAATCCCAAAACAAACCGCGGCAACGCAGGCTTTTCCGACGAGGAGCGCGGCAAGTTCACGGAGCTTCTCGGTGCAGGATTTGCGGACACTTTCCGCAGGCTCTATCCCGATACCGTTACGTATTCGTGGTGGTCGTACCGCTTCAGAGCCCGCGAGAAGAACGCAGGCTGGCGTATAGACTATTTCGTGGTCTCAGAGCGCCTTATGGAGCGCGTGGTGAACTCTGAGATACTTACAGATGTAATGGGCAGCGACCACTGTCCTGTGATGCTGACGATAAAATAAAGAAACGGGTACACATATGTGTACCCGTTTTGTGTGTATAATAATTCTCTAAAACCGTGCAGGAGATGATGCATACACCGCCCTTACAAATTAACTGCCAAAAGTTTTTTTGAAGCTGAGATAATTCCGTCCGTCTGATTTGCCATAGACTGCAAAGCAGACATTATCGAAAAGCTTTCCGAAGCCTTCGTCCATAAGGACTTTCCTGAAATATTCCGATACTTCATCGGGTTTATTGCCGAAGGCTCCGCAGCCCCAGGCGCCGAGAACGAGGTTTTTATGGCCGTTTTCCGCAGCTATCGCAAGCATTATGCGTATGCGTCTTGTCATTGTTTCCGCTGTCTTTTTACCCGAAGCAAGCAGTGCTGCTCCGCGTTTGTTTGGCGCGGGAACAGTTATCACAGCCGCCGTAAAAGTCTCATCGAGCAGCTCGCAGTGATGATCGCGGAAGACGCATACATCAGGAGAATAGAGCATATAATCGGACTCTACGGAGCTGAGATGAGTGTTATTGAAGCGGTACATCTCCTTTGCTGCGTCGGAGGTTATTGAGGCGTAAAGAGTGCTGCACCTGCACAGAGCTTCCTCCTGAGCGTTTGCTCCGAGTCTGAAGCCGCCGCCTGCTTTGTGGGCGTTGGCGAAATTCATGACGAAAGGCTTCTCAAAGCGGCTCGCAGCGGTAAAGGAATCCTCGGTAGTAACGGTCAACTCACACATTTTACCGTCGGGAATTACCGTGTTTTTGAGCAGCTCTGCGCCTTTTTCGGGAGAATATACAATAACTGCCGTAAAGTCGTTTTTTGGCAGCTCCATGCGCTTTCCGTCTTTTTCGTAGAAACCGTCAGCGGTTATTTTTATAGTCTCGTTTGCAATTGCGATATTATTCATATTTTCACTCCCTGCCCTTGATATTGATAATATTGTACTCGGATACAGTTCCCGTCTTGAAAGGGATAGCCCAGCCCGAAATGCCCGAAGTCACGATGAAATCCGTATTGCTGCGTTTTGTGTGACCATAAACGAAGTCATTGGCGCCTATCCACAGACCCACATAGCCTGATGGCCATATATGACCGCCGTGAGTGTGTCCCGAGTAGACAAGGTCAACATTCGCTGCGGCTTCGTTGTTGTAGTCGTTGGGCTGGTGGTCGAGTACAAGTGTGTACACAGATGAAGGTATATCCTTTGTGAGTTCGCTTACAGCCTTCCGTGACTCGTCATGCTTGTCCTTTCTGCCTATTATTGCGAAATTGTCCGTAACCATTACAGCTTCGTCCTCGAGGACTGTAACATTGTTCTTTTCGAGCTCAGAATATAGCTCTTCTATGGTGAAATCGCGGCTGTCAGGCATATAGCCCTTGTCGTGATTGCCGCTTACGAAGTAAACACCGTAGGTAGTATGCAGCTTTCCGAGCGCCTCGCAGGCTTTGACCATATCGCTGCGTTTGGAGTCGTCGTCTGCGAAATCTCCCGCAATAACGACAATATCGGGATCTTCTGCCTGTATCCGCTCAATTTGCCGTGCCATGCCGTCACCGTCGAGAGTTATGCCGATATGAGAGTCTGCAAAGCCGGCTACTTTTATACTTCCGCCGTCTATGGTTTTATCGGTAGTTACCGAATAGGGCGTAACTATGATATTATGAGCGTTGTACCAGCCTATGCACAGATATACCGCCGTAAACAGCAGTACGCATACTCCCTCGGTGTTGCGGCGGCGTTCTTTTTTTGCGGCTTTCCGCACGATAAATGCGAAAAGGTCGGCAATGAGCCAGAATATTATAAGATGAAGTATCACAACGATAACGCTGTAGAAGTTTATGAAGCCGAGGCAGGCTATCCCGCCAAGCGGCAGTATGCTTGCAAGCCATGAGAGAAGCCTGTGTTTCCCGCCCAGCTTTTCGATGAAGCTGAATCGGTGAAACCGCGTGATAAGATAGACAGTGCCGCCTACGGACATTAAAAGCAGTATTGCAAAAAGTAAAATCCAGTTCATATATTTCCCCCTGATATATTTTTGATACTTATATAGAGGTATCAAAGATATGGCTGTGTATCATATCAGATTGTTATTTCATGTCTTGTAATTACTATAACAGTTTTGTGTTGCAATGTCAAGCTATGGGGAAAAAAACAGCTTCTTTGTTGCAAATAATCTTCTTTGCTTTATATATGGTTGAAATATGGGGATTTATGTGATATAATATGTGTAAGATTTTACGGTAGGATATTGTTTTTTGGTCAGAAATAAAATAGGGGGAACTCCCAATGGAAAGAACAAAAGGAAAATTCATCATATCAGCCAATGAAATAGCGGAAAAAATGGGCGCAGGCTGGAATTACGGAAATACACTCGAGGCGAATTTCGGCGGAACTCCCGACGAAACGGTATGGGGAAACCCGAAGGCTTCGCAGGAGATGGTGGACGCAGTTGCAGAGGCAGGCTTTGATACAGTCAGGATACCCATTTCCTATCTCAGTATGATAGATGACAGCAACGGCTTTAAAATAAACGATGCATGGCTCGAAAGGATAGCAGAGGTCGTGGATTACTGCTATAACAGGGGAATGTTCGTTATTATAAATATGCACGGCGACGGCTACCATACTATAAACGGCGGCTGGCTTCTCTGCGACAGCGAGGATCAGGACTACGTTAAAGCTAAGTTTGCCGCTGTATGGAAACAGGTCGCTCTCCGTTTCGCAGACCACGACGAGCACCTTATTTTCGAGTGCATGAACGAAGTATTCGACGGGGTATATCATGACCCTGTTCCCGAATACTATGAGAATATAAACGATTACGATCAGATATTCGTTGATACCGTCAGGAGCGCAGGGGGCTGCAATACTCACCGCTGGCTGCTGGTTGCGGGCTGGAATACGGATATAAAGTATACCTGCGGCAATTACGGCTTCAGGTTCCCCGAGGACAGGGGCAATACCGCGGACGAGGGCAGACTTATGCTTTCGGTACACTGTTATGACCCGTGGGAGTACTGCGGCGACGATGTGAAAAAGATATTCCTCTGGGGACAGAAGGGTCAGGAGATAATCGAAATGACCAATATCGACCCCATTTACGACGCAGACTGGGGCGAGGAGGAGCACATAAAGGCTCAGCTCTCGATGCTCAAGGAAAGGTATGTGGATAAGGGCATACCTGTAGTAATAGGCGAGTTCGGCTGTATCGACAAGACCCTCGAGCACTCCGAGCTTCCCGACAGGATAGCCGAGAACCGCGCTTATTACGACGGCTTTCTGGCAGGAACTGCGGCTCAGAACGGAATAACTCCCGTGTACTGGGACAACGGCTACAACGGACCAAACGGCTTCGGACTTTTTGACCGCCGCAAGCTCACACAGACTCAGCCCGAGCTTATCGAGGCTATAGTATGCGGCGTGAAGAACAAGGACCCCATGTCGGGCAGAAGCGCATATATCGACAGATACACAGGCTGACGAAAAAAGCTGTAAAGATAAAATCTTTACAGCTTTTTTTTATAAAATCTCCGGCTGTTTGAAAAACAGAAAAAAATTATTGAAAAACGATAATTTTCTATTGACAAATGATATTTTATGTGTTATACTATAGTCACAGTAAAACAATACAAAGGAGAGCGGACTTATGTGGAACAAGGATAAATCACTTATTCTTTCGCGTATTCTTACTATTGCAGCGGCTATTGCAGCCATAATAGTTGCGGTCTTTATACCTGCCATATCGGAATGGTACCAGTTTGAAATGGCTGCCGAGGCGAACAGCGTTTTTGACAGGAGCACCATGTTCATTCCCATGTGCGTTACTCTGTACGTGTGCGACGCACTTGCTCTTGCGGCGCTGTGGAACCTGCATATGCTTCTCAGGAATATCAGCAGGGACGAGGTGTTCATACAGAAAAATACCAATTGCCTGCGTCGGATATCATGGATATGTATGGGAGTAGGCGTGATGATGATGATTTTCGGACTGTGGAGCTCGATATTCATATTCTTCGGAATGTGCGCGCTGATGTTCGGACTTATCATGCGCGTTCTGAAAAACGTATTTGAAAAGGCAGTAGAAATAAAGTCGGAAAACGACTTTACAATATAATGGAGGTGTTTTCCATGCCGATTATAGTAAATCTTGACGTTATGATGGCAAAGCGGAAGATGTCCTCGCAGGATCTTGCAGAAAAGGTGGGCATTACTACCGCTAATCTTTCGATACTGAAAACAGGCAAGGCAAAGGCGGTGCGCTTTTCGACCCTTGAAAGGATATGCGACGAGCTGGACTGCCAGCCGGGAGATATACTGGAATATCAGAGAGAATAAACGAATGCATGGGGTAAACCATGATACAGGGGTATGATATACAGGGGAGCAGAAATGCTCCCCCACCAACCGGAGCAAATGCAATACTTACTATACACATATTTATAGTAAGTTAATCAAAGGCGGTGCTTAATGGATACAGAACTTAAAAAAGTGCTGAGAAATTCCGTTTTAGAGCTTGTACTTCTGCTTTCTCTGCCATTTATAATATTTAGAATAGGAGCTGTCTATGATTACTTTGACAAGCATTATACGCATTTTAATGCTGAAAGAACTGCAATCATGGAGCATATATTCGATATAAACGTTGATGATAATGTTAAACTGAAACGATATTCAGATGACAGTATACTAATTGCGATAGATCAGAGACTTGAGCTGGAAACAGATGATTATGAGAGGTTCATTGCAGAAAATGTAAATGCCGCTCTGAAGTCTGATGAAAGACGTGGAGACAGTGAAATAATTTATAAGTATGTAAATTCCCGCACAGATATGAAGATAACTGAGCTTGAAAAAGGAGGCTATCTGATAGTATTACATCATTGGGAGTGAAAAACGTTACTGACAGTGCCGTATCCATTTAAAATTGCTTTTATAAAATTAAAAAGGAGTAAACGTCATGAATAACAATATTTATAACGGAACACAGGCTCATTATATACCGCAGCCTGTGGCAAAGGTAAAGGAAAAGCCCGAATACTCAAAGGCTGAGGTCGTTCTTTCGGTGTTTGCGATAATTGCCGCGTTCGCTTTCGTGAGATATGTCCTGTACTATGTTATGGGGTTCTTCACTACGGGAGTTTTTATTGCCATTATTACCGCGGCAATAGTCTACATGAAGAAAAAAGGCTGCAAATTCTCGGCTTTCAATAAGATAAATGCAGCTGTACTCTATATTTTCAGCTTTGTATTCTCGATAACAGCAAACAACTTCATCAAGGACCTTAATGCTATATTCCTTTTCGGCGCAGGAGCTTACCTTGTGTACTCTGCTTCGGCAGGAAACAAGGATATCGAGCGCTATCTGCCGTTTGCTGTATGCAAGGCGATATTCGAGTACCCGTTCTCACATTTCGGCAAGCAGGCAGCTATAACTCAGGACCGCCTTTCAAAGTCAAAGGCAGGCTCAAATGTTAAGTACATAATAATAGGCCTGCTTATCACTATCCCTGTCACAGCTGTAGTTGCATCGCTTCTTATGTCCGCAGATGACGGGCTGGAGGAAATGCTCACGGATATGTTTTACAGGATATTCAGCGATGAGATATGGGAGATCATTTTGCAGCTTTGTTTAGCTGTTCCATGTTCGATGTATCTTTTCGGAATGCTTTACGCGAATACTCACCGCGACAAGATTCGTCCGCTTGAAGAGCAGAACTGCATAAAGACTCTTTTCAGTATGCGTTTTATAAGCAACCTTGTAATGTATACAGCCGTAACTCCCCTCTGCATACTTTATGTGATGTTTTTCTTCTCACAGGCGAGCTACTTCCTGTCCGCGTTCAGCGGCGAGCTACCTAACGGCTTTACCTATGCTGACTACGCAAGAAAGGGATTCTTCGAGCTCTTTGCAGTTGCAGTGATAAACCTTCTTGTACTCTGCTTCATCAGTCTCTTTTCCAAGAAAGCAGGCAAGGAAAAGCCTTTTGCCCTCAAGCTTTACAGCGTTGTGCTCAGCATTTTCACTCTTATCCTCATTGCAACAGCTATGAGCAAAATGGTAATGTACATCGACAATTACGGTCTTACTGAGCTCAGAGTGTATACAAGCTGGTTCATGGTGCTTCTTGCGCTGATATTCGTGCTTGTTATCATAAAGCAGTTCCGTTATGATATGAAGTTCACAAAGCATCTTGCAGTTATTTTCACACTTTTGTTTGCGGTCCTCTGCTTTTCACGCCCCGAAGCTCTTATTGCCAAGTACAACATAGAGATGTACAGGTCGGGACATCTTGAAGAGCTGGATACAGACGCGATACTAAGAATGTCCGACGACGGACTCCTTGCAGCCTTCAACGAGGATGCCATAACCGTTGAAGAGGTCAACAGGAATAAGAAAAGGATATATGAGCCTTACTGCTACAGAAAGTACAACCTTTCAGCCATGATACTTGACAGCAAGACAGAATGACCGAAAATATATTGCAGAAACCCCGCGTCCGATACCGGACGCGGGGCAATTTCGTTATTATTACTTCTTTTCCTCGGGGTTCTTTTCCTCAGCGGGCTTTTTTACGCCTGTAACGTCGGAAATATCAACCTTTTCGGTCTGCTCAGCCTTAACGAGTACATTATTGATATCGCCGACAAGGGAAATGATATCGTTTATGGACTTGTTGATAGTCTCTGAGCTCTCGTTTGTGATAGTTACGTTATCATCAAGAGCGCTGAACGCATTGATGGTAGTTTCAAGGATAGATGTGAGCTGTGAAACGCTGTCAGCGTCCATTGTGGAGTTATCGTTACAGAACGAAACGACATTCTCAAGGAGGTCCTTAACTACAGCAGCTCTTTCGCTGGTAGCAGCTGTGGACTCGCCGATATTCTCCATATTCTCGGTGATATTTGAAACATTGCTCTTGAGCTTTTCGGAAAGAGCAAGAACTTCCTCGGTGATCTCGGCAAGCTGTTCATTCTGTCTGTTGAGGGCAGAGTGTCTTGCGATGAGGACTGATTTAGCGTGTACGATACAGTTATCGGGAGTATTGAGACCTCTGTAGATAGCCGTAGCCATATCACGGCAGGTATTGTATCCGCAGGCATGGCAGTCATAGCTGCGGTCCTCTTCTGTATGCATACCCATTTTCTCGAAGATAGGCACAAGCTGTGCCACATTCGGAACAGGTGTGGGCATTGACGGCTTGTAGTTTCTGAGGAAGTCAGCAACACGGAGCTCATCGTCGAACTTCTTGAAGAGCTTGTCGTCGCCTCGTCCCATGATACCTGTTGACTTGCGGCGGCTCTTTGCCTCTGTTTCGATAGCTCTTGAAGTAGCCATTACATCGAAAACAGTCTGCTTTGTACCCGAAGCGGGTCCGATGTTACATCCGAATTCACATGAGAGCACGTCGAATACCTTCGGGTGCTTGGATTCGGGCATTCTTCCGTACATATCTATTTCTCCGAAAACCTTGTGTACGCCCTCGGAATTTGTGATATTGACATCCGGATCCTGCATCCAGATATTGTCTCTCAGTCCGCCGGGACGTGAGTATATGGAGCCGAGCTGTCCCTGCATATCGTCGAATTTGTACTCAAAATTCTCGGAAGTGTCTATCGGGATGATGATATCGTTTCTCTCGAAGTATTCGAGAAGCTTCTTGATAGTAACGTTATACTTTACGAGACCCGTATCCTTTGCCTCATAAGCCTCGGCGATACATGGAGAAATAACAGCTATGGGGTTATTTCTGCGGAGATACTTCTCTATGTATATAGCGCTGCACGCAATAGGGCTGTGTATAGGCGAAAGGTTCTGGAGCAGCTTGGGCTGGTATGTTTCGATATACTTAACTATGGCAGGACACTGCTGTGTGATTATATTGCCGATCTTGTCCTGATCGATAGTTCTTGCGTGAGCCCATGTGCAGATATCAGCACCGAGGGATACGTCGAATATAGTACATCCCTGTTTCTTGAACCAGTCGAGAACGCCCTTCCACTTTGTGGGGAGAATGGTCTTGATAGCAGGAGAAGCCATAATGATGATCTTTTCCTTGAGGAGGTCGGTGATACATTCGTCAGTATCGTCGATATAATCTCTTGCACCGTGGTTGCACTTCTTAACGCATTCGCCGCAGGCGATACACTTGGAAGGGTTTACCATAGTGATAAAGCGGCCGTCCTCCAGCTGCTTGGTCATATTGGCTTCGGGTGCGGGACATTCTCTTACACAAGCGTTACATCCCACGCATTTTTCAGGTTTTACAATGATCAATTCACTCATAATTATAAAAACTCCTTATGGCATTTAAGAAACTTATTCTGCTTTATTTCTTTCCGATAGAATTAGCCTTTGCTGCAAGAGCGGCAAGGTCTATCTTACCTTTCTTTTCGCCGCCTTCATTTTTTGCGTCGCTCTTTTTCTGTTCGCTGTCGTTTTCGTCTTTTTTCTCGTCGTCCCTGTCGTTTTCGTCCTTCTTCTCGTCGTCCTTCTTAGCGCCTATGGATTCAGCCATCTGCTTGAGCTTGTCGAGCTCTTCCTGCTGCTTGCGCTTTTCGTCGTCATTTTTCATTTTCTCAGAGAGCAGTGTAGGTCTCTCGGGGATCTCGGGCTCGAAGACCTCGGGCTGCTTGAATACAGGGACTCCGCCCTCCTTGATAGTAGCCTCCGTTTTGTTGAGGCACTCGTCTGCTTCGATAAGGCGGCTTATACCGTCTTTGCGGAAGCCCTCGAGGGAATCTCTTACCAGACCCATATGTCTCTTCAGCGTATTGACGTTCTCGAGGATAGAAGCCCTGAGATTATTTGAAGCAACGTTCATTTCCTCAGCCTTGTTCTTTGCCTCGGCGATCTTTTCGGCAGCTTCTCTTTCAGCCTCGAATATTATCTGTTCTGCTTCCGTATTTGCTTCCGAAACTATACTTTCGGCGAGCTTCTTTGTTTTGAACTCTATTTCCGCAGCCTTTGATTTGGCTGTACCTTCCAACATGGAAGATGACTTCTGAGCTTCGATGAACACGTTGCTGAGAGCCATAGCCTCGTCCTGAGCCATAAGAGCAGCACATTTTGACTCGGCGTTCTTGAGCTTGTCATTGACCCCTGCAATTTCTTCCTTGAGCTTCTTTATCTCTTCCTGGAGATTAGTGTTTTCGTCTTCTGTTGCTTTCAGCTTGAGGCTTAGAGTATTGTTCTGAACCTGGATCTGCGTGAGCTTTGCGCGTTCTTCCGAAAGAACCGATTCCAGAGCTTTTTCGGGATCTGTTCCCTTTTTGTAAGCTTCCAGCTGAAGCTTGGTCACTCTCAGCTCGTTCCTGAGATCATGCACCTGTTCGTTGAGATATTCAAATCTTCTTATAACGGCTTCCTTGTCATAGCCGCCGAAAGTCACGGTTTTGATAAATCTTGGTTCAGCCATCTTTATATCCTCCTTATAAACAACCGACCGCGGTCAGCGGTCACCCGATCAAGACAAAATAAATGTTTTTATCGTGTACTGATACATAATTATTATACACCATAAATGGAATATAGTCAATAAAAAAACTGCACAAAAAACAGGGCGATTTTATGTAAATCACCCAATCTTATCGTGCAGTATCGACATTTACAATAATTACCAGTCATTTTCGCTGTCTTTGATGAGCTTTTTTACTTCCTCGTTCTCATAAAGCCCGAGATCGAAGAGGCGGTCAGCCTGTTTGCTGGTAATTTTTCCCTGATCTGTGAATACGAATTGTCCGTGGTGCTGTTCGGTGCCGTTCCAGGAGTCTATTACCTGTAACCAGCCCTGTCTGTCGAGCTCTGTTTCGGGATATTTTGAATCGGGATAGAACTTCTCAACGATCATTTTTGCACATTTGCTGTGATTTGTGAACGCGCAGGAGTAGGTATCGCCGTCGGGGGATATCCAGCCGAGCTTGAAATCGGGGGAATTCTTGTCGAACATCTCCTCAAGGGAGAGGGGCTGTTCCTTATCTGACTCGATTATACGCAGAAAACCGTAATCGTTCTCTCTGAAATGGTAGTAGCCGCCGCGTCCGTCAAAGACTACGGGGAGCTGTTCTTCGGAGATTATGTCCTCAAAGCCTGTGCCTTCGAGGGCTTCGGGAGTATCGACGTAGAGATAGCAGTAGGAGCCTGTTGAGGACTTGTAGACTGCATATTTCTTTTTCTTCTTCTTTGCTCTCTTCACTCCGGAACACCTACCTTTCATATAACATAGGTATATTTTATCACAGTTTCTACGTAATGTCAATTATTATCTTTATTTTTCTGCAATTTGCCATAAAAACAAGCGGCTGTCAGTGTTGACAGCCGCCATATTTTTACAATATTACATATTCATAACATTGTTGATCATGTTTCCGCCGTTCATCTTAGCATTTCTCATAGCTGTATCGAGTTTAACAAGCAGTGAGTTTACGTTGAGGCAGTCGCCGGGGAGGTAGTGGTATACCGCACCTGAGCAAGGAAGCTGAACGTTGAGGTTCAGTACCTCGTAAGGACTGCTCATTACGCGCTGGATGTTCTGAGCGATGCCTGATGCCTGGCTCTCGGAGATATTCTTGTTGAATACGAAGCAGAATTCGTTACCTGTGATGTTGTAGATTTCTGCAACATCGCCGAACTCTTCCTTGAGCTTTTCAGCAACAGCAGCAAGGTACTCGTCACCGAAGTCATAACCGTAGGTATCGTTGATACTTCTGAAGTTATCCATATCGAATACTGCGATCTGGAATCTTCCTGATTCGAGTCTTTCGCTGATATCGTTATCGAGAGCGTAACGGTTCTTCATACCTGTAAGAACGTTTGTTACAGCGAGGTCGCTTGCCTTCTGACGTGTATTCTTGAGCTTAGCGTCAACCTCGGCAAGACGCAACTCACGCTCTTCGAGTTCTGCTCTTGCCTTCTTGGCTCTGCGTGCGAAGAGCCAGATAGCGAGCTCGGAGAGGATAGCGATGAGCGCCATAAGTCCCATAAGGATATAAGCTCTCATAGCGTTTCTTCTGAGGAGCTTCTGAGTTTCTGCATTAACGATGCTTATAGTAGCTGTAAGCATCTGTGCAGCCGTTATTTGCAGAGGGTAAAGGTCCTGTTTAAGTGTTTCAGTCATTGTTGCTTCGTCGCCGCTTTCGAGCTGGTTGGTACCGAGGGACTCAAGTCTTGTTCTGAAAGTAGCGATCATAGACTTAGCATAGTTATATCTGGTCATGACCGACTCAGGCAGGTCAAGGCTTTCAAACAGTTTCTCGTTTGCTTCGATATTTGCGTAGATACGCTCTGTATCGGCAACTATTTCAAGGGGGTTATCATAAAGGTTGGCAGCAAGACCAACAGAGTTTGTACTTACCTTCTGTAGCTCACCGTTGATACTGTTTATAGCACGGTTAGCTGTTGAAGTCATGTTGTTAAGATCCATATTGTTGCTGTAGATGTTCCAAACGAGGATAGTATCCAGAACATAGATTATCGCAACGAGGATCGCAGCAAATACATATCCGCTCGAGGCGCCTTTCTTCTTATTCTTTGCCATATATCCGCACCTCCATTATGAATTGTTTCCTGCAGACGAACTTGCCGACGCCGGATCAAGCATGAGCTTGATGAAGTCATCGTTCATGTTGTCGGCCTTAACAAATGAAACGCCTGTATTCAGGTGATTGGTCAGCTGCTCGCCCGTTATGGCTGCTGTAGCAAACTTAACGCCAACATATCCCATAACATAAGGATTCTGTACAACAGTTCCGTAGAGGACGCCGTTCTTGATGTTACTGATGATCTCGTCATCGGAGTTGAAGCCTACAGCAAATACCTTGCCTGAAAGGCCGAGCTCATTGATAGCGTCACAGATACCGAGTGTTGAATTGGTGTTTGTGCCGAAAAGGACAGAGAAACCGTTTCCGTCGGTTCCGAGAAGCTTCATAGCCTGTTCCTTTGCTTCCTTACGCTTTGAGCATGGCTCGGACTGTACGAAGCTCATCATGATATCCTGACGGATACGCTCATCGGCAGCGTCCTTTTCCTTCTGCTTTGCGAGAAGCTCAAGCTCAGCAGGTGTGAGTTCTTCTGTGTTCTGCTCTTCGGCTGCAGCTGCGCCGTCAGCACCGTATGCAGCAGCGTCTCCGCCTGCGGCTGCACCTTCTGCATCGCCGAAAGCAGCACCTTCTGCACCTGAACCGTCAGGAGCTCCGCCCCAGTCGCCTTCACCGCCGGGAGCTCCGCCGCCCATTGCAGCACCTGCGCCGCCCATGATGATAGCCATCATGTTGAGTGCGTCAAATTCAACGCCTCTTGTCTTACCGATGGATCTCTTGAGAGTATCGGTAAATCCGAGGACACGCATATCAGATGTGGAAGCTGTGCTTCCGATGATACCGATCTTCTTGATATCGGCTACGTCCTTGCCTTTTTCTCTCCAGCCCTTTACAACGTTTCTTGCAGCAGCTACGCCGCCGTCAAAGTCTGACGAATTTATCAGTGAAAGTGTAAGAGGATTGTTGGAATCAGGCGATATAACGTTAGAGTTGATAGCGATTACCTTGATACCCTTGTCAACAGCCTGCTGAAGAACATCATTGAGGTCTGTCTGACTGTTTGGTGCGATAACGATCGCTCTGACGCCGGCATTCATTGCCTGTTTGATATAGTCTACCTGTGAAGCGTAATCATTATCGCCCTCGGCAACGTTGTAAATGATCTCATAGCCGAGTTCCTTTCCTGCGTCCATAGCACCCAGCTTTACGTCATCCCAGAATGCGATCGGCTGTTTGGTGATAACTGCGATCTTTCCGCCGCCCGGTCTTCCGCCCTGCCGGCCTCCCTGTGGTCCACAACCGCCGCTCAGAAGCATTGCAGCTGACAGCGTACAAGCAGCGACGGTTCTGAAAACGCCATTTTTCTTGTTTCTGTTCATTATTCGAACCTCCTTTGATCAATTAGACCTTATACTGCCGCCGGATATCTGCAAACGCTTCTTTTTTCATGTCTCTGTAATTCATGTATCATGAACCGTAAGCCTGCGGCATTACCCCTGTACAAGTCCACTATTGATATCCATAATTCATTTTAGCACATTTCTTTAAGAATTTCAACAACTTTTTGTAAATCAATAGTCCGCGTGATAAACAAAATTAATCAAAAAAATCTATGCATTTTAATCAATTTTATACCTGTGGTTTAATCGAAAATCAAGTATACAAAAATTGGTACGACCAAATCTGCCGCTGATATTTTTTGCCGATATTACGCTCTGTAATGAACTTAAAAAATTTGCACAAATACAGTACGCTGTTTTTGTAAAAGATAATTCAATTTTGTATAACACCCCTTTTTTCCCTTGACATCAATATGGAAAAGTGTTATACTAATCGTGATAACAATATAAATACGCAAATATTTTAATTGCGCTGCTATATTCTTATGTCAGGAGGAGAGACCATGCAATGCGAAAAATGCAACGCACCACTTGACCCGAAGCTGTCTGCCTGCCCCAACTGCGGTGCCCCTGTTCCGCAGAATATCGAGGGATTTGAGAATACAATGGAGTTTCAGCATGAGCTTCGTGCGATCGTTGTAAATGACGGAACACGCGCTGTAGCCAATCAGGACAGATTTATAGGTCTGCTCAGCGATCATATACCGGATTACGATAAGGAGCGCCGGCTTCTTATTAATATGTACAAAATGGGTATCCTCAAGATACTTCTTGAAGACAAAAACCATGAAATATCCATAATGAAAGCCAAAAGCTTCATGCTCGGCGACCTTTTCCTCTCGGAAAGCGCTTCGGAATTTGTAGTTGCCTGCTATACCTACCTTCTCGGCTGGCCCTACGAATCGCATCTGAAGGTCCTTCCCGAGGACGAGAACGACGCGGACAGGAAGGAAGAAAACGCCAAGAAGAGACCTGTGGATATCAACGAGATGGTGTTCATGCCGCGTAACGCTCTGAGATACAGACTCAGCGGAAATATCGTCATTCCCGACGGATATACCAAGCTCGAAGCTTTCTGCTTCGATAAGTTTGGTTCGCTGAGAACTATCAAGCTGCCCTCTACCCTCCTTGCTATCGGAGAATATGCCTTCTCCTCGTGTAAGAGACTGAGAGGACTTGAGCTCCCCGAAGGACTGAGGATAATCAAGCAGGGCGCATTCAGTCAGTGTTCAAACCTTGTGGTAGTTAAGATACCGGACGGCGTTCTTGAGATCGAGGACAGTACATTCTCATTCTGTACAAGCCTCGAAGTCATCGAGATACCGCCGAGCGTCAGCAGTATAGGCGCGGAGGCGTTCTCGGGCTGTGATAAGCTCAGAAAGCTCTTCCTCCCCGAAAGCATCAAGTTCATCGACGCGAACGCTTTCTCATACTGCCCCAATCTTGTAATCTACTGCATTGAAAATTCATACGTTCATAAATACTGTTTAGCCACTGGAATAAGGTTCATCCTCGTGACCTCGGCTGAAGAATATGAGCTTGACTAAGAAAGAAAGGATGAGATCATATGATAGAGCTTGAAATAGGTCAGGAGGTCGAGATGGAATTTGGCGGCAAAGCCAAGGTACTCAGCGTCATTGGCAGCGGTGGTCAGGGTATCGTTTACCTCGTTCGTTTCAACGGTCAGAAATGGGCGCTGAAATGGTACGACATCAATAAGATGAGCAAGCCTGCCGCATTCCGCAAGAATCTCCAGAACAATATAAACGACGGCCCCCCGAGCAATAAGTTTCTGTGGCCGAAATACCTTACAAAAGAAGCGGAGGACGGTACCTTCGGATATATCATGGAGCTCAAGCCCGAGGGCTTCGACTCCTTCGTTGATATACTGAATACCTATAAGCTTGAGATTGATCCGCTCACGGGACGCGGTGTAAAACGTCCCGTCAAGTTCAACACTCTCAGCGCTATGGTGACCTGCGTCATCAATATCGTAAACGCTTTCCGACAGCTCCACCGTGCAGGTAAGAGCTATCAGGATCTTAACGACGGAGGCTTCTTCATCAATGTGAATACAGGAGCTGTCCTCGTCTGCGACTGTGATAATATCGCACCTGACGGAAGCAACTTCGGTATCGGCGGTAAACCCGGATATATGGCTCCCGAAGTCGTAAGAGGAATCGCCAAGCCGAACGTACAGACAGATAAGTATTCTCTTGCGGTCGTACTCTTCAAGCTCCTCTTCAGAGGAGACCCGATGGAGGGCGAAAAGGTCGTAAGGGACGTATGCCTTACAGAATCGTCAGAGCTAAAGCACTACGGTCAGAACGCAGTATTCGTATATGACCCCAACGACGATTCAAACCGCCCCGTAAGAGGTATCCATGACAACATCATCAAATTCTGGAGGATCTACCCCGATTACATAAAGGACGCTTTCATACGTTCCTTTACAACGGGCGTTACCGATCCTACAAAGCGTATCATCGAGAACGAATGGCAAAAGCTGTTCATACGCCTCAGAGCAGAAATAATCCAGTGCGGCTGCGGAAGAACGAATTTCAGCTCGATGTTCATCCAGCATAACGAAAAGACGTTCAAGTGTCCGAAATGCGGAATGGAATTTGTAACGATAGGTTTCAGCAACCGCGAATACCGCACGCCCCTCTATCTCGGATGTAAATTCTACACCTGCGAGATAGTTCCCGAATCCGACGACTTCACGTCTGTTGCAGGCGAGCTTGTTGAGAATAAAGTCAAGCAGGGCGTCCTCGGAATCAAGAATTGCTCCGACAGACAGTGGAAGGCAAAGATGCCTGACGGAGTTTTCTACGATATCGCTCCCGGTAAGGGCTTCCCCGTATGGCAGGGGCTCGAGATCGATTTCGGCGAAGTTAAAGCACAGATATAATCTGCTGAGCCAGAGCAGTAATACTGAAAGGATGTATGTAAATTATGAGCAATGAACGTTTTACAGAACCCGAAGTAAATGAGAACCAGAGCGTTACTCCTTCGGATGAATTGAATAACAATGTATCTGTATCTTCAGCTCCTGAAACAGACGACAGCATTCTCGATTTTGACGACGATCCCCTCAGCGCTACAAGCGTTTCCAAAAAGAGCCTTGTAGTATTCTTCCTGATAGATACTTCGGGAAGTATGAAAGGAAAGAAGATGGGCGAGCTCAATACCGTTATGGAAGAGCTCATCCCCGAGATACGCAGAGTCGGCGAAGCTGATACAGATGTAAAAGTCGCTGTTCTTACCTTCTCTACAGAGGTAAGATGGATGTACTCAAATCCTATCCCGATAGAGGATTTCGAGTGGGCAAGGCTCCGTGCGAGCGGCGTTACCAGCATGGGCGCTGCATTCAAGGAGCTCAACCACAGAATGTCAAGAAACAGCTTCCTCAATTCGCCTTCACTCTCATTCGCACCTGTTATATTCCTTATGACAGACGGATATCCTTCCGATGATTACAAGGAAGGCCTCAGAGAGCTCCAGACGAACAGCTGGTACAAGTTCGGCCTCAAGGCTGCACTGGGTATCGGTCAGGAAGCAAACGATAATATCCTTGCAGAGTTCACAGGCTCTAAGGATACAGTCGTTCACGCATACTCAGGCGGTCAGCTTGCTCAGATGATCAAGATCATCGCTGTAACATCAGCTCAGATAGGCAGTAAGAGTATGACGCTCTCTGATGATACAGGACAGGAGCTCGGTGAAGAAAATGTATTCGCCGCTAAGCAGAAGCTTCTCGGTCAGCAGATCCAGGAGCTCGTAAATACCAACGGCGAAGGCGACGATGTACCGTTCGATACAGGCTGGTAATAAACTATCAGAAATTATTCCTGAGGAGGACTGAAATAATATGTTCAACGGCTTCAGCCATTCGGTAATGGGCGCAAGTCATGAAAAAACGAACCTGGTTTGTCAGGACAGTTCTGCTTTCAAGGCAGAAGATCATTATGCTATCGCTGTCGTTGCCGACGGACACGGAAGCAAAAAGCACTTCAGAAGTCACCTTGGCTCAAAATTCGCTGTCGAAGCCGCTATAGAGGCTGTAGACAGATATTATGAGGACCGCGAGGCACTGGAAGCTAATCTTCCCGATAACTACAAATTAATACTGAAGAATATAGAGAAGCAGATCATTTCAAACTGGAATGTGAAGATCGAAAAGCACCTTGCGGAAAATCCTGTTACCGAAGAGGAAAAGAGTAAGTTCACAAAGGAGGAATTCGAGGCTATACTCCCCGAATCCTACTACGGCTCTACTCTCGTTGTCGCTGTTGCAGGCGAGGGCTATACCTTCGGCGTGCAGATAGGTGACGGAAGCCTTGTAGCTATCTTTGAGGACGGCAAGGCGGTAATGCCAATGGAATATAACGAGGCTGCACCTGCAAACGTAACAGCTTCCGTGTGCAATTCAAATGCGGCGGGAATGTTCAGCAGCTTCTACGCTCCCAACAAGAGGCTCATAGCGCTCTATGGTTCTACCGACGGACTTTATACTTCATTCGGAAGCGAGCATGATTTCCTCGATTATCATACCATAATCACAAGTCAGCTCGTAAATCTTGAGACATTCAAGACAGTCATAAAAAACAATCTCAGCAAGAGGTCGCATTTCGGTACAGAGGACGATATATCCCTCGCTTGTATCTATGACGACACTCTTCTCAAAGAAAAGCTGGATCTTATCAATCAGCGCGTAGCTGAAAACAAGAAGTCGGCTGCCGAAAGAAAGGCGGCTGCTCTCAGCAAGCAGGTCGAAGTCGAATAACTTCGATAATCAGGCTAAAACGCATTAACTGCGTTCAATATTTAAAGAAAAGTGGTGTTTTTTATGGAAATAGGCTCATTATATAATACAGCCAAAAACTTTGCAGAAACTTTAAAGCAGAAGAGGCCGGAGCTGACACAGTATGACGCAAATCTCTGCCTTATCATCGCAGATACGGGGGATATCTTTTCAGGCGTATCGACTGTATCCATAAACGAAGGCGCAGTTGAGGACGTTTCAGCTGAAAAGATTGCAGTAATGTCCATCGCTACTGCAAAGCACGTTATCGCAAAGCAGCTTATCGTCATCTCACTTGACGATTTCATCTATATCAGACCCGATGACGAGGCATTAGGCATTCTCGTTAATTCAAGCGTCGACAACAGCAGCTGTGAGGTCGTTCTCTCACCCGAAGAGGCAGTTACTGCCGCAAGTCTTGTTCCCGCTTCAGAGGCACCTGATTTCCTCAGCGGCTACGACGAGGCTGAGCTCGGCGCACCTGCCGAATTTGCAAACAGCATAGACGTTGATTCCACTAACCCGTTCAATAATGAGACAAGCAGTCAGGACGGCGTTCCGAATTCTCTCTATGAGCATCCCGAGGAGGCTCAGCAGCAGGGAGCAAGCGGATTTCCGAACATCAACCCGAACCAGCAGCACGGCTACCCTCAGGGTTATCCACAGCAGGGCGGCTTCCCGCAGCAGGGCTATCCGCAGCAGGGCTTCCCACAGCAGGGTTATCCGCAGCAGGGCTTCCCACAGCAGGGCTATCCGCAGCAGGGTTACCCGCAGCAGGGCTATCCTCAGCAGGGCTTCCCGCAGCAGGGTTATCCTCAGCAGAGCGGTTTCCCACAGCAGGGCTATCCGCAGCAGGGTTACCCGCAGCAGGGCTATCCACAGCAGGGCGGTTTCCCGCAGGGCATGAATGCTGCTCCTTACAGACAGGGATATACAGGCCATTCAGTTCATGGCGGTGCAGCACCTATCAGAAATAGCGTGTATCAGCAGTCCCAGAGCGTAAGCGTTACTCTCACCTCAAAGCCGGGCGGAGAAAGCGCTTTCAAGAAGAGACTTAGCAACTTCCTTGACACAGACGATGATGATATGTCAACAGGCGCAGATTCATCCGCTGACGCAGGTATGTCTAAAGAAGATATGCTCAAGCAGGCAAAGGACAGAAAGAAGATCGCAAAGGCAAATCTCAACTTAAAGAAATAAGATTTGATTTGTTTTGGTCATTTTAATGACAAACGGTCTTAATGCTTGGCAATTATTACCAAAGTTTTGGGTATTGCATTTTCTGTATTTATGTGTTATAATTACTTTGTATCACTGCGACAGTACTTTAAACCATTACTTTGAACGGACACTGCACACTCCCAGGGTGCAGCAGAATATATTTTGCGTTAAGGAAAGGGATAGCTATGAATTATTTGCTCAATATTGATGAAGCGGTTGACCGAAAGTTTCTTGTAACAAAGGCAATGCGCGGTCAGGCTGAGGTCGGCACAATTATCCATGTAATGGACGCCGAGCAGCAGGGACAGGCTGTGATAGTATATTACCGAGTTACAAGATATAATGAAAAATTCCACGATTATCAGGACTATACAGCAAAGTTTGAAAATCTTTCTGCGTTCTGTAAGTGGTGTCAGCCTGACAACTTCATCGCTCGAAATTATGAATGCTTCAGTATAAGAGATATACAGCACTACATAAAGGTCAAGAACAGGAACTTTGCTTCATTCTGCCTTCCTATCATTCTGATAGCTGCAATTATCATATGGGTAGTATTGGCTCTGCTTATGTTCAAGGATAATCTTATTATCGGAATCATAATCGGTGCTGTCCTTACTCTTCTTGTGCTTATCGGAGCTGTTTATCTGCTCAAGGTCCAGAAGAAGAAGGAAAAAATGCGCCTTTACCGAAAGGTAAGTGCAGGCTGGGGCGTAGTTTTTGAATAAACACCCCTATTTCATACCGTAAAACGTTATGCTTCATCACATAATAACACTTTACGCACTTTCCCTTATAGCTTAGGAAGTAATACATCGCCCCTTCAAGTTACGGCTTGAAGGGGCGTTTGAGCGTCATGGGATAAAACTCACTTTATTTTGCAGTCAAGTGCGAATTTTTCAAATATTTCGGGGAGCTTTTCTGTCAGTTTCTTCTTCTTTGAAGGTGACGTGAGCTCCAAACAGCATTCGAGGGCAGTACCGTCGTTCAGTTCGCGGAAGTATGCTATGCGGTACATCTTCTTGTTTCTGAACTCTGCACGGTACCGGAATATGCCATATTCCGTTTCAGTTACATCAAGCTCGTCGGCTTTGCCGAAAGCTTCGAGCCATGCGGAACGGATATTATCACAGCTTAGGTCTTCATATATTTCAGGAGCTGCCGTTAATAAGAAGTCCGCTGATGATTCGGAGCCTTCCCTTGCTATGTACGCATAGTCCTGGTATATCTCGCCAACGCCTGCGTCGTCGTAATCCGCAAAATGCTTGTCTTTTGGCGGAGTGACCTCGACTATGGTACCTTCAAACAGATCGATCTCCTTTGGCGGGCATACTCCGCTTGACTTTACCTCAGCCATTTTTCGGCTTCTGTCAAAGGCTTCCAATATCATTTCTCCGAGGCGTTCAGGAGCAACATCATTGTCAAATTCAAGGGGGGCGCTGAATGTCAGTACGCCTTTTTCACCTGTTGACAGCGAGCTGTCGTTCCATTTCTTTCTGCCCTCCTGATAGACATAATCAAGAACGAAAGCATAATGATCCTTTACGACCAGGTAATCAACAGAACATTCATCATAGCTCAGACGAAGCTCTTTGCCATTTTTAGCGCCGATGAACCGGCATATTTGCTGACGTTGCTCATCTTCAAAAGCTTCAATATCATCACAGCCCGTAAGTGCTTTGAATTCGTCAATAGTAAGGTCAGACAGCTCATGGAACCGAGCGAGCATCCTTTTAGCGATCATGCCTATTTCTTCAAGAGGAGCGTCAGCGCTTATTTTATCAAATTCGCAATATCTTCCTGCACATAAACCATCTTCTCTTGCTATTTCAATCTGCGACTGAAAGTAAACAATACCATTCCTCCTGCGAAATAACAGTGGGATACGGCTGCCGTTCATATATTCCTGTAGCTTAGCAATCATTTATTAGCCTCCTGTCTTATTATGGTCGTTCAGACTATAGCTGCTGATTTCATTTTATCAGTATCCAATAAAAAAATCAAGTCCCTTTTTGCGGTATCAGACACAAAAGGGACAGACAAACCTTTCACATATCAATAAAAAATGCCCCGTAGCTGCGCTTATCAAAGCGGTTTACGGAGCGTTTGTTAGAGAGGTAAAAGTCTGAGAGATAACTCCCCCAGACTTTTACTAATGAAGAATACTAACCCCATGAACACAGGGAAGGGACAGGAGGTTGTATTGGGGGGAAAGCGTTAGTTAGCTTCCGCAAAGGAATTCTTTCCTGCGGATAATTCAAGATGCTTGTATACTTCAAGCCAGATATTCTTGCCAGGTTCGGCTTTTCTGAGGCGTTCCCTGCGAACAGGGTCGAAAAAGGTCTTGAACTCGGTAAGTCCGTCAAGAAGCCTGTCGTTGTACTTTGTGAGCAGAGTTTCGAGGTTCGTTTTCCACTCGCTGTAGCGCTTGTTGTCGAATTTTTCCTTTTCGTAGAGTTTCAGCACTGCAACCTGCGGATTATACATGAGCTCAATGCCGTTTTTCATCATTCTGTAGCCGAACTCCCAGTCCTCTATCTCCTGTCCGCAGAATTCCTCGTCAAGTCCACCGAAGCGCCTGATACATTCCATAGGAATGGAGAGGTTAGAGGTCTGAGCGAATATCATCTTATAATGAACCTTATCGAATTCATAGCGGTAGGGCTCCATCATCTTTATGCGGATATCCTTTATGTAGTAATAGCTCTTGTTCTTGTCGAGACCGTATTTCTCGGGCTCTGTGAGCCAGTAGCGGATACCGTTCCTGAAAATATCGGAATTGTCGTCTGAGGTTCTTGTTTTGTCCTCAAAGACCTGCTTTGTGAGACCAAACTGCATTACAGGCCTGCCGACTTCCTTATAGGTGTTGTAATGACCGGATATAAAAGTTCTTGTGGCGATCTCGTCGCCGTTCAAGAATATCACCAGTTCTCCCGAAGCTTTTCTTATGCCGAGGTTTTTTGCCTCGCCCACGCTTTTGCCGTAGAACGGTATACAGCGGACTCTGAGATTAGGCGAACTCTTTTCGATATACTCCTCAAAGCTGTCCTGCTTGCCGTAATTTACGAAGATAAGCTCAAAATCGCTTTTGCTGAAGTCCTGGTTTTCCAGTGAATGAAAAAGTCTTACTGCCCTTTCAGTAGAAAAGGCGTAGGGAATTATAACACTGCATTTCATACTTTTCCCTTCTCCTTTTTGAAACCTAATATCCCATACCGCGCTCTAAGGCGCACCTGCTCGCTGAGGAGGTGCATACCCTGCGCTATATTTTTATTATAATATACTGGTCGGATAAATGCAACAAAAAATGCGTAAAGTGTAAAAAAAAAGCGCGAAGTGCCTAATTTTGTTCATAGTTTATTCATTTTATTATTAGAAATAGTTGAAAACCGATTGACAAATTATGAATAATATAGTATAATCAAATAGCAATGATATGTTCAAGCAGCCGCAATAATACGTCGTTCAACATCCGAAACATAGTCAGCCGAGTAAAAAACATGATGACAGTCAGGGGGGACGGCCTGTGAATATAGCTATATGTGATGATGAACAGAAGTATATTTCCAAAGTTAAGGAAGAGCTTTGTTCATTACAGTCCTATGAGAACGAATTCAGTTTCGATGAATTCAGCAGCGGAAAGGATCTGCTTGAAGACTTTTACAAGGGAAAGTATGATATCATAGTCCTCGATATCGAAATGGAAGGCATGACAGGCCTTGAGGCCGCCGAGTTCCTGCGCGACATCGATGAAAAGGTCATCATAGTTTTCCTTACGGGATATGAAAAATTCGCCTGTCAGGGCTATGCGGTAAGAGCTTTCAGGTATATACTGAAAAATCAGCCGCGCTCCGTTTACATGAAGCAGCTCGAGGACGCAGTACGCGAATGCTACAGGACCACGCGGTATATCATCGCCTCGGACGGCGATAAGGAGGAAAAGCTCTCCACAGACGACGTGTATTTCATAGAGGTATTTTCGCACAAGCTGCTGATACATACGAAAAACGGGGATTATTTCACCAAAGGTACTCTTTCCGAGTGTGAAAAACAACTTGCCGATCTTATGTTTGTAAGGCTTGACAAGAGCAGTCTTGTCAATATCGCAAATATAGACTATATACGGAAAAATGAAGTTATACTCACCAATGGTACTACCTTGTTTGCGAGCCGTAACCATATAAAAAACATAAAACAGTGTTTTATGGAATACAGCAGAAGCAGGTGGAGCTGATGAAAATAGCGGATATAATCATTGAATCTGTTAATTCGCTTTGCGAGGCAGGAATAATCGTTTTTTATCTTTATAAGATCATGAAGCACAAGTTCAGGTATCAGCCTGTGTTCCTGGCGCTTGCTGTTGCCGCTATGTTCGGAATCATAAACAGTATTACCCTTCTCGGAACCAACGAATGGGTGAGTATAGGAATAACGCTGGTGGCAATGATAATCATGTCGCTGATACTGTTTGAGAGCAGATTACGGGACGTCATCTTCTATTCCCTCCTGTTCTGCATAGGTATCATAGCTGCGGAGGTACTGGCGGCAGGAGCCCTTATGCTGCTGAATTTCGGCAATGTGTCTATACTGGGCATGGGGCGTATTATCGGCATGGCTGCCTCTAAGCTCTTCTGCTTCTGGATAGCAATGTACATTTCCGAGTATCTCAAGCCAAAACAAAGGGAGATCCCCTTCAAGAACTGGCTTCTTATCATATTTGTTCCGCTTCTTAGCATTATCACGCTCAACGGCATTTATGTCTCAAAAGAGCTTGATCCCCGTAAAACCGTGATATATCTGGTGTCGGTTGCAGGAATATTACTGCTGAATATATTCGTTTTCGACTTTTTCGACACCTATGCCAATACTATCAAGCTCCAGCTCATGGAGCAGCGATTGAAGTCGGAGGAAGAGAACTACAAGCTCATAGAGGAAAAATATACCGAGATACGCCAGCTCAAGCATGATTTCAGCAATCAGCTTGCTGCCGCCAAGAGAATGTTCAGTCAGGGCGAAAGTCCCGAGGCTCTCGATCATCTGGACAAGCTTTATTCCTCGGTAATGTCGGCAGGCGGCGTCTGCTATACGGGAATATCCTCCATTGACGCTATCGTCAATATGAAATGGGACCGTTCGCTCCAGCTGGAGCTCCCCTTTACCTGCAAGGTGGTATTCCCCGACAAAATGGACATAGACGAGCTCCTGCTGTGCAGGATAATCGCAAATCTCCTCGATAACGCCATAGAGGGCGCGGAAAACTCCTCGGCGGAGGATAAATTCGTGTATATCGCCCTTATTCAGAACAGCAACAAGCTGCGTATCTGCGTTATGAACTCCTCAGACGAGGTGGACGCGGATCATCTGAGAACAAAGAAAAGCGGCTTTGGTCACGGTATCGGCGTAAACAGCGTCAAAGAGGCGGTGAAGCAGCTTGACGGGATATTCTCCTTCAAGTGGGCTAACGGTATATTTACAGCTGATATCATGATAGCATACAAATAATATGAAATCTGCACATTCTGTTACAAAGTATTAACAAAATATGAACAAAAATCGCATTTCACGTCTAAAAAATCACATTTCACGCTTTAATCTTGATTTGAACGCCCCGATACGATATTATTAGAAGTAGTCTGCTCCGTCTGAATGCAGACATCTATCCACGGCAAATGCCGTGGATACTCCGCTTATTATCGCGGAGCTTCGGTATTGTCATCGGGAAAACTACCCCACCCCTGCTGACAAAGAAGGAGTATCCGTGATAGAGAAATTAGCCTTGAAAACTGCGGTTTTCTTTTCAAATAACAGGATCATCGATTCAGATGATGTGGAAGCCTGTGCTTTCGGACTGGAGATACTGTTCTCCACTGTCATTAATTTTGCTGTGGTGCTTGCTGTTGCGGTACTCACAAGGGAATTTCTTGCATTTGCGGTCTTTTTTGCTTCATTCATACCTTTCAGGTTGAATGCGGGAGGATTTCACGCAAAGACTCATAAAGGCTGTACTGCAGTGCTCGTTGCGGCGCTTCTTTTGTATATAGCGGCGCTGAGGTTCATGCCTGCCACTGCAAAGACTATTTCAGCGGCGATGTCCCTGATCATCTCCATAATTATCATTTTCAAGTTTGCGCCCGTTGAACATCCCAACAATCCTCTTTCCAACAAATCAAGACATAAACTCAGGAAAAGATCAATTATACTTTTGTGTATATGGTCTGCGCTCTGTATTTTATTATTTTTTATACGTCCCGGTCTGGCGTTTTATACAGTGTCGGGAGTTTCACTTTCAGCTGCTTCAATGCTTGCTGAAAAGATAAAAGTGTCATTGATGAGAGAAAAATAATTGGAAGGAAGGTCATGATCATGAAATTGTTGAGATCGTTCATGTTGAAATACGGTACAATCATCGCAGTCGCTGCACTCACAACGGGAAAATACGCGGCAAATCAAGCCTGCTGGTTCATTTTCAATCAGCCTAAGGTTCCCGAAAGTATGAAGAAATACATAAAAGAATAAAGCAAAAGCGCGGAATTGATCCGCGCATTTTTTGTTTATAAGGTTTATTGGGTTGAGTTGATATTTTGACTTGTCAATTATTGCTTTTTTGTGTACAGAAATTGCTTTTTTCACTGTATAATCTTTACAAATCTGTACAAATGGTGTATATTGTAGTTGAAAACGAATAATATAGAACGGGAAAACGGGAGATTTTTTATCTTACTTTAACTAAAAAAGGAGGAAAGCCCAAAACACTGATAGGCAAAGAGAAAACAGACAAATGTATAATGAGGAGTGATTTTTTTGAATTTTAAAAACTTTAAAAGGGCAGTCAGCGGCACAGTTTCCGCGCTTATGGTCGCAGCAAGCTTACCTGCAGCTACAGCAGTAAATGCTGCCGATCAGCAGACAAGAGGAAACATAGGCGGCTATGACTACGAAATGTGGAACCAGAACGGTCAGGGCAACGCTCAGATGAATCCTTCGGCAGGCTCTTTCACCTGTTCATGGAGCAACATTGAGAACTTCCTTGCACGTATGGGCAAGAACTTCGACAGCCAGAAGAAAAATTACAAGGCTTTCGGAAACATTGTCCTCACTTACGACGTTGAGTACACACCTCGCGGAAACTCATATATGTGCGTATACGGCTGGACAAGGAACCCTCTCATGGAGTACTACATAGTTGAAGGCTGGGGCGACTGGCGTCCACCCGGAAACGACGGCGAGAGAAAAGGCAACGTGACCCTCAACGGCAACACATATGAGATCGCCAAGACAATGCGTTACAACCAGCCCTCTCTCGATGGTACAGCTACTTTCCCTCAGTACTGGAGCATAAGGACCACAAGCGGTTCTGCAAATAATCAGACAAACTATATGAAGGGCACTATCGACGTATCCAAGCACTTCGACGCATGGTCGCAGGCAGGACTTGATATGTCAGGTACTCTTTACGAAGTATCTCTCAATATCGAGGGTTACAGATCAAACGGACAGGCTAACGTCAAGAGCGTAACAGTTACCACGAATGCAGGCGATGACCAGATGGGTCAGGAGTCTCAGGGCGGCGGCAATGCAGGCGGCGGACAGGGCGGCTTCGACTTCGGACAAGGCGGCGGCCAGCAGGGCGGCTTCGACATGGGCAACTTCGACTGGAGTCAGTTCCAGGGCGGCGGCGGACAAGGCGGCTTTGACTTTGGTCAGGGCGGCGGTCAGCAGGGCGGCTTTGACTTCGGACAGGGCGGCGGCCAGCAAGGCGGCTTCGACTGGAGCCAGTTCCAGGGCGGCGGTCAGCAGGGCGGCTTTGATTTCGGACAGGGAGGCGGCCAGCAGGGCGGCTTCGGCGGCGACAACGGCGGCCAGCAGCAGGGCGGCAATAACGGCGGCGGTGCTGCAGCTACAGACAAGCTCATAAAGATAATGCCCGTCGGCGACTCTATCACCAACGGTGACGGAGAGCAGGGCGGTTACAGAAAGTACCTCTACGACGCTCTCACAAAGAAGGGCTATAAGATAGATATGGTAGGTCCCAACGGCAGAAACAGCGCTTCAGCCAACGGAATCACATATGACGACAATCACGCAGGCTACAGCGGATATCAGATAAAGGAAGTTCCAAGCTGGGGACAGCAGCAGGGCGGCAAGGGCAGCTTATACAACGAGCTCAAGAACGCCAATGCTGTTAAACAGGCTCAGCCTGATATCATACTTCTCATGATCGGTACAAACGACCTGACAGCTAACCGCTCAATGGACGCTTGTGCTTCCGACCTCCGCGCAATGCTTGATTATATGCTTGCAGATATGCCATCTGACGGCATGATCTTCCTCTGCTCAGTTCCCGAGCATACAGCTTACGGCGGAAATACTCAGAAAATAGGCAACTACAACAACACCGTAAAGCAGGTTGCTGAGGAGTACGCAGGCAAGGGCAAGAACGTAAAGTTCGCAGACGTTCACGGCTGTCTTGACGGCATGAACGATATCGGCGGCGACCAGCTCCACCCCAACGGCGGCGGCTACAAGAAGATAGGCAACTTCTTCGCAGGAGTCATCGAGGATTATGTAGCAGCTTCTGCACCTGTAGTTACAACAACAACTACTACGACTACAACCACAACTACTACCACTACAACTACAACAACGACAACAACTACTACCACAACTACCGCAGAACCTACAACAACAACTACTACAACTACAGCAGAGCCTGAATTAAAGATGACAAAGGCAGGCGACGTAAACTGCGACGGCGAGCTCGATATGGGCGACGCAGTCCTCATCATGCAGTCACTTGCAAACCCCAACAAGTACGGCGTAGGCGGTACTGACAAGAACGCTCTCACAGAGCAGGGCAAGGTAAACGGTGACGTTTATACCGAATCCAAGGGACTTACGTCAAATGACGCTCTCAAGATACAGCAGTTCCTGCTTGGTATTATCAAAAGCTTATAAGACATAATTTACCCTATACCGGGAAAAGGCATAAAGAATTTACTTCTTTATGCCTTTTTTCTTTTGATAGTGACAATACTCACTTGATAGGTGACAAATCTCACGCAGAAAGTGACAAATGACACGTTCCAAACGGCTTCCGTATGTGATATCATAATGACAGTGAAGAACACGGATAACAAAATTCAAAAAAGGAGGTGAAAACTCAGGGGGTAACTGTTATCCGGTAACGTTCACAGGTGGATATCAAAAATTTATTTTAACGGAGGTTGTTATTATGAAAAAGTATTCAAAGAAAATGCTGGCATTATTACTGGGAGCTATGACTCTGCAGAATGGTATCACAACTGTTTCGGCAAGTGCAGCTGAAACAATTTCACGCCAATCAGAATTAAGAACAGTCGCATTTGAAGAAACCGAACCTGATTTTTCCGAGGACGAACAGATGCTGTTCAAAAATGGCGGTATCAGACCTTCTTCCGTAAACGGTCTGAACACGGAGCCTATCTTCACAATGCCGTCTTCCGCTGAAAGAGGTCCTTACGCTATCGTTATAACAGGGAAGAAGAAGCAGAAGTTTGAACCCGAGATAGAGCATGAGGCAGGCTTAGGAAAGAAAAAGACCAAAGAATATGAAGAGCTGTGCAATCAGATAGACGCCGCTCTCGAAAATGGTCCTGTTCTCTTCTGTGTGGGTGTCACAGAAGCTGACGCAGAAAAGATTGCCACTATCCTTTCCCGTGATTACGAGCTTGAGATAGTCGGAAGAAAAGGCAACATTTCTGTAAGCGTTACCAATGATAAGGACGCGTACATACTGAAATACGGCGAGTCCGTGGAGCTCGGCGTTGAAGTAACGGGCGGCTTCGGTACACTTTCTTATCAGTGGTACAAGGACGGTTCGGCGGTAAGGGGCGCGACTTCCGCAGTATATACAGCTTCAGAGGTCGGCAGTTACACCTGCAAGGTTACCGATTATATCGGCTTCAAAGCCACATCAAAGGCTGTCAATATCGTATCAACACTGTCATTCACAAAGCTTCCCGATGATATCTTCATCGCAAAGGGCGGAAGCGGAGAGATGTCGGTAGAGATATCGGGCGGACTTGCTCCGTATACCTATCAGTGGTACAAGGACGGCGCAGAGATAGCCGATTCCGATTCCGCGTCATATACCGTTACAGCCGCAGGCAGGTACAACTGCAAGGTAACTGACTCCCTCGGTCAGGAGATAACGGGAAGATACGGAACGGTCTATGTTGCCGAGGATCTGGTCCTCACCACCGATCTCAGTGATAAGGAGATCATGCCTGCAAGCGGAGTAGTGCTAAAGGTCGCTGCAAAGGGCGGATACGGAACATACTCCTATCAGTGGTACAAGAACGGTTCAGCTGTAAGCGGAGCAACAAGTCAGAGCTACGGCACTACAACAGCAGGAAGCTATTATTGTATCGTTTCCGACAATTTGGGACAGTCCGTAAAGAGCAGGACCTGCGAGGTCATTGCAAAGCTTGCTGTTACTTCACAGCCTCAGTCAAGGACAGTGGTTAGCGGAAAGACAGCTGCCCTCTCAGTCAGCGTAAGCGGCGGCAAAACACCTTATACATATCAGTGGTACAGGAACGGTTCGGCTGTAAGCGGAGCAAATTCAAGTACTTACAATGCTTCTTCTTCGGGCAATTACTACTGCCTTATCAAGGACGCTTCAGGACAGAGCATTACTACAAATACAGCTATAGTTACAGTTGCAAACGCTATATCCATCACATCACAGACTCAGAATTACCCCGTACTTTCACCGGGCGGAACAGTTTCACTCAAGGTATATGCAAGCGGCGGCTATGGAACTCTCAAGTATCAGTGGTACAAGGGCAACGGCACAGCTGTAAGCGGAGCTGACAGCTATATGTACAGCGCAACAGCGGCAGGCATATATTACTGCAAGATAACGGACGAACTGGGACAGTATAAGTATTCAAGCAATATCACCGTAGTAAACAAGCTTGCTATCTCTTCACAGTCAGGAAACGTAAGTATCAACAGCGACAGCAGTACTACACTTTCAGTTATCATGACAGGCGGCTACGGAACTCTCAAGTATCAGTGGTACAAGAGCAATGGTACGGCTATAAGCGGCGCTACATCAAGAACTTACACCACAGGTACGGCAGGAACATACTACTGCAAGATAACAGACCAGGCAAATCAGACAGTATATTCAGCAAACAAGACAGTAACAGTTATCACATACCGTATCACATCACAGCCTAAGAGCGGCGTTATCGCTTCCGACAAGGGCTACAAGCTCTCAGTAGGAGTAACAGGCGGTAAGACTCCGTATAAGTACACATGGAGAAAGGACGGCGGCTATATAGGCAATACAGCTGGCCTCACAGCATATGAGCCTGGTAAGTACTACTGCACTATCGTTGACGCAGACGGCAAGACGCTCACAAGCGACACAGTTACACTTAAAAAGGATTACCTCAGATTTACAAACACTTTCCCCGTATATGCAGTAAGAGAAGGCAATTACTACCACCTCAAGGCAAGTGCGGCAGGCGGCTCCGGTAATTATTATTACTACTACTGGCAGAAAATGGCAGCAGGCACGAATGAGTGGGTATACACAGACTGTCACGACCCCGAGCTCTACGTATATGCAGGCACATCAAAGGGTGATATCTACAGATGCTGCATTACCTGCGAGCATTCTTACGAACCCGGATATGCATATCTCTGGGGACCAAGAGTATACATTGCCGATCCTATGACTATTACAACAAAGACATGGTTCGGCAGCACATACGGTTTCCTTACAGTAAATGGCAAGGAAGGCTTCGGTCCTTATACCGTCAAGTGGTACAAGAGAACTGCGGAGGACAGAGAAAACTACAAGGCGGCAAAGCTTATATCGACAACTTACGCAAACGATATCTCAACTATCAACTACACGGTATATAAGAGCAGGACAACATCGGGAACATATACATATTACGTAGATTACTTCAATTCGATATGGGATTACGGAAAAAAATCCTATAAAGCTGATAATTTTGACCTGTACACTTGTGAAATAACAGATGCAACAGGTACGACTGTAAAAACTTCGGAATTCTATGTAAGCACAAGCATATTCAACTGATAATCAAACAGCAATAATGACCTCTCCCCGAACCGCAATGGTCCGGGGAGAGGTTTTTATGTCTTTAGCTGTATTATTGCCTAAGGGCGATATATCATGCGTATTTGCTGATTAACCTTTTATCTTCGATACCATGATGTCGTATTCCTCACGGCTCTTTTTTAATAAAGCATAGTCGTGAGCTCCGCCCTTTTTCTCGAAATAAGTGAAAGGGTGTCCCTCTTTTTTCATTTTTGCGGCAAAACGCCTTGCGGGAATGTTCATCATATCATGAGTTCCAGAAAACATTGTTATATGCGGGAGCTCCCTGATACTGCCCTTTGTGGCGTCAGCCCTGTATTCGCTCACGTCCAGGTCGCCGAGCCACAGCTCGCTTATCTTGCTTACGGGGAAGAGTCCCAGGATAGCGTCGTTCTTTTTTATATATTCCGCCCTTTTCTGCTCTTTTTCGTTCATTTCTCCGATTATGAAGCCCGGAGAGATAAGAATTATCTCGTTTGCAAGTGGGAGTCCCCTGTCTCTTGCGAGCATTGACAAGGAAAGGGAAAGAGTTCCGCCTGCGGAGTCCCCTATTATGGTCACATCTTCGGGACGGCTGTTTTTCATGAGTTCCCTGTAGACCTCCATGAGCATTATATGGCACTCCTTGGCGTTGCTCTCGGGGACCATAGGGTACTCGGGAAATATTATCTCACAGCCCGTATCTCTTGCAAGGCGCTGACAAAGTCTCCAGTGCAGGGGCAGGGCTTCGAGGAAAAAACCTCCTCCGTGTATAAACAGGACCTTTTTATTGCTCCTGTTGTTTTTGTCTCTTACTATGTAGTATAAACCGCCTTTTACTCTGCGTTTTTTAATGTCCATTTTTGCTTTTACGCTTTTGGGCGGAGCAGAGTTCTGAGGGAGCTTTTTTTTCAGCTTTGCAAGTCCTTCGGCAAATTCGGGATTATCGAGTTTTGTAAGCGCGATGAAGTCCCTCATGGAAAAACGTATCAGCTTTTTTAATATAAAATTCATGAATAGCGTCCTTTTGTAAGAATTTCCTGATATCAGAGCACCTCATCAGCGGAGGTGACTCTTTTTGCGTCCTCTATCTTTCCGCCCCTGACATAGGGTTCAAGCTTCTCGGCAGTCTTTCCGATGCCGCTGCTGCCCGATGTGGCGAAAATGCGGATAGTCTTGCCTGTCCAGTCATAGTCCTTGCAGAAGGTATTGACCACATTGGGAGCTGCATAATACCATATGGGAAAGCCGAGATAAACAGTGTCGTATTCTTCCCAGTTCTGCACCCTGTCGGCGACGGGAACGTCCTTTTTGCCTATTTTCTCGCGGTTGCAGCGCGCAAGCGGATTCATCCACCTGAGGTCGGCAGCGCTGTAGGGTTCAACAGGCTTTATCTCGTGGATATCTGCGCCGAGCTTTTTCGCGAGTTCCTCTGCTATCTTTCGTGTCTTGCCTGTTTCTGCGCTGAAATATGCTACTAATGTTTTCATGGTGTATCCCTGCCTTTCAGAAAAATAGGTATCTTATGGAATGATTATACCACAACTGCGTTTTTATTTCAAGGTGTTTTCATAAATGAATTGACTTTTCGGTCAGAAGTGGTATAATTTAATCATACAGTTTTTTACGGAAGGAATGATATATCATGGATAATACAACATTTGCAGTACCTGATGGAATAACTGCGGCGGAAGTAGGCGATTCCTGCTGCGAACTGGGAAATATAGTCCCCGACCGCACGGAAGGCCACGAAATAGTAGTCGTAGGTGCAGGCGCTTCGGGAGTCCCTGCGGCAGGCTGGGCGGCTGAGCTTGGTGCCGATACCGTGCTCCTGCAAAAGGAAGCAACTGTCATATCACAGGGCAACTGCGGCTCTGCTATTATAAAGTCGCGCTCCACCGAGGCAGGTATTTCCAAGTGGATACACCATACCAACAGCCTCTGCGACTGGAGAGCCGATACGAAGCAGCTCCGCGCATATGTCGAGTATTCCGAGGAAGCCATGATGTGGTTCCTCAACCGTGCGGGACTTACAAAGGAGACCGAATACGGCGACGGCAGCAAGGTGGACAACAACGCCGAAAGCGCAAAGCTCCTCAACGACGGGGACAAGCTCTGTGCTTTCAGAAGTACCAGCGGCGACTTCACAGGCGTGTGGAGAGACCGCATGAACAGCTACGATTACGGTGACGACCACTGCTATTTCTGGGCTCCGTGGATAGGTCCCAAGCCTCTCAACGTGGGAAATGCCCTTCACAATGTCCTCAATAACATAATGGCAAAGCATGACAATCTCCGCGCTTATTTCTCAACGCCTGCGGTAAAGCTGGTCATGGACGGAAAGAGAGTTGCAGGTGTTATCGCAAGAGACAGGGACGGAAAGTATATACAGTTCAACGCCTCAAAGGCGGTCATACTCGCTACCGGCGACTATACAAACAACGCCGCTATGGTAAGGCGCTGGTGTCCGGATATCGCAGAGTTTGACAAGAAGCAGTTCGGCAAGACGGGCGACGGACATATCCTTGCCATAAGCGCAGGTGCGAAAATGGAGAACCTTGGTCATACAAAAATGATGCACGATTTTGACTCTGCCCTTATGTTCGAGGAGCCTTTCCTCTACCTCAACATGGACGGTGAGCGCTTTACAAACGAGTACACAGGCTTCGTATATATGGGAAATCTGCTGAAATATCAGCCGAAATTCAAGGGAACGATGCTGGACGCAGACCACAAGGACGGTTCAAAGGGCTGGTACTGCGCTGTTTATGACAGCAGCTACACCGAATGGAGCAAGGACGAGTTCGTGGACGGCTGCGTTCCGCCTTTCGTTATGGAGAAGTTTATCCCGGGAGCTGTCGAGGAGCCTCAGGGCGTTTTCAAGAACCTCATCGACCTTCACAGGTGCGATACTCTTGAGGAGCTCGCAAAGGAGCTTGGCATTCCGTATGATAAGATGAAGGCTTCGGTAGACAGGTATAACGAGCTCTGCGAAAAGGGCTGCGATACGGACTTCGGCAAGCCGGCGAAGTATATGCATAAAATTGAAAAAGCTCCCTTCTGGGGAGCAAGGAAGCATATCCGTGTTTCTGCCGAAGTATCAGGAGTTATCACCAATGAGAACGCACAGGCTCTCGATTCCGGTGGCAAGCCGATAGAAGGACTTTACTGTGCAGGCAATCTCGGAGGTCCGTTCTACGGCGGAGCTGATTATCCGTTCCACCAGACGGGACTATCGCTCGGTCGCTGCTACACATTCGGAATGATAGCAGCAAAGCACGCACTGAGAATGCTTAAATAAAATACTGATCCGGCATCGGATATAAAATGAGCTCTGTTTCAGCAACAGAGCTCATTTTTGTTATTTACTTTCCGATATTTCTGAGAATATCAAAAACTCTTGAGGATTTAGCGGTTGCCGCACCAAAAATAATCATCATGAATGCTGCAAGAGCTATAAATACGTTTGTCAGAGAGTAATTG
>NZ_JAFYYT010000047.1 GCF_017549005.1 Ruminococcus sp.
AACAGCTCAGATGTGCTCGCTCGTAGCTGCAAAGCACGGCAAGGGTGACGCAGGCTGGGCAAAGGGTCAGATGCAGTACCTCACAGGCGACAAGGCATTCGCTAACGGTCAGTCATACTGTCTCGTCTGCGGCTTCAAGCCCAACGCTTCAAAGAATCCTCACCACAGAGCAGCTTCAGGCACAAACAGTGCAGCTGAGTCAAATGACGGCGTACAGAACAAGTACACACTCATAGGCGCTCTCTGCGGCGGTCCTACAGACGCAAACGGCTCTTACAGAGATGTTCGTTCAGACTATGTAAGCAACGAGGTTGCTTGTGACTACAACGCAGGTTTCGTCGGCGCAGCTGCTGGTCTCTACAGCATTTACAAGACAGGTTCTATTGAGACAAGCATTGAGGGCGTAACAAAGATCTACGGCGGCAACGGCAGCTCAAACAACAACAATAATAATAACAACAATCAGCAGCAGACAACTACAACAACTCAGCCAAACAACAACAATAATAACAACAATAACAACACAACTACAACAACTAAGCCTAATAACAACAATAATAACAATAACAGCTCATCTTCAAGCGACGGCTACACAATCAAGCCTAACAAGAAGGTAACATACAGTGCTCTCGGCGAAGACGAGAGAATGATCGGCTTCCCATACGAGGACTTCGACATTCCTACAGGCACAAAGATCACAGAGGTAGAGGTTAATATCTCTGCTAACAAGAACATCGGCAAGTATGTTGGTCAGTTCGGTACTTCCACAACTGACAAGGAGAACGGCTACTGGGCAATGGGCGACGAGATCACTCAGTCCATCAGCGGCAACTCAGGTACTATCTCATGGAAGGTTCCTTCGGACATCGCTTCTATCATCCAGACTCAGTACGGCGGTGAGATCAAGTTCGGTGTTTGGTGGATCGACTGTGACGATTTCACAATCGACTCTGTAACTCTCAAGACAGGCAGCTCATCAGGCAGCAGCTCAAACAATAATAATAACAACAATAATAACACTTCAAATAACAATAACAGCAGCTCGTCTTCAAGCGACGGCTACGAGATCAAGCCCAACAAGAAGGTAACATACAGTGCTCTCGGCGAAGACGAGAGAATGATCGGCTTCCCATATGAGGACTTCGATATTCCTTCAGGCGCAAAGATCACAGAGGTTCAGGTAGATATCTCTGCAAGCAAGAACATCGGCAAGTATGTTGGTCAGTTCGGTACTTCCACAACTGACAAGGAGAACGGCTACTGGGCAATGGGCGACGAGATCACTCAGTCCATCAGTGGCAACTCAGGTACTATCTCATGGAAGGTTCCTTCAGACATCGCTTCTATCATCCAGACTCAGTACGGCGGTGAGATCAAGTTCGGTGTTTGGTGGATCGACTGCGACGATTTCACCATCGACGCTGTAAGACTCAAGACAAGCGGTTCTTCAAGCAATAACACAACTACTACAAAGGCAACTACTACTACAACAAGAACCACAACTACAACTACAAAGGCTACCACAACAACTACAACTACTACCGAAGCTCCCAAGCAGGACAAGCCTACACTTCTCGGCGACTCCAACTGCGACGGTATGGTTGATCTGTCAGATGCAGTTCTCATCATGCAGGCTCTTGCTAACCCCAACAAGTACGGCAAGCAGGGTACTGGTGAGCTCCACATCACAGAGCAGGGCTGGATCAATGCAGACGTACATCAGAAGGGCAACGGCGTTTCTACAAACGACGCTCTTGCAATTCAGATGAAGCTTCTCGGCAGGATCAGCGGATTCCCGATCGACGTTCTTTAATTGATTATTCCAAGCAGATACTTCAATGGAGGGTGTGATAAGATATCTTATCACACCCTCCGAATTTATACTGATGAGTATCGCCTTACCCCTGATACTCTTTTCCGGTCACTTGACAAGTTGTAGGTTTTGAACAATTTTGCACAGTTTTTTTGTCTTGCTTTTTCACGTAAAACTCTTGCAAATCATGGCTTTCTGTGATATAATAGTAAAGCTAATTTAAATATTTCGGCTCGTACCGTAAATCATACTTATTATCCGGAGGTATTTTTATGTCAACTTTAGAGATCATCGGCGGAGTAGTTATACTCGCTATAAGCCTTATTACTATTATCCTCTGCCTCTCACAGGAGCAGAAGTCACAGGACAGCATGACAGCAGCGCTCACAGGTGCAAGTGCTGATTCATTCTACGGCAAGAACGAGGGAAGAACAAAGGAAGCTATCCTCGGAAAGATCACAAGAACACTTTCCATTCTCCTCTTTATTGTTGTGCTTGCAGTAAACATCATACCGATCTTCAAGAAGTAATGAATTGCCCTGTGACTGAGGTCATGGGGCTTTGCTTTTATTGCCGGTACCGCGGCATAATGCGGATTTTCCGCGTTATTATACGGAATTAAGGAGACTTTTATGTCAGAAAAGCCAAAAAAGAAACAAACAAACAAAAAAGGAGGCTCAGTCACCTCCGTTGAGAGCTATAAAAATAAAATAGTCACTTTTCTCAAAGCCTACGGGAAGAAATCCATGTCCATAAGCGAGCTCGAGTCAAAATGCAGGACAAAGAAATCGGGCAGGGAGAACTTCACAACAGCCTTTGCGGAGCTCCGCACAGAGGGCGTTGTCATGATGAAAAAGGGCATGAAAGCCGCTCTCTGCTCACGTATAAATGTTTACCCCGGAACTGTCACAAGGCTCAGCAGGACTTTCGGCTTTGCAGTTACCGACGACGGCACGGAGTACTTCATACCCGGAAAGTGTATGCTCGGAGCCATGCCAAACGACAGGGTGCTCATTTCTCCCATCGCTTCGCGCTCTGGAGAGCCCGAGGGCGAGATACTGGATATACTTGAGTTCGGCAGCTCACAGCTCACAGGTAAGATAGAATACGAGGACGGCAGACCTTACCTCGTCCCCGATACAGCTTCGAGAAATCATATAATCATAGTCCGCGAGGAAAGCATTCCCTTTGAGAATGGGGACAAGGTGCTGGCGGAGATAGTTTACCGCGGCCGCAGACACGCCGAGCACAAGGTGAAGATAACCCTTGTTTTCGGAAGCTCCGACTACGCGGCTTCTTCGGCGGCTTCGATACTCGTTGTACACGGCGCTCCCACAGCTTTCCCCGAGGAAGTCCTCAGGGAAGCGCGGAAGATATCCGAGGGCGGCGTACAGGAGTACTCTGTCAATAACCGCGAGGATCTCCGCGATATGACCATATTCACCATAGACAGCGCAGAGTCAAAGGATCTGGACGACGCTGTATCGCTTCAAAAGACGCGGAAGGGCTACTGCCTCGGCGTCCATATCGCCGACGTTTCCCACTACGTCAAGGGCAACAGCGCTCTCGACAAGGAAGCGCTCATGCGCGGAACAAGTATTTACTACGCCGATAAGGTGATACCAATGCTCCCGAAGGAGCTGTCAAACGGTATCTGTTCACTTAATCCCGACGAGGACAGACTTACGCTCTCGGCATTCATGGAGCTCGACAAGGAGGGAAATATGCTCTCCTACCGCTTCTGCAAGAGCGTTATACGTTCCCGTGTAAAGGGCGTATATTCGGAGATAAACCGCATACTTGACGGCAGCGAGACCGATGAAATCGCCGAAAAGTACAAAGAGGTACGCAGCAGTATCACGCTCATGAATGAGCTTGCGGATAAGCTCATAGCAAGGAAAAAGCTCCGCAACGCTCCAGAGATAGAGACATCAGAAAGCAAACTTATAATCAACGAGGACGGCATATGCTGCGACGTACAGCCCCGTGAGCGAGGCAAGTCCGAGCGTATCATCGAGGAGTTCATGCTTACAGCAAACGAAGCTGCCGCAAAACTGGCAAAGGAGAAGAACGTACCCTTTGTGTACCGTATACATGAAGCTCCTCCCGAAGCCAAGACCGAGGCTCTCCATGAGATACTGCCGAAATACGGCTTTGAATGCCCGCATTTCAGCGAATTCAAGCCCGTTCACGCCGCTAAGATACTGGAAAGCGCCCGTGATACGGAGAAGTTCGAGGCAGTCAATATGCTGGTGCTCCGCTCAATGGCAAAGGCGAAGTACTCCCCCGAGCCTCTCGGACATTTCGGACTGGTGCTGGACGACTACGCACACTTTACCTCGCCTATAAGGCGTTATCCCGACCTTGCCATACACCGCATAATCACGGATATACTGGCAGGCTACAACAACGAGTGGCTCAACAAGCGGTATGCAGGCTTTGCCGTAAACGCTGCCGAACGCTCCTCCGCCGCAGAGATACGCGCCATAACCATTGAGCGCGAATGTGAGGACTGCTACAAGGCGGAGTATATGAAAGCACACATCGGCGAGAGCTTCACCGCTAAGATATCGGGAGTTACGGAGTTCGGCTTCTATGCGGAGCTCCCCAATACCGTGGAGGGACTCGTCCACATAAGGACGCTCCCCGAGGGAGAATACGACTATACAGAGCCTGTATCGCTTACTGAGCGTTTCACAGGCGTATCATACACTCTCGGACAGACTGTACAGGTAGTCTGCGCCGCAGTCAGCGTCAGTGACGGAACCATTGATTTCGTTCTCGATGACGACGAAGATGAGGAGGAACTTTAATGAAAAAAATATCAGCAATTATCGCAGCAGCAGCTTTTACAGCAGCACTCGTATCATGTGCAGGCGAAAAGACGGGAACAGCTCCCTCAAAGCCTGACGAGCCCGAGACTACAGCCGCAGCAACAGAGGTGACTTCTGAGGAAGCGACCACAAAAAAGACCACAGCTGTGACAACTACCGCTAAGGCTACAACAACGACTCAGCCCGACCCTCTCGGCGGCGGAGCTTTTGAGTACAACGAGGACGGAGCTGTAGTCTTCAAGGCTGACAGCAAGGACGCTGACGACCGTACTGTGATATCGGCAGCACAGGCGCTTTTCGAGTCAGCCTGCCGTACCCAGTGGAACTTCACAGTAGGCTGTCCTTTCAAGACCGATGAGCAGTTCATCGAGACAGGCGATTTCAACTGGCGCTATTATCACATCTCCGACAGCAGTATCAAGACCTTTGCGGACGTTGAGAAAGCTTATCAGAAGGTATTCAGCGACCGCTACAAGACCGTTGACCTTTCCACTCTCTATGTTGAGCAGGACGGGGGAGTATATGCTCTTTCCGGTGCAAGAGGAGCCGATATATACTACACAGGCTCAAAAATAACGGAAATAAAGTCCAGGACCGATGATGAGATAGTATTTACAGTGGAAAACTACTACAGCGACAGCGACTACGGCGAGGGGCCGAATACGCAGACCGAGGAGTTCTCGGCAGTTATCGGCACCGATAACATATGGAAAGCAGGAAAGTTCTCGCTTCCATACTGAACTTCTTCAACAAACAATAACAAGCCCGAAAGTGATTCTTGCGAACCTCTTTCGGGCTTGATCCTTTTTATGCGTTGACTTCCTGTGCACCCAGCCTGCGGAAATAATCCTCGGCATAGGCACGGTATTCCGTTCTGAATACCTCGTCGTTCTCCTTTACCTCGTGGAGGTAAGCGTGGAGATTGGTCTTTTCGTCTGTCTCGATAAGACAGCCTGCGATATTTGAGCAGTGATCCGATATACGTTCGAGGTTGGTGAGTACGTCCTGGAAGATGTAGCCAAGCTCTACGGTACACTCGTCGTTCTGCAGTCTGCGGATATGTCTGTTTTTCAGCTCGGTGCTGAGATTGTCCACAACTTCTTCAAGAGGCTCGACCTTGTGGGCGATCTTGAGGTCGTTGTTCATGTATGCGTCCATAGCCTTGTTTACGTTTTCTGCGATAGCGTCGGTGATGACTGTTATCTCATTTATGCACTCGTCAGAGAACATTATGCCCTTTTCGTGCATTTCCTGAGCCGATTCAACAAGGTTTACCGCATGGTCGGAAATTCTCTCGAAGTTTCCTACACAGTGCATCATCTTCGATACGCTTCGGCTGTCAGCGCCTGTGATACTTGCTTTTGAAAGCTTGATAAGGTAGCTGTTGATCTTGTCCTCATAGCCGTCGATTATGTCCTCGTTCTCGATGATAGTTTCGCAGGCATTCTCGTCATAGCCTGTGAGGAGTTTCAGCGACATGAGGATAGTCTCTCTTGTAAGCTCTGCCATCTGATTTGTAGCCGAGATACAGGTGTGAACAGCTACGGCAGGAGTTTTCAGCAGGATAACATCGAGACCTGTAAGAGTTCTTCTTGTGTCCCTGACTTCTTCCTTGCCGTCCTTTACGACTATCTTTGAGAGAGCCACAAGCTGCTTTGTGAACGGCATGAACATCACTGTTGTAGCCACATTGAAGATAGTGTGCATTACCGCGATACCAACGTATCCTACGGTCTTGCTCATGATACCGAGACCTATGACGTTCTGGAGTATCATGATAATGGGAAGAAGCACCAGTGTGCCGATTATCTTGATGATTATATGTGTCCATGCAACACGCTTTGCATCCTTGCTGACGCCGACTGTTGAAAGGAGAGCCGTTACGCAGGTACCGATGTTACAGCCCATGATTATCGGCAGCGACATACCCCAGGTAAGACCGCCCGTCTTTGAGAAAGCCTGTAATATACCGATAGAACCTGCTGAGCTCTGGATTATGCCTGTGAATACTGTTCCCACGAGAACGCCGAGCACAGGATTGTGGAATGCTGTGAGCACCCTCTGGAAATCAGGCGAGCTTGCCAGCGGATCGACGGAATCCGACATGAATGTCATACCTGTCATAAGGACTGCAAAGCCAACAAGTATACGTCCTACGTCCTTTTTCTTGTTCTTTTTCGCGAACATGATAAGTATTGTTCCCGCAAGAGCTATGAGCGGCGAGAACGATACAGGCTTCAGAAGCCTCAGGATAAAGCTGACGATGCCGCCCTCTCCCGAATCCTTGATGCCGTCAAGACAGAGTATCCATGCCGTAAAGGTAGTACCTATATTCGAGCCGAAGCAAACTCCGATAGTCTGCTCCAGGGTCATGATACCCGAGTTTACAAAGCCTACGAGCATTACGGTCATAGCCGACGAGGACTGTATAGCAACAGTAACGCCCATTCCGAGAAGAATAGCCTTGAGCTTATTCTCGGTCATTTTTTTCAGTGCGACTTCGAGCTTGCCGCCCGTGAGTTTTTCAAGTCCTGTGGACATTACCTTCATACCGTAAAGGAAGAAAGCAAGTCCGCCCACAAGGGTGAAAATGTTAAAAATCGAAAACTCTTCCATATGTTCTCCTGATCTTTCTTTATCTGTAATAATATATTTTTCCCTTCTGATTATATTATATCAGGTTATATCTCAGAGTCAATGATTTCAGCAATAGTTTAACGTGAATTTAACATTGCAAAAAAATAACAGCCCCTTTCGGAGCTGTTATGTATATCATTTATTTTTTCTTTGACTTCTTCGGATTTTTTTCCGCTTCTTTTTCAGCGGCTTCCTCGATAGCCTCGATAACTTCCTCGAGATCATCATCGTCGTCGTCATAATCATCATCTGTGCTCTTTACAGCCTTTTTCCTGTTGTCGCGCTTGAGAGCCGAGATAAATGCAACTGCAAGGTATATAGCAAAGATGAGTATCTCAAAAATTATTATGGACTTGAGAGACGCATTTAATGCCTGCATAATACCTGCTGATGCTGACTTTGAAGCGTAAGCAAGGACAGTATAGGCATTTGCGAACTGAACGTTCTCATAGTAGTCGTTGGCTGTCTTTTCCGTAAGGTCAACTATATTTGCGACCTTTTCCTTGAGACTCTCGAGATCAGCCTCAACCTTTTCGATATTTGCTCTTGAACTTGTCTTGTCGGAATTGAGAGCTTCCTTTCTTGACTCATAGAACTTTATATCCTGTGTTGTCTGAGCAAGATTTGCTTCAATACTGGTCTTCGACTTGAACATTGCATCATACTGATCGGAATGTATCGAAGATGTACCGTTTATGCTCTCAGCTCCTGCACCGATGAATGTAGCAGAGTCCTTTACGTACTTTGCGATAGAGGCATCAAGAGCTGCAAGTCTCTCTGCATACTCGTCCTTGTCGCGCTTGAGGTTTTCTATTGTGTAATCATAGTATGCAAGAGCAGAGTTCTTGTCCTTTGTAACGTTGTTAACTGAAATATAGGACGAGATCCTGTCAAGGTCAATGCTTGTGACAGTCTTTGCATACTCTGAAAGGTCGTTGAATGAAAAGCCTGTTACGCTTGAACGGAATGCTGTATTGTCTTCCTTTGCGAGTTCGTTGAGATAATTTCTTACATTTCTGAGCGAAGTCCTGTAAAGGTCGATCTGCTGAGCATAGTCATAGTCCTCGGAATCAACGGCTGTAACAGCAGCGCCGAGAGGCTTGTTGAAGCCGTAGAGCTGATAGAAGTACTCGCCGTAGCAGTCAAGGATCGTATTGAGTATCTCAGTACCTGTTGTCTTGTCGAAGCCGGCTTTGCTGTAATCGAAAACTACATAAAACTGCGTAGGGTAATATTTAACGTCGAGCATTGCCTGTGCAGCAGAAAGGCTTCCGCTTGTAGCCTTTTCCATGACGCTGTTGTAGGCTTTGAGCTTTTCATAAGCGTCCTGTGGCATTTTATAGCCGAAACTGATGTTTCTTCTGACATCCTCAAGGCTTTCGATATCGAGGCCCATTTCCGTAAGAGCCATTTCTATAACTCTCGGGCTCTTCATTGTCTCTATATCGAAATCTCCGCCCTTTTTAGGGTCGAGTCCCTGTTCGATACCGTCATATGTAAAGCTTACGATAGCCTGTGCAGGCGTTGCACTGGAAAAAGTCCTGAATGCCGATAATGAAAATACAGCAAGAGCTGCTATTATCGCAACAACTATCCATGCCGTCAGAAATCTCTTCAGCTGCTTAAAAATAGAAGAAACCGAAATAATTACCTCATCGTTTTCTTCCTGATTCTTGATCGTAATATTGAGATTACGCTCATTATTCTTAGCCATTTCAACCTCCATATTTACCAAAACATTTATATTACGGCACAATACGCCGTAAGAATAATTATATCACTAACAGGGCATATAGTCAATAGAAAGAACAAATTTCCAGTAATTAGCTGAAATTAATAACTACGCACCGATGTCAGTTTGACAAAATATACTAACGGGAAAAAACAGCGCTCCCGACAGTATTCTGCAAAGAGCGCCGATATTCCGCATTATTGTATTATTATAATGTATGTCCTTTTAACTTTATAACGTTCACAACTCTGTCAACGCAGCTGCGGCATACAGATTCCTGCTCTGCCTCTACCATAACTCTTACGAGAGGCTCTGTACCGCTTTCACGGACGAGTATTCTTCCCGAATCTCCCAGCTCTGCTGCGACCTTGTCCACCTCTGCACGAACGTCAGGGTCAGCCTGTGCAGCAGCCTTATCCTTTACCTTTACATTCTCGAGTACCTGCGGATATACGGTAAACGGAGCAGCAAGCTCACTGAGCTTCTTCTCGCGTGACATGATGACCTGCATGATCTTGAGGCTGGTGAGTATGCCGTCGCCTGTTGAAGCATACTTCGAGAAGATGATGTGTCCGGACTGCTCACCGCCGATACAGCAGCCGTGTTCCTTCATATACTCGTAAACGTACTTGTCGCCGACAGCTGTCTTGGCGTAATCAACGCCGATCTCGTCAAATGCTCTGTAGAGTCCGAAGTTGGACATTACAGTAGTAACGACTGTATTGTTTATGAGCTTTCCGCGCTCCTTCATGTATCTTCCGTATATATAGAGGATATGGTCGCCTGTGATGACGTTTCCCTTTTCGTCAACACAGAGACATCTGTCAGCGTCGCCGTCATATGCAAAGCCTGCGTCGAGACCCTTTTCGACTACGAACTTCTGAAGTCCCTCGATATGTGTTGAACCGGCGTTGTTGTTGATATTCACGCCTGTAGGCTCGGCATTGATAACGTAAGTCTCAGCTCCGAGAGCCTCAAAAACAGACTTGGCGATGTTCCATGCAGCTCCGTTAGCGCAGTCGAGACCTATCTTCTTGCCTCTGAAAGAGTACATTCCGAGAGAGATGAGGTAGCCGAGGTAACGGTTCCTGCCTGCAACATAGTCAACGCTTCTGCCGATCTTTTCGCCGTGAGCAAAAGGCACCTCAGGCCAGTCCTGACCGAAAGCATTGAGCTTTCCGTCGAGATAAGCCTCAACGAGATCTATGACCTCGTCCTCCATTTTCTCGCCCTGACCGTTTATGAGCTTGATACCGTTGTCATAGTAAGGGTTGTGGCTTGCGGAGATCATGATACCGCAGTCAAAGCTGTCAACTCTTGATATATATGCAACAGAAGGCGTAGTTGTAACGTGGAGCAGATATGCGTCAGCACCCGAAGCTGTAAGTCCGCCTACCAGTGAATACTCGAACATATAGCTTGAACGGCGTGTGTCCTTGCCTATAACGATACGTGCAGGAGTATCATCGCCCTTTCTTCTTCTGAGCTCGCCGTAGTACCAGCCGAGGAAGCGTCCTACCTTGTATGCATGGTCTGCTGTAAGATTTTCGTTAGCCGTGCCTCTGAATCCGTCAGTTCCAAAATATTTTCCCACTTTGTCTTATCTCCTTATACATTTTTTGTACGCAAGGCCTTAAAAAAGACCCATAACGACATAATTATAGCACTTTGCGGCCCGTCAGTCAATGCTTTTCCGAAATATTTTCCATAAATATTATAATATGTATGCTCCGCAGGTGCCGAATGGATACACCTCCATAATATTATACGTATGAAAAGCCGAAAACTCTCAGGTATTTCTGAAAAAATTCCTTAAAATCAAAATTTTGTTCCTTGTTGGTAAAGTATCCTTATTTTGGTATTGCAAAAGGTAAAGTTTTGTAGTATAATAAAAAATAGTATAAAATCGGGTATTATGGCTCTATATGCCCGAGGCAAAAGGAGGAACAAAATTGGCTAAGTCAAAAAATACGGGCACAAAGCCAAAAAGCACTGCTGCCCGCAACAAGATCGGCAGCACTAAACCCGCTATCACAGCCGCTGACATCATAGCTGAGAAAAAAGGCGCAAAGTACAAGCCGCTATTCTATATAGCGTCGTTCCTGATACCCTTTCTTCTTACATTCGTGTCATACATCGGCTTCGACGTCTACCCCTTCGGCGAGCGTTCAGTGCTCACACTGGACCTCAACGGCCAGTACATTTACTACTTTGAATCCCTGAGAGACGCATTCTGGGGTGACGGAAGCGCCTTCTACAGCTGGAGCCGAAACCTTTCGGGCGGCTTCATGGGTATCATAGGATACTACCTCGCAAGCCCGTTCACTCTGATCGTAATGCTTCTCCCGAGAAAGATGATACTCGAAAGCGTAATGATCATGCAGATGACAAAGGTGGGCGCGGCAGGTCTCACGTTCAGCGTTTACGCACAGAAGTCAAAGAACCTCAGACCGCTCCAGTCTATAATGTTCTCCACAATGTACGCTATGATGGCATACGTCGTTATCCAGCTCATAGACCCCATGTGGATCGACGGACCTGTATTCCTTCCGCTGATAATCCTCGGCGTTGAATACCTCATAGACGACGGAAGAAAGATCAACTACATCATACCTACGGCTCTGATGTTCGTTGCCAACTTCTATATCGGCTTCATGATAGCCATATTCATAGCCATATACTTCTTCTACTACCTGTTCTTCGGTACGAACCGCAAGTTCAAGAATATCGGCGAGTACGGAAAGGTAGTCCTGCGAATGGGCATATCCACGCTGGTGGTGCTCATGTGCAGCTATATCATGATAATGCCTGTTTACAATGCGCTGGCTCTCGGTAAGTTCGACTTCTCCGAGCCCGACTACAGCTACAGGGCGATGTTCAATCCCCTCGAGCTCGTACCATGTCTGCTCCCGAACCAGTACTACTCGGTAAACGTTGACGAGGGCACACGTTTCTACGGACGTCCCGAGATATACTGCGGCGTGCTCACATTCGTCCTTCTCCCCCTCTTCTTCATAAACAAGAAGATCAAGGTAAACAAGAAGATCGGTTACGGACTCCTTTCGTTCGTACTCATTTTCAGTATGTATGTAAAGCCCATAAATATGCTGTGGCACGGCGGTCAGGATCCTAACTGGCTCCCTTACAGATATTCGTTCCTGCTTTCATTCGTGTTCGTATCAATGGCAGCGGATATCTTCTCGAACCTCGAGGGCTACAAGATGTCGCCTGTCAGCGCAAGCGTGTCCGCGGCGATAGTCGGCATACTAACGGCGGTATTCTGCGCCAAGATGAAGGACTTCAACTACAATGAGGAGAAGTACAAGTACGTTGCCATCTACCCGTACAAGGCTAATATGGAGCGCGGCTCCGACAGCTGGGAAGAGCTCTGGCTGGGTACGGTCGCATTCGGACTTATCCTCGGAGCTATATACCTCGTGGCGGTCTACTGCTACAGCCACACAAGGACAAAGAAAGCAAGAAACGCCATATCAGTGGGAATGGCTCTCCTCATATTCTTCGAGACAGGCTATAACTGCTACGACTCGTTCAGAAAGATATTCAAGGAGGTCGGAAACTCCGACCGCAGCACATATACCGAGATAATGACAGCCCCCGACGTTGTAAAGGAGCTTGAAAATTACGACGGCGGCTTCTATCGTGCGGAAAAGACCTTCAACAGAATGGTCAACGACGACCTTGCATACGGTCTCAAGGGTATATCCCACTCCAGCTCGGTAATGAACGCAAGAGCTATCACATTTATCGAGACTATGGGCTACTTCACACAGAGCTTCGAGTCGAAATATGAGGGCTGCAACCCTGTTGCGGACTCTATCCTCGGCATAAAGTACGTCCTTGACGATCCTGTCAGAACAAATATCGGCTCTACGGTAGACGCTTCGTACATCTATCGCTTCTCGAAAGAATACAGGAAGGACAAGGACATTCCTGCAACAATGGATATCTGGGAGAACCCCAATGCTCTTAATATAGGCTATATGGCTGACGATGACATTCTCAACCTGACAGGTCTCGGAAACGACAACCCGTTCAACAGCCTCAACAACTTCCTCAGCGCTATGGCAGGAAGTACCGAGGATTTCGCAAACCTCACCCCAAGACAGTATTACGTACCTTTCGACTATACCGTAAAGTACGACGATACAAAGGTATATCTCCACGATTATGACCACGGCGGCACTATCCACGACTGCTATGAGGCTTTCGCAGGAGTTGACGACGCTGTAGTAAACATCGACGTTACAGTTCCGAATGAAGGAAACATCTATATGCACCTCGGCTCTGAAATGAGAAAGGCGTGCAACGTATGGGTAGCCGTAAAGGACGAGGACGGAGTTTACAGAGGTCAGAAAACAGGCGATGAGAACTACGACGGCTACGGCACCTACTTCAATACAAACTCATCGCCTATCGTGAGAATGGGTCCGTTCCACAAGGGTGACGAGGTCGAGATAAGACTTACCATTCCGCCTACAGGCGCTAATCAGACGTATACGGGAAGCAACGAGTACCTCATGGTAAGAAAGAACTCGGGCTTCAACTTCTACTACCTCGATCAGGAAGCTTTTGAGGAGGATATCGCAAAGCTCAAGACAAATCCGTGGGAGCTCGACATGAGCAAGACCAATGACCGCTATCTCGTAGGAGATGTTGATGCACAGGAAGGTCAGATACTCATGACCACCATTCCTTACGAACCCGGCTGGGAGGTACAGATCGACGGAAAGACCGTACAGAGCCAGATCGTAGAGGAAAAGAACCCCGATACGAAAAAGACTACCCTTTTGAATGCAGACGGTGCAGAGGGCGAGATAATCGTTCTCGGAACACTCATAGGTATCCGCGTTCCCGCAGGTCATCACACCGTATCAATGAAGTATACGCCGCCGGGCTTCAATATGGGAATAGTTACTCTGATCCTGGGTATCATCGCACTTGTGCTCTTCTATATGTACGACAGAAAGCACAACAAGATACTCATCGAGAGACTCAAGGCCAAGAAGCTCATAAAGAGCGGCGAAGCTGACAAGGCTGTTGAGGAAGCAGAGAACGTAAAGAAGTCTTCCAAAAAGAACATTATCAAGTCCAAGGGCGCTATCACGGAAGAACCCCTGAAAAAAGCAAAGGACAAGGCAGAAGAGGCTGCGGAGGATATCAAGGATAAGGTCAAGGAGACTGCCGAGGATATCGCTGACGAAGCTGAAGAAGCTGCTGAGGACATTGCAGAAGCAGCCGAAGAAGCTGCGGAAGATATCAGTGAGGAAGCTGAGAAGGCTGCCGAAGATATCGCGGAAGAAACTGCCGAGACTGCCGAAAGCGCAGTTGAAAGCGTTCTTGAAGAAGCAAAAAAGAAGAAAAAGTAAAATATTATCCAAGCCCCTGCTGTTGCAGGGGCTTTTTGCTGCGCAAATAACCCCTTCACGAGCGGTTGCTGATGGCTAAACAAAATAGCAATATCAAGAACTAAAAATTAATAAAGTGTGTATATGGTAACTGGATTTACATAAAAAGTAATATTTTGTTTAATAGCATGAAAATATTATATCAAAATAACAATAAGGAAACATAAATCCGCAAGGTATGCGGATTTCATTGGCATTTGTACTAATTATCCCACCAATATTTCTATGCTAAATTTGTTGCATTTTGCACAAAGTATCTTGACTTTTTTCTACATATATGCTAAACTATAAGTGTCAAATGCTTTAGGGTTACTGCACTGGACCTTAAAGGAAAACAACCCAAACTAACAATATTTTAGGGAGGAAAATATCATGTTCAATTCATCTAAGAATGTGAAGCGTTTCATAAGCATTTCTGCTGCTGCAGTATGTATGCTTTCATCGCTCCGCATTGCTCCGCTTGACAACTATGTTGTTGCTGCGGACAAAACAATGACAGCTTTTGAGATTACAGAAAACATGAAGATCGGCTGGAACCTCGGTAATACTCTTGACGCAAAAGCAGGTGACGCCAAGGGCGATTTCACCACAGCAGGTCTCGAGACAGAAACAGCATGGGGCTGCCCCAAGGCAAGCCAGCAGCTTTTTGACGCACTCAAGGCTAAGGGCTTCAACACAGTCCGTATCCCGACAACATGGTTCCAGCACCTTGACTCAGACAACAACATCGACCCGCAGTGGATGGCTCGTGTTAAGGAAGTTGTAGATTACGGTATCAAGAACGATATGTACATAATCCTCAACGTTCACCACGAGAACTGGATAAACAGAGGCGACCTTCTTAACGCTTACAATGATATCCAGCCAAAACTCATGAAGATCTGGACTCAGATCGCTACAGAGTTCAAGGACTACGACCAGCACCTCATTTTTGAGTGCATGAACGAGCCCCGTGCAGTTGGTACAGACCACGAGTGGTGGGCTGCAAAGGCAGTTCCCGAGTGCGAAGTTATCAACAAGCTCGAAGCTGACTTCGTAAAGCTCATCAGAGGCATGGACGGCGATTACGCAAAGACCCGTCTCCTTATGCTTCCCGGCTACTGTGCAAGTGCCGAGCAGACATTCCTCAAGGAGATCGACGTTCCCGACGATCCGTATGTAGCTATTTCTATCCACGCTTATACACCTTATGACTTCACTATGAATACAGCTGTTGCAGATCACTCTGTATTCACAGGCGCTTACGCTCAGAACCTCGCTGATACACTCCAGGGTATGCGCGATCTCTTCCTTGACAAGGATATCCCTGTTGTAATCGGCGAAATGGGCACATCAAACTTCGGAAACACAGAAGCTCGTGTAGAGTGGACAAACCTCTACTTCTCAACAGCAAAGAAGTACGGTATCCCATGCTGTCTCTGGGACAACAACACAGAGTCAAACCCCAAGGATCCCGGCGAGTGCCACGGCTATATCAACCGTGAGACAGGCGAGTGGTATCAGACAAGCCTTCCTGTTATCAACAAGATGATGGAAGTTATGAACGATACATCTATCAAGTGGGGCAGCGAAAGAAAGATACCTACCTACAATCATCAGGACCTCTCGGCAGGTACTGTTTTCAGAGACAAGGCTGTAGAGATCGACGCTTCCAAGTCAAAGACCTACGAGAACACAACTCCCGGTCAGGAGATCTCATGGTCACAGCTTGAGGGCAAGGAAGTTGCTATCAAGTTCACAGGTACAACTCCTATCCTCGCATTCTCAGACGCTGAGTACGGCAACTGGACAGAATTCAAGCCTTACGTAGTTGACGAGGCTAACGGCATAGCTTACTACCTCGTAAGCAAGCAGCTCCCCGCTGCATGGAAGGACCTTTCAACAGTTAACCATATGCAGGCAAGAACAGACGACGTTACCAACATCGAGAAGATCGTTATCCTTACAGCTCCCGAGGTTGATATCGAAGTTGAAGTTGACAAGACCAAGAAGTACAAGATCGATTTCGCCAACGCTCAGGCAGGCGACGACCTTATCCTTACATTCAAGGGCGAAAAGAACACTGTTACCAACGGATGTGTAGGCTATAACGGCGACGGCTGGGAGCAGGTAGAGTGGAAGGGCACAACAGATGCCAACGGCGACCTCACAGTTAAGATACCTATGAGCAAGTTCCCTGCAGGTATCGCTTCTGCTGAGTGCCAGATCTGGTATCAGGCAGAGCTCGTAGACATGGTTGAGTACAACTTCGGTGCTGCAGCTGTTGAGACAACTACTACCACAACAGAAGCAACCACAACAACTACAACCACTACAACAACTACTACAAGCACAACCACAACAACAGCAACTACTACTACAACCGAGGCTACAACTTCAACTGTTACATCTTCAAAGACAGACGGACCTCATACAGGCGGTCTCTCAGGCGATGCTAACCTTGACGGTCAGGTAGACCTCAGCGACGCTGTAAAGATCATGCAGTCCCTTGCTAACCCCAACAAGTATACACTTGAGGAATATGGCAAGCTCAATGCTGACGTTTACGGAAACGACGGCGTTACTGTAAAGGACGCTCAGGTTATCCAGCTTTACCTCCTCAACCTCGTAAAGTCTCTCCCCGTTGCAGAAGGTACAGTTATCGACTGATAGCTAAGCACTAATTGATCCATATACCTCTTAAAAAGCAGCTGCTTATGCAGCTGCTTTTTTGTTTCTGCAAGCCGGAGCGTTCACGATCGCACCGCAGAGCGTTATCTCTCTGATAATATATTTTTAGTATTAACATTGATATTGATTGTTTATGAACTATAAAACAAAATTAATTAAATTTTCCCTATTGACAAATACACTTAAATTATTATATAATTATAGCGGTATCGCAGGATAGATACACGAAAACATATAATGCGATTTTTTATGCAATATTATAAAAGCGAAAAATATATATAATGCTTTAACAATTAAATGTACAGAACAAAGAAAAAGGAAGACAACAGAATATGCTTACTGATTACCATTGTCACATTCTGCCGTTTATGGACGACGGCGCTGCAGACGTGGAAACAGCTCTTGAAATGATAGAAATAATGAAAGAGCAGGGAGTTGAGCGTATCATAGCAACTCCCCATTTCTATGCCCATGAGGAAAGATCACTGACAGAATATCTGCTGCGGCGGGAAGACGCTCTTGACAGCGTATGGGACACAGCCGCCGTTCCGAATATAGTGCTCGGCGCGGAGATCGCCATAGAGCACGGTGTTTCAAAAATCCAAGGTATCGAGCAGCTTGCTTTCGAGGATTCCGATATGATACTCCTTGAGCTGCCCTACCGCGAACATGAAGACTGGATGTCAGAGGAGATAAACGCTTTCTCTTCGGAACTCGGTCTTACGGTGATACTCGCACACGTTCACCGTTATCTTCAGTATTATTCGCCCGAAAATATTGAAAAGCTGCTGAAATTAGACGCTGTTTTCCAGTTCAACAACGACGCCTTCCTCGTTCCCGAAGAGGAAGAGTTCCTCGGAAGAGTACTGAAAAGCGGCAAAAAGGTGGTGTTCGGCAGCGACGCGCATAATACCGAAGGCAGACGACCTAACTGGGATATGTTGACAGAAAAATGCGATCCCGGTATACTAAAGGCTTCGGACGAGCTTCTTGAGCCTGCAAGTCTGATCGTTACTGCACAAAATATTTGATAGAAGGAGAATATCAGCTCCTTGCAGGGCTGATGGGGGGTTAAGGTTTTGAAAAAATTATTGGAAAAGTTCAGCTTCAGGCGGGCTATACTCGTTCTGGCAGACGCTTTTATCGTTGTAACTGCGTCACTTATCACGAATTTCACACTGTCTTTCTTCGGAAAGGCGATAAGCAGCTCGGGACTGCTCATAAGCTTCATAATAGGCGCTTTAACCTGTTGCAGCTGCCTGTTTATTTTCAACGCTTACAATAAGCTGTGGAGATTCTTCAACAAGCACGATTACTTATCCTGTTTTTACGGAGTAGTCTTCGGCTTCTTTTCTTCCGGCATCATCGTTTATTTGATACGCAAGCAGGTGCCTCTCAGCTTCATGTGCCTGCACGGAGCACTTACTCTCATCGGCGTATGCCTGTTCAGGTTGCTTTTCAAGGAGGCTTTCGTCACCATCAAGGCTTCCGCAACTGACAGTACCAAGAAGCGTACCATGATAGTCGGCGGCGGTCAGACCTGCAAAATGATACTCACAGAGATCAAGAACGCACAGAGGTCTGCTTCCGATAACATCTCCGCAGACTACGAGCCCGTTTGTATCATCGATGACGACAGAAGCAAGATAGGTACGGAAATACAGGGCATTACCGTAGTCGGAACCACCAGTGAGATAATAAAATACGTGGATCAGCACCACGTTGAGCAGATAATCTTCGCTATCCCCTCATGCCTCGACGACGAGAAAAAGAGGATACTGGACATCTGTGCGGGAACAAATCTTCCCGTTAAGGTCGTTCCCTTCATAGGAAACCTTATTTTCAACGACAAGAACAATCCTCTGCTCTCGCAGATGCATGATATCAGGTTCGAGGATCTTCTCGGACGTTCACCTATAAAATTCGACAATGAGGATATACGCGATTTCATCAGCGGCAAGGTCTGCATGGTAACAGGCGGCGGCGGTTCTATCGGCTCCGAGCTTGTCCGTCAGATAGCAAAGTACGACCCTGAGCGCGTGATTATAGTCGATATCTATGAGAACAACGCCTACGATATCCAGCAGGAACTCATAATGGAGTACGGCGACAGCCTCAAGCTCACAGTGCTTATCGCTTCCGTAAGAGACTACGACCGCATGAATTCCATTATGGACAAGTACAAGCCCAATATCATTTTCCATGCGGCTGCACACAAGCACGTTCCCCTTATGGAAAATTCGCCTATGGAAGCTATAAAGAACAACGTTATCGGCACATTCAATGTAGCGACTCTGGCGCAGTTCCACAACGTACAGAAGTTCGTCATGGTCTCAACCGACAAGGCGGTAAACCCCACCAACGTAATGGGAGCTTCAAAGCGCTGCTGCGAAATGATAATACAGTACCTCTCTCAGCAGCATGACGGCTGCACCGAGTTCGTGACCACACGCTTCGGCAACGTCCTCGGCTCCCACGGCTCTGTAATACCGCTCTTCCGCAAGCAGATAGAGAGCGGCAAGCCCGTGACTGTAACTCACCCTGACGTTATCAGGTACTTCATGACTATACCCGAGGCAGTCAGCCTCGTTATGGAAGCTGCCGCAATAGCTCACGGAGGAGAGATATTCGTGCTTGATATGGGTCAGCCCGTACATATCGTAAAGCTTGCTGAAAACCTTATCCGTATGTACGGCAAGAAGCCGTATACCGACGTGGAGATAAAGTTCACAGGTCTCCGTCCTGGCGAAAAGCTTCGTGAGGAGCTCCTCATGAACGAGGAGGGTCTGAAGCAGACCTCCAACAAGCTCATATTCATCGGAAATCAGATAGAGCTGAACTGCGATGTCTTTATAAGAAAGCTCCGCAGGCTCCGCAACGCTGCCAACCACAACCTCAACGAGGAAGCCGTTCAGGCGCTGCACGATATAGTTCCGACATTCACGACTCCCGAGGAGTTCAACAGAGCGGAGCTCATAAAGGAACACAAAAACCTCAGGGCTATGACAAAAAACTGATTTATGCTAAAAAAGGGACTGTTGATCAGTCCCTTTGCTTTTGCAAGGAGGATACTATGATTTACCGTACACCCGTATACTGCCGCGATTTCCGCTGTATCGCAGGCGAATGCAGGGACAGCTGCTGTAAGGGCTGGGAGATAGACATAGACGAGGCTGCTGCTGCGAAATACGCGGCGGTAAAGGGCGCTTTCGGCGAAAGGCTGCGGAATAGTATAAAAGACGGCAGCTTTGTGCTCACAGAGGACGAGCGCTGCCCGTTTCTCAATAAAGAGGGGCTCTGCGACATCTACACCGAGCTCGGCGAGGAGAACCTCTGCCATATATGTGCCGAGCATCCACGGTATTTCGAGTGGTTCGGCACTGTCAAGGAGGGCGGGACAGGGCTTTGCTGCGAAGCCTCGGCACGGCTGATACTCTCCCGCCCATTTGAGCTGTGCGAGGAGGAAGTTCCCTTTGAAGAAGCCGCAGGCGAGTACGACGAGGAGCTCTTTGATATGCTGCTCGAAGCCCGTACAGCTATGCTCGAAGCTGTATGCAGCGATGATACGCCGTTCGCGGAGGCTCTCTGCTATGTCCTTGACACGGCAGTAAAGGCACGGGAGTGCATAGATATGCCAACCGCACGGAACGAAGCCGAAGTTGACTGCGATAGGGCTTTGCAGGCAATATTCCGCTGTTTCTCAGAGCTCGAACCCATTGACGAAAAATGGCTTCCCTATATACGGAGCTGTGCGGAGAAGCTCAAAGGCGCTGTACCTGCCGATGCGGAGCATATCCCGTATCTTCGCAGGATAGCCGCATATTTTCTCTTCCGTTACGTCATGAAGAGCGTTTACGACGGAAATATCCTTGGCTATGCGTCTTTTGCAGTTGTCAGCACCCTTTTCATCGGCGAGCTGTTCCGCTGTGATACTGCCGGAAACGGTGCCCGGAGCTTTGAGGACTGTGCCGAAACAGCGAAAAACTACTCAAAAGAGACCGAATACTGCGAAGAAAACATGGAAAAGCTGCTGGAACTCTTTGAAACAGAGGACTATTTCTCGGTAAATACGCTTAAAGCTGTCATCAGAGCTGTTTTCGGCGAAAATGTGGACGATATCTGAAAAAAACGCTGCAAATGCGAAAAATAAGTGAAATTTATTGCAATATCGCGCGTATTATGCTATAATGTTCGTGTTGCGATCATTATATCACATTTTAATGTATAGACTTAAACATATTCTGATGAGAGGGTAATATTATGCTTGAACGTAAAAAAATCGCTGCATTTATTGCAGGTCTGCTTATCTGCGCTTATGCGGCAGCTCCTGTAACGAGCGCGTTTGCAGAGGAAGACAAGGAGGATATCCCTGTTTCCGACGCACTTCAGGAGGAAGATGACGACGAGGAGGACGACGATACATATATAAAGAGCGGCGACTTCCTTTACTCAAAGACTCATGACGATACAGTTTGTATCGAGGACTATACAGGCACCGCCGAAGTCCTCGAAGTGCCTGATGAACTGGACGGTATCGCAGTTACAGAGCTGGGCAAGAAGGCTTTCGGAAGCGATCCCGACAACAATCCCATAACCGAGGTGAAGCTCCCTGCATCCATAACCTATATCTCTGACAGCAATCCCTTCATGTACTGCACAAAGCTGGAAAAGATAAGCGTTGCAAAGGAAAATAAGGACTACTGCACCGAGGACGATATCCTTTATACAAAGTCAAAGGATACCCTCATCTGCTACCCATGCAAAAAAGGCGGCACTTCCTTTACTGTTCCCGACAGTGTAAAGACTCTTGGCACTTCCGCACTTTACGACACAGGTCTCGAAGAGATAAAGCTCCCCGACGGACTTGAAAAAATAGGCTATTTCTCCATTGCCTGCCTGCCGAGGATGACTTCCATAGACCTCAGCAATACAAAGGTAACGGAGATACTTCCCTATGCTCTTTCGAGCTGTTCAACTCTCAGCGATGTAAAGCTCCCCGAGGGGCTCACCTACATCGGCGGCGGAGCTTTTTCGAGCTGTCCCATACTCAAGGAGATAAAGCTCCCCGAATCGCTTATAGAGATAGGTCAGTACGCTTTTATAAATACCGGACTTTCCGCCATTGTTATACCTGATAACGTTGCCGAGATAGGCTACTGTGCTTTCGGCTATTATACGAATACTGTAGGCAACATAGTTGCGGACGACAGCTTTACCATGGTGGGAAAGCTTGGTTCTGCCGCTCAGAGATACGCTACCGACTCCGATACCGAATACGATTACAAGAACAACTTCGTATTCCTTACCCGTGAGGAATATCAGCAGGAACAGGATTACCTCAACCTTGAAAGAATAAAATCAGGCGACTACGAGTACGGAGTTACCGATGAAGGCGCTGTTCTTACCTGCTGTTATTCCGAGGAGAACGGCGTCCTCAATGTTCCTGCGGAGATAGACGGACACAGGATAGTAAAGATATATCCAAGCTGCTTCAGTATTTCTCAGGCTTCGGAGATAATCCTCCCCGACGGCGTTGAGGAGCTGAGGGAAATGGCTTTCTACAACTGCAAGGAACTAAAAAAGATAACTCTCCCCGCAAGCGTCAAGCTCATAGGAGACCGTGCTTTCGACGGCTGCGGTGCCCTTGAGACCGTTGAGTTCCTCGGCGCCGAGACTATCGGAAACCGTATATTCTGCGACTGTTCGGCACTCAGGAACTTCAAAGCCGCAGGCACTCTCAAGGAATGGAACGACAATGAGCCGTTCATATTCTGTACTGCTCTCGAGAATATAGACATCGGCAGCGGCAGCAGCTTCATCACGGAAAACGGCATAATGTACAACAGCGACAAGTCCGTTCTCATGGCTTACCCTGCAAACAAAACCGACAAGAGCTTTACAGCTCCCGAAAGCGTTACTGAGATAGCTCAGTCCGCCTTTGCAAACTGCCACTACCTCGAAAGCGTGAAGCTCCCCAATGTCAAAGTGATAAACGCATATGCGTTCGAGAACTGCGAGAGCCTTTCGTCCTTTGAAGTGTCGGATAAGCTCGAAAAGCTTGACTCAGACGCTATATACAGCTGTGTTGCGCTGAAAAGCCTGCGCCTGCCCAGCTCTCTCAGCGAGATAGGCGATTACGCTTTCGGCTACTACTACAAGGAGACCGCCGATACCGAAAACGGCGAGCCTGACGACGTTCTTGTCGAGGGCTTCACACTCTATGCGGACGAGGGCTCTGAAGCCTATAAATACGCGCAGAGAGAGGGCATAAAGGTAGTTACGGGCACTACAAAGGTGCTCGGAAAGAATATGTCTTCGGGCTTCGTGTACACCATGGCAGGCATTATCGGAGCTGCTTTGCTTGGTATCATCGGCGTATTCACAGGAAAAGCCGTTAAAAAGGGCAAGGCTAAGAAGGAGTCTGCCGAAAGAAAAGCTAAAGCTGCGGAGCGCCGCAGGAAAAAGGCGGAAGAAGCTGCCGGTGAAGAGGAGGGCGAGAACGTTGAAGAAGATGATGAATAAGCTCGCCGCCATTCTTGCAGCAGGAGCAGCTGCTCTGTGCTGTCTGCCCGCAGGAGCTTTTGCCGACGAATTAACGGGCGCGGAGGATACTCTCTACGACGGCTCGTTCTACTATGAGCTTACCCCTGAAAAAACATATAAAATAACGAAATGCACGGCTATCATCGTCGAGGAAGTCCCTTCTGTGCGAAACGGTACGGCTATAACCTGTATCGGCGAGGGAGCTTTTGCGGAATGTACGGGTATCGGCTCGCTGACTATCCCCGATTCAGTCACAACTATCGAGAAAAATGCATTTTACGGCTGCCCTGCACTGAAAAAGGTAACTCTCCCGCGCAAGCTCAAAAGCCTCGGAGACCATGCATTTTTCAGCTGCTCGGCCCTCGAAAGCATTGATATCCCCGATACTATTACGGAAATACAGCCATATACCTTTGCTCTGTGCGACAATCTCCGCGAGGTGAAAATGGGCGGAAATGTCACCGATATCGGTGAGTACGCTTTCTATCAGTGCGGCAGGATCGAAAGCTTCAAGCTTCCGTCTTCGCTCCTTAACATAGGCGATAACGCAATGGGCTGCTGGTACAGCATAAAGAATATAGACACCTCTGAAAACGGCTCCTATATCTATGAGGACAATATGCTCATGGACAAGGACAAAAAGAGGATATACCGCGCCTCCGTAGAGACCGAGGGAGAGATAAACATACCTTCGGGTACTGCTGAGATATGCTCGGGAGCTTTCTCCACCTGTGCAAAGATAACCTCAGTGCATATCCCCTCATCCGTTCTTACTATGGGCGACGAGGCTTTCAGACAGTGTTCTGATCTGAAAAACGTGGACTTCTCTGAGGGACTCAGGTCAATAGGCATGGGAGCTTTTCTCTTTGACCAGAATATCCTCTCTCTCAGTATCCCGACAACTGTCAGAACCATTGATGAGCTTGCTTTCGCGTACTGTATGAAGCTCAATAAGATAATCCTTCCGGAGGGCGTTGAGTCCATAGGCAAGGAGGCTTTCTTTGTCTGCGACGAGCTGAAACAGGTAAGTATCCCGAAAAGCGTAAAGACTATAGGGGAGAATGCTTTCGGATACACAGTTGAGAACTCCGAAAGACAGAAGCTCGAGGACTTCAATATGAGTGTTTTCTCAGGCTCGGCAGGCGAAAAGTACTCCAAATCAGAAAAGATATCGCATACTGTTACCGATGTCAACATAAAAAGAGTGGCTTTCATCGCAATTATGATAGGCCTTATCGCAGCCGCTCTCGTTTTCGCACTGACTCTCATGAAGCGCAGCAGGAAAACTGCCACCGCAGGTGCCCGCAAAGCCGCTAAAAAGGCTAAAGAGCTGGAAGAAGAGAAGAAGTACAAGAAGATAATGAGCGACGATGAAGCCGATACCGACGATGATGACGGGAATAATTCCGAAAACGGAGAAGAATAAGCAATAAACAGCAAGGGCTGCCGGAAGGCAGCCCTTTTTTATGCTGGAGTGAGTGATCCTCGTCCCCTAAAGATGTCATGTACAGGAACACGGGCGCACAACTTGCACGCCCTGACTAATAACTGAACACTAAAAAAGGCGGACACAAAGTCCGCCTTTTGCTCATATTGAAGTTGAATAGTTAGGAGCTTCCTTAGTGATATAGATATCATGAGGGTGGCTCTCTTTAAGTCCTGCGCCTGTAATGCGTATGAACTTAGCCTTTTCGTGGAGAGTCGGGATATCTACGCAGCCGCAGTAGCCCATACCGGAGCGGATACCTCCGACGAGCTGGAATATAGTATCTGCAAGGGGGCCCTTGAAGGGAACACGACCCTCAACGCCCTCGGGAACCAGCTTCTTGGCGCCCTCCTGGAAGTATCTGTCCTTGGAGCCGCAAGCCATTGCGCCGAGACTGCCCATGCCTCTGTATACCTTGAACTGACGGCCCTGATATATCTCTGTTTCACCGGGAGCTTCCGCGCAGCCTGCAAGGAGAGAGCCGAGCATAACTACATTAGCGCCTGCTGCGAGAGCCTTAACGATATCGCCCGAGTACTTGATACCGCCGTCAGCGATAACGGGGATACCGTACTTCTGAGCTACGCAGGCAACGTCATAAACGGCTGTGATCTGCGGAACGCCGATACCTGCAACAACACGGGTGGTGCATATGGAGCCGGGGCCGATACCGACCTTGAGGCAGTCGGCGCCTGCTGCGATAAGAGCCTCTGCAGCTTCTGCTGTAGCGATATTTCCGGCGATAACCGGGATCTCGGGGAATGCTTCCTTGACCATTTTCAGGCACTTGATGATGTTTGCGCTGTGTCCGTGAGCCGAGTCGAGAACAAGCACGTCCACCTGTGCGTCGATAAGAGCCTTTGCTCTTTCAAGCACGTTTGCGGTAACTCCGATAGCAGCGCCGCAGAGGAGTCTGCCCTTGCTGTCACGTGCGGAGTTGGGGTACTGTACGGATTTCTCGATATCCTTTATAGTGATAAGTCCCTTGAGGTAGCCTGCCTCGTCAACGATAGGGAGCTTTTCGATCTTGTGTGCGCGGAGAATTTCCTGAGCCTGTTCGAGAGTAGTACCGACGGGAGCAGTGATAAGGTTGTCCTTGGTCATAACGTCGGAGATCTTAGCGGTAAAGTCTGTGAGGAAGCGCATATCTCTGTTGGTGATGATACCAACGAGCTTGCCCTTGCCGTCAACTATCGGGACGCCTGAGATCTTGAATTTGCCCATGATCTCGTCAGCGTCGGCAACGATATGATCCTCGGTGAGGGAGAACGGGTTGACGATAACGCCGTTTTCGCTTCTCTTTACCTTGTCCACTTCGTCAGCCTGCTGTTCGATGGACATATTCTTGTGGATGATACCGATACCGCCTTCACGGGCGATAGCGATAGCCATACGGGAATCTGTAACGGTGTCCATAGCGGCAGTCATTATCGGAGTATTGAGTCGAACGGTTTTAGTGAGCTGAGTACCGATCTGTATCATGTTGGGCGTAACATTGGATTCAGCGGGGATAAGCAGCACATCGTCGAAGGTAAGACCTTCCTTCTGAAATTTGCTGTTCATATCAGTCAGCATAAAAATTCCTCCTTGCAGTTGTAATATTAACTTTAATGATACTATTTTTTGCGCCTTATGTCAATAGTTTCGGAAGAAGGGAACGTATAGAATTTTATTTTCAAAAATGGTCGGGTTTTGGCGAAAAAAGCAATGTGTTATACTAAAGTAACTCAGCGTTAAAGCGGAGAGGGCCTGTTCAGACTTTTCTGCCTGTGGCAATGGCAGCATATTCCGCCAGTATTCCCGACGCATCAACAGCATCTATGATACCGTCGCCGTTCCAGTCGGCGGCATCCTTCTGCTCGGAGGCGAACGAAGACGGCTGATCCGAGGAAACAAGAGCGTATTCTCTCAGGACATAGCTTGCGTCAACGGCGTCGATATAGCCGTCGTCGTTGATATCTCCCTTTATAAAGTGCTTTTCCGTAAAGGAAAAACCGTATTCCGAGGCATATTTTTCAGCCTGCGAGCCTTTCTCGCCTCTTATGGTGAAGCCCGCGATATTCTCGGAAGCGGAGCTCCTCACATCGAACTTCCTGCCTATGGCGTCCCTGCCTATAGAAGTTACGGACGGTGGGACATACAGGTTTTTGAGCTCCGTACAGCCGTAGAAAGCGTCGTCGCCTATGGAAGTGATATTATCTCCGAGCGAGACTTTTTCCAGACTGCTGCATGAGTGGAAGCAATCCTCGGGGATCGCAGTCAGGGAATTTCCGAGCTCAACATCTGAAATTAAATTGCAGCTGATGAAGCAGCCTTTTCCGAGAGATACGACACTATCGGGGATTTCGACGCTCCAGAGCGAAACACAGCCTGAAAATGCATAGTCGCCTATGGAAGTTATACTTTCGGGAATAAATAACATTCTGATATTTGTTTTTCCGAAGAATGCACCCTTACCGATAGCTTTTGCAGTATAGAGTATAGAAGCCGCAGGCTGTTTTCCGCCGTACAGGACAAGAGTATTCTCATTATCGTAGATCGAATTATTGAACGCAGTGTAAGTCGGATTATCGGAGCTGATATCAATTGTGTCCAGATCGGGGCAGGCAGTAAAGGCATAATCGCCGATAGCCGTCAGTCCCTTGCCTATGCTGAGCTCGCCGAGCTTCGGGCAGTTGCTGAAAGCCTTTGCGCCCACTGTTTTAACGCTGTCGGGGATAGTGCAGGATATGATATCCTCATTTCCAGCAAAGGCGCTGTCCGCCACTGCAGTAACGGGAAGTCCCTCTATCTCGGAGGGGATATTTATGGTATCCATAAAGCCTGTGCCGCCTGTAACAGTTACCTGTTCATCCTTTATTTCGTATTCAAAGGCGAAGTCCTTTCCCGCAGCGAACGAAGCTGCCGGAAGTGACGCAAAAGCAAGAGCTGCCGCCGAAACAACGGCAAAAAAAGTCTTTTTCATATCATATCTCCCTGCGGCATATATTGCCGTCTACCATGACAAGGACAGGTTCTGACATGAGGTCGAGGGGATTTGCACCTTTTCTGTAGAGCTGTATATCCGCGTCCTTGCCTTCTGTGAGTGAGCCGGTGGTCTCGTCTATGCCGAGTATCTCGGCAGGAGCGATAGTAAGGGTCTTCAGCGCCTCGCCGAGGTCAAGCCCACCCTTTACCGCTGCCTGAGCGGAGAGGGGCAGATACTGTATTGGTATTACCGTATGGTCTGTGCATATGCATATCTTTACTCCGTTTTCGTGGAGTACAGAAGCGTTTTTCAGCTCAAGTCCGCGCATTTCTGGCTTGCAGCGGTCGCATATCAGCGGTCCGCATATAACGGGGACGTTTTCCTCCGCGATGATATCCGCAATGAGCTGTCCCTCCGTGCCGTGAATGATGACGGGATCGAGCCCGAACTCCTTCGAGATACGCAAAGCCGTGCAGATATCGTCTGCGCGGTGACAGTGGAAGAAAGCCTTTACCTTGCGGTCAAGGAGAGGCATGAGAGCCTCGCACTTTATGTCGTACTCGGGGGGATCGTAGTTCTCGCTGTCGGAGTAGTAGCTGCCCATGTCGTGGACGTATCTCCGCGCCTTGTAGAGTCCCTCGCGGATAAGAGCGGTTATAGCCATTCGCGTTATGGGAGTTTCCTCGCGTCCGTTGTAGACGTTTTTGGGGTTCTCACCGAGAGCGAACTTGATACCGCAGCTCTTTATGAGCATATCGTCGATACGTCTGCCATAAGTTTTTATAGCGGCTATCTCGCCGCCGCAGGCGTTTGCGCTGCCCGGGCTTGAAGCCACAGCGGTTATGCCCCGTGAACGCGCTTCCTCAAAGCAGCGGTCGAACGGGTTTATACCGTCTATCGCCCTCATCTGCGGAGTAAAAGGGTCTGTGGATTCGTTGCAGTCGTCGCCCTCGAAGTCGAGGCTGTCCTCGATTATTCCGAGGTGAGTATGAGCGTCGATAAATCCGGGGAGGAGCATACCGCCCTCAGCATTTATGCTGCCGTCGGGAATATCCTTCGGAGCTCCCGATTCCATGGCTTTTATCTTGCCGTCCTCTGTTTCGATCCAGCCGCAGGGGATAACTCCGCGGTCGCTCATGGTATGAATTTCAGCATTATAGATAAGCATAGCCGCTCACTTTCTGAGTGAACGGGCGATAAGCTCCGCATTTTCAACGGGACTTCCGCCGCACTCCAGTCTTATGGTCGAGTGCCTGAGGTAAACGTCTCTGCGCGAGTTATAGAGCTCGCAGAGCTCTTCCTTTGTGGACCTCATAACGATAGGGCGGTTGGTATCGCCCTTTATGCGGTCGTAGCAGACCTCAAAGGGGACGTCGAGGAAGATTATCTCCGCACCTGCGTCCTTTGCAGCCTTAGCGGTATCGGGATTGAGCATGGCGCCGCCGCCGCAGGCTGCGACTGTGGTCTTGCCGCAGAGGGACTTTACTATCTCAGCCTCGGTCTGACGGAAGAAAGGCTCTCCCTTTTTCTCGAATATCTCGGGAATGGTCATTTCAAGAGTGCGGACGATGAGGTCGTCCGTGTCGCAGAAGCCGCAGCCAAGCTTTTTGGCTGCAAGCTTGCCTATAGTAGATTTTCCGCAGCCCATAAAGCCGCATAAAAATACAGTCATGTTTTTCTCCTTATCGATATGCTTAAAAGCGATATTATACTCCGAAGTGTATCACAAATTTATTCTCGCGCTGCGCCTCCGAAAGCAGAGCTGTGAGCTCGGAAAGCTGTGGATATCCCAGTGTTATCTCAATAAATGCTTCAAGAGAATCTGGCGGTATGAGAGTGACACCGTAATATGCAAGTCCGAACTCCGGGCGGTCAGGGCTGTGCCAATAGCAGCGCAGTTCTTTCAGCTTTGGACATATCGGCAGTATAAAGTTGTCATTCACTGGTATACAGCCGTATTTTTCGGGAGTATATTCGTTATAGCTTTTTTTGCGGGGATATTCCTGCATTATTCCGAATTCATGCGTGAGCATACTGTCACCCGAAAGTTCTTAGATCACTTGTTCATGTTCTCAACAGCATTTTCTACGTCGGTGATTATCTTCGAGATATCCTCGGGAGCAAAGCTGCCGCCGTACCATATCTCATGAGCCTTTACAGCCTGATATACCAGCATAGAAGCTCCGCCGACCGCTGTTTTGCCAAGGGCACGGGCCTTCTTCATAAGTAAGGTCTCGATAGGATTGTAGATAACGTCGAAGACGCTGCCGCTGTTTTCGATTATGGTATCGCTTACCGCGCAGGCTTCCGTCTTCGGGTACATACCTACGGGAGTAGCGTTTATAAGCAGGTCGTAGCTGCCGTCGAGAGTGGATATATCGGCGATCCTCACAGAAGCGCCGCTGCACTTTGCCAGTATCTCGGCCATGAGTATCTGAGCGTTCTTAACGTCCTGAGGGATAACTGCGAGAGTGATGTTACCGCCGTGACGGGCAACCTCGATAGCTATCATTCTGCCTACGCCGCCGCAGCCTAAAACAGCCACATTCCCGCCGATAGGGAGGAGCTCCGCCGAACGCAGGAAGCCGTCGCAGTCGGTGTTGTAGCCGATGAGCTTTCCACCGTCGTTGTTTATGCAGTTCACGGAGTTGTAGCGCTGAGCGCTCTCCGCAAGCTCGTCCACAAGGGGGATAACAGCCTGTTTATGGGGGATAGTCACGTTGAGACCGCGGAGACTTTCGAGGAGTCCGCGGCTGTTCGCCATATCCTCGGGAGCTATATCCATGAGCTCATACGATGTATCGTCAAGTCCGCTCAGAGCGAACAGCTTTTCGTGTATAAGAGGGGACATCGAGTGTCCGAGAGGGTGACCAATAAGCGCAAATCTGTTCATGACAATGCTCCTTCAAGTGTTTCAAGGTCCTCAACATTTACGGCTGTGACGTCCTTGAGAGTTTTCTTTACGAGACCCGTGAGAGTTCTTCCGGGACCGAATTCCACGAATTTGTCAGCGCCTGCCTCCTGCATAGCCGCAAGCTCCGAAGTGAAGCGCACAGGCGAAACGATGTGCTTTGCCAGCATTTCAGCCATATCCGAGAAGTCTGTGAGCTCGCCGCCTGTGAGGTTGGAGTAGTATTTTACCTTGGGGGCGCTGAATTTTATGGCCTTTGCAGTCTCGTAGAACTTATCGGCGGCAGGCTGCATGAGCTTTGAATGGAAAGCGCCCGCAACGTTGAGGGGTATGACTCTTGCCTTCATTCCGGCAAAAACGTCGCTTACCTCAGCGATACCCTCGGGAGTTCCCGCGATAACGGTCTGAGCAGGGGAGTTGTAGTTTACGGCTGTGACGTATTCCTTTGCCTCACCGCATACGCGCTCAACTTCCTCGGGAGTTATTTTCATGACCGCAGCCATAGCGCCCTTTGCCGAAGCGGTAGCCTCTTCCATAGCAGCAGCTCTTGCCTTTATGAGGCGGAATGCGTCCTCGAGGGATATCATCTCCGAAGCGTACATGGCAGCGTATTCTCCGAGAGAGTGGCCTGCAACTCCGTCAAAGGTGAAGCCCTTGGCCTGAGCGGCTTTCAGACACACGATAGAAGTAGCCATGATAGCAGGCTGCGAATTGATAGTTCTTGACAGTTCCTCAAGAGGGGCATTGAAGCAGATATTTTTAAGATCAGAGCCGAGTATCTCCGAGCCTGTCTCGTATACGTCCATGAGACCGGGCATAGCCTCAGCTATGTCTTTTCCCATGCCCTCGTACTGCGAGCCCTGTCCTGAAAATAGTGCAATTGTCATAATAAATAACTTCCTTTCTGTATGTTATATACAAAGTATTGGTGAAAATATCCTGTTGCCTGATTGTAAATTTGTGAGAAGTGACGATATTTTGTCTTTAAAATATCAAAGTGCAGAAATATCGTTGCAAAAAACCTCAAAATGATTTACAATATAATATGTGTGGTATTGCGCCTGTTCACAGGAAAAACTCCAAAGGCGATACCGATATTACTACTATAACACATATTTACGGTTTTTACAACTGTATTTTCATAATTTTATTGATTCTAAGGAGCTTTTTAATGGGCATCAGCATTTTGGGAATGGGCAGATATGTGCCCGAGCAGGTATTGAAAAACGATGACTTTACCCGATTTATAGAGACAAATGACGAGTGGATACGTACAAGGACGGGTATAACCGAGCGCCCCATGGCAGGCTGGGAGCCCACATGGTACATGGGAAAGCAGGCGGCTCTCAGAGCTGTCGAAGCCGCAGGCATAGACCCTGCCGAGATAGGGCTGGTAATTTCCTGTACCGCCACATCTGACTTTCATACTCCCAGTATGGCCAGCGTTATACAGCATGAGATAGGCGCAGTCAGTGCAGCCGCATTCGACATGAACGCTGCCTGTTCTGGATTTGTCTATGCAGCCGATACCGCAAGGCGTTTCCTTGAGACCGACGACGGCCTGAAATACGTGCTTGTGGTGGCAAATGAAGCTCTTTCGCGCTTCCTTGACTTTACCGACCGTTCATCGTGCATACTTTTCGGCGACGGAGCAGCCGCAGCTGTGCTTGAAAAGAGCGATAAGCTCTATTCTTCGGCGCTTTGCTCCGACGGAAGCGGCGCTTCTCTCCTCTGTGCGAGAGCTCTCAGTGTAGCTCCCGAGGTGGCGCAGGACAAGGATTTTGACGATCCGTTCCCGAAAGCTCCGCTGCACAAGCTCCAGCAGAACGGCAAAGAGGTTTACAAATTCGCGGTGCAGGCTCTTCCCAGGTCATTCGAGCTTGCTGCCGGAAAGATAAACATAACCAAGGACGATATAGACTGGTTCGTGCCGCATCAGGCGAATATACGCATAATCGAGACTGCTGCTAAGAAGCTGGGAGCGCCTATGGAGAAGTTCATAGTGACCCTCGACCATTACGGCAACACCTCAAGCGCTTCGATACCGCTTGCGCTCTGCGAATCCATAGAAAAGGGCATAATAAAGCGCGGACAGAAGCTTGCACTCATAGGTTTCGGCGCAGGACTCACCTACGGCGGAATAATTCTTGAATATTGAGAACCAAGATGCAGGGAACTGCGTTTCCTGCTGATAACCAACCACTAATCCCTAAAAAGGAGTATAACTATGAAAACACGCATTACTGAGCTTCTCGGCTGCGAATCCCCCATAATCCAGGGCGGTATGGCATGGGTGGCCGAGCATACACTTGCTTCCGCAGTATCAAATGCAGGCGGAATCGGACTTATCGCAGGCGGCAGCGCTCCGATAGACTATCTTCGTGAGCAGATACGCCTCTGCAAGGAAAAGACAAACAAGCCCTTCGGCGTAAATATCATGCTTATGAGCCCCAATGCCGACGATCTCGCACAGCTCTGCATAGACGAGGGAGTAAAGGTAATAACCACAGGCGCAGGTAATCCCGGTAAGTACATGGCTGCATGGAAAGAGGCAGGTATAAAGGTAATGCCCGTAGTTCCGTCCGTAGCTCTTGCAAGGAGAATGGAAAAGTCGGGAGCTGACGCAGTTATCGCAGAAGGCACCGAATCAGGCGGACATATCGGCGAGAATACCACAATGTGTCTCGTACCGCAGGTAGTCGACGCGGTTGAGATACCTGTTATCGCCGCAGGCGGAATCGCCGACGGCAGAGGTATGGCGGCAGCCTTCATGCTGGGCGCTGAGGGCGTTCAGATAGGCACACGCTTCCTTGCTTCCGAGGAATGTCAGATACACCACACCTTCAAGGAACTTGTAATAAATGCAAAGGACACGGACAATATCGTAACAGGCCGCTACACAGGCCATCCGTGCAGAAATATCAAGACAAAGTTCGCAAAGAAGCTTGCAACGGGCGAAAAGGAGGGAACACTCTCTCCCGAGGAGTTCGAGCAGCTCACAGTCGGTGCGCTCCGCAGAGCCGTAGTTGACGGCGACGTGGAGAGCGGTTCGTTCCTTTGCGGAGCTATATCGGGCATGGTCAACGAGATAAAGAGCTGTGCCGACATAGTAAAGGAAATAAACGACGGCGCGGAGAAGCTCCTGAAGCTGTGAGATACAAGTATTTCAGGTTTATAAGAAGCCTTGGCGGGATATATTACTATAAAAAAGACGGTGTGAAGCAGACTCCCCGTGATGTCATAAAGGAAATGGCGGCGCAGGGATACAGGTACATCGGCAATGTTCCCGTAAAAACAGGCTATTACGGCTCTTTGTCCGAATACGACATGATATTTGAGGAGCCTGACAGATAAAAGTGACATTTGTAACTGAAAAAGTGACAGATATCACATTGAAAAAAGCTGACAGAATGATAGAATAAATAAAACAGTCGAATAAAACGGAGGTAACAAAAATGGCAACAGCAATAATCACGGGCGCTTCTCAGGGAATAGGCGCCTGTATCGCGAAAAGGCTTGCACAGGACGGTTTTGACGTAGTAATAAATCATTATCCAAGTGACGGAGATAAGGAAAAGGCTCTTGCAGTTGCAGAGGAGTGCCGCGCATTTGGCGTAAAGGCTGAGTGCTATGCGGCGGACGTATCGAAATATGACCAGTGCGAGGCTATGGTAAAGCAGATAAAGGCTGATTTCGGCAATATCGACGCTCTTGTCAACAATGCAGGCATAACAAAGGATAAGCTCCTTGCAAGAATGTCCGAGGAGGACTACGACGCTGTTATCGCCGTTAACCAGAAGAGCGTATACAATATGACAAAGCACGTCACAGCAGTCATGATGAAGCAGAGAAGCGGCAGGATAGTCAATGTTGCTTCCGTTGCAGGACTTTACGGCAACCCGGGACAGATGAACTATTCAGCTTCCAAGGCTGCTATCATCGGTATGACAAAGACCACCGCAAAGGAGTTCGGTTCGCGCAATATCACCTGCAATGCAGTAGCTCCCGGACTTATCAGGACTCCCATGACGGACGTTCTTTCAGACGAACTCAAGGAGAAGATGATCTCGGCAGTAGCTCTCAGACGCTACGGCGAGCCCGAGGAGATCGCTTCCGTTGTATCTTTCCTTGTTTCCGACAACGCATCATACGTTACGGGACAGGTAATAGAGATCTCGGGCGGACTTTCAATGTAAAAAGCATAAACAGTCGCAGCATGGGGCGTAATGCTCCGGACATACCAAAAAATCCAATACAGAGGTAAGAAAGGGTATAATATGAGCAGAAGAGTTGTTATCACGGGTCTGGGGGCAGTAACTCCCCTCGGAACAGGTGTTGAGAAATTCTGGGCAGGAATAAAGGAGAACAAGCTGGGCATATCGTATATAGATATGTTCGGTACAGAGCGCACAGGCGTAAAGGTCGCAGGTATCGTCCGCGATTTCAATGAAGAAGATTACTACGGTGTTGAGGGCTGCTTCGAGAAGAAGGAAGCAAGACATATGGACACCTTTACGAAATATGCGGTCATAGCCGCACATGAGGCTCTCACGGACGCAGGTACAGACCTGAAGGACCTCGATCCTTACAGGGTAGGCGTACTTGTTGGTTCGGGAATAGGCGGCGTGGATCTCACTCTTTCCGAGTACGAGAAGTACCTCGAAAAGGGACCGAGCAGAGTTTCCGCATTCTATATCCCCATGATGATAAGCAATATGGCAGCAGGAACCATTTCCATGAAAACAGGCTTCAGGGGAGCCAATTTCGATATCACAACAGCCTGCGCTTCCAGCACGCATTCCATAGGCGAGGCTTTCCGCAAGATCAAGGACGGTTACCTTGACGCTTGTCTCGCAGGCGGTACAGAATCAACGAGAGTAGAATTCACATTCGGTGGATTTTCAAATATGAAAGCCCTTACAAAGTGCGATGATCTCACAAGAGCGTCCATTCCTTTCGATAAGGAGCGCAGCGGATTTGTACTCGGCGAGGGCAGCGCAGTCCTTGTGCTTGAGGAATACGAACACGCAAAGGCAAGAGGCGCAAAGATATACGCAGAGCTTGCAGGCTACGGAGCTACCTGCGACGGCTACCACATGACTTCACCAATGCCCAGCGGCGAGGCAGCTGCAAAGGGCATGGAGCTCGCAATGCAGGAGGCAGGGCTCAGACCTGCGGACATAGACTACATCAACGCACACGGTACATCAACGGGTCTCAACGACAAGTATGAGACAGCCGCTATCAAGCTTGCTTTCGGCGAAGAAGCAAGGCGCGTGAAGATAAGCTCCACAAAGTCCATGATAGGACATCTTCTCGGTGCGGCAGGCGCAGTTGAAGCCGTAGTATGTGCAAAGTCCGTAGAAGAGGGCTTTATACACGCAACAGTGGGATATAAGGTGCCCGACGAGGAATGCGACCTCGATTACTGCGGAAACGGCAACATAAAGCAGGAGGTAAAGGCTGTTCTGTCCAATTCTCTCGGATTCGGCGGACATAATGCGACTATCTGCTTTAAAAGGGTAAATGACTGAGGAGGATATTCGATGGAGAAAATTTATGGTCAGATCGACCTTGAAACGATCGAAAAGCTTGCTGATATCATCAACAGGAAGGAGCTTTCCGAGCTTACCATTTCAAACGGGGACAAGAGCATAACGCTCAAGGGCAAGAAATGTATGCCTGCAATGCCTGTATCTGTAGTCGCAGCAGCACCTGCACAGAATCAGGCTCCCGTTGAGAGCACTCTCGCCGAGAGCGAGGCTTCAATGGCGGAGGAAGTAAGCGGAAAGATCGTAAGATCGCCTATCGTAGGCACATTCTATTCAGCTCCCTCACCTGACAAGCCGCCTTTTGTAAAGACAGGCGACGAGGTCAAGAAGGGCGACGTTATCATGATAATCGAGTCCATGAAGCTCATGAACGAGATACAGTCCGAGTACGACGGAACAGTTGAGCAGATACTTGTCTCCGACGGACAGGCGGTAGAATTCGACCAGCCGATCATGGTCATAAAGTAATGGAATACAGGTATCTTACTCAGGAGCTTGTGGAAAAGGGAAATGTGAATATAACATCTCCCGAGATGTTCGAGGAGGCAAGGCAGTACAACATAGAAGCCGTCAGGAACTACAAGAAGCGCTACCTGATAAAGATCGCTTTCGGCCTGTGGATAGCCGCGCAGGTAATATACGTAATATTCTGTGCTGTGAACAGTATTGAGATGCAGACAGGCTATGACAGAGCCACAGACACGAAGGTTCCCGTATGGAGGGCAGCTCTTGCGGTATTTGGAGTGCTGGCTTATTTAGGGCTGATGTTCTGGTTCGCTTTCCATAACGGAAGCCGCGACAAAAAGACACTTTGCCTCGCTTCTCTGCCTGTAATAGCGTTTTCGCTGTACTTTGCAGGTATCCCCTTAGGAAATTATATAATAGGGTATCTTTACGAAAGGTCGGAGAACTATTTCTCGAAAAAGCTGGGCTATCCCTCATTCCCGAGGATAGTTACAAATTCCGTATTCAGCAGATCCGACAATATCAATGACATGACATATGACAGCATACGTGAAAAGGCGCAGAGGGATCACCCCGACAGAGGAGATTTTCTCGGATAATATGAGGTCTTGCATATCATGGCTTGGAAATATATAACTCAGGATATAATAGACGCAGGCGGCATAAACGTCACAAGCGCCGAAATGTTTGCAGAGGCAAGGGAATACAACATCGAAGCCGTAAGAAATTACAATAAGAAGCAGCGAAACCACTGGTTCATAGCCATATGGTCGGTGGGACAGCTGGTGCTGAGCCTTGTTATCGGTATAGTGCTCGTAGTAAATAATCAGCTGGAGCAGATGTTCAGTTCAGCGACCACTCCCACATGGAGGATACTTCTGAGACTTTTCGGTTTCCTTGCGTATATGGGAGTATTTGCATATTTTGTCATTTTACGCAGAGACCCGAGACCTCATGTCATGGCTCTCAGCTCTCTGCCCATACTCATAGCAGACTGGAAGTTCATAGGAATAGTGGCATTCAACTTCCTTGTGGGCTGGCTTCATGAAAAGGTGGAGAACGACCTCAGGACAAAGCCTGACTATCCGAAATTCACAAGACTCATAGTTACCACATCATACAGCGATTCCGACACCATATCGGAGCTCACCTTTGACAGCATACGCGACAAGGCAAGGAGAGAGCACCCCGATGCTGAGGAACTGAAATGATATGCCGTGATACAAAAAAGGAGAATAACAATGGCTGATATACTTATGAATAAAGAGCAGATAATGGAAATAATCCCCCACCGCGATCCCTTTCTCCTCATTGACGAGATAGTGGATATGGAAGTGGGAGTAAAGGTACACGCAAGGAAGTACATCAAGGAGGAGGATTTCTGGTTCAGGGGACACTTCCCGGGTTATCCTGTGACTCCCGGCGTGCTCATGGTAGAAATGCTTGCACAGGCAGGAGCTGTATGTATGCTCTCAAAGCCTGAGTTCAAGGGCAAGATAGGACTTTTCGGCGGCATCGACAAGGCTAAGTTCCGCAGACAGGTAGTTCCCGGGGACGTTCTTGACCTTGAGGTCGAGATAGTACGTCAGCGCGGACCTGTGGGAACAGGACAGGCGCTTGCGTCCGTAGGCGGCGAAAAGGCTGTATCCTGCGAGATAACCTTTGTTATCACAGACAATAAATAATCCATACGGGGGATAAATATAAATGTTCAAGAAAGTACTTATCGCCAACAGAGGCGAGATAGCTGTACGAATAATAAGAGCGTGCAGAGAGCTGAGCATACGCTGTGTAGCGGTATATTCCACAGCCGACCGCAATTCTCTCCATGCACAGATAGCGGACGAGTCGGTCTGTATAGGTCCTGCTGCCACAAAGGACAGCTACCTTAACATGAACGCCATAATACAGGCTGCAAAAAATACGGGAGCAGAGGCTATACATCCAGGCTTCGGCTTCCTCTCCGAGAATGCCGAGTTCGCAAGGCTCTGCGAGGCGAACGGAATAGTTTTCATCGGACCTTCATATAAGTCTATAGAGATGCTTGGCGACAAGGCAGCTGCAAAGGAGACAATGGCTGCTGCGGGAGTACCCGTTATCCCCGGTTCAAAGGGCGCGGTAAAGAGTCTCGCAGAAGCTGAGAAGATAGCCGAAAAAGCAGGCTACCCCGTACTTGTAAAGGCTTCCGCAGGCGGCGGCGGACGCGGCATACGCCGTGTTGACAGTCCCGACGAGCTTGAAGCGCAGATGACGGCTGCACAGCAGGAGGCGAAGAACTTCTTCGGCGACGACGCCGTATATATCGAGAAGTTCCTCATAAATCCCCACCATGTGGAGATACAGATAATCGCCGACAAGCACGGCAACTATATCCACCTCTGCGAGCGCGACTGCTCAATGCAGCGCCGCAACCAGAAAATGCTGGAGGAGTGCCCGAGCCCTATTGTGGACGAAGAGCTCCGCAGGAAAATGGGCGCAGCAGCGGTAACTGCCGCAAAGGAGTGCGGATACTACAACGCAGGCACCATAGAGTTTCTCGTTGACGAGAACCGCGACTTCTACTTTATGGAAATGAACACGAGAATACAGGTCGAGCACCCAATAACCGAAGAGGTAACGGGCTTTGACCTTGTAAAGGCACAGATAGAGATAGCAGACGGCAAGCCTCTTGAGGTAAAGCAGGAAGATATAAAAATGCGCGGCCACGCTATCGAGTGCAGAATAAATGCGGAAAATCCTGACAAGGGCTTCAGACCTTCCCCGGGAACCATCACGGCTCTCTATATGCCGGGCGGTCCGGGAATAAGAATAGACGGAGCCGTTTATCAGGGCTATACCATAACTCCGTACTATGACTCTATGATAAGCAAGCTCATCGCTCACGGCTCCGACCGAGAGGACGCCATAAACAAGATGAGGTGGGCGCTTTCCGAGTTCATCGTTGAGGGAGTTGACACAAATATAGACTTCCAGCTGGAAATAATCAGGAACGCCGATTTCAAGGCAGGAAAGTATGATATCGGATTCCTCGGAAGATATATGGAAGAAAAGAAGAAATAAAACGGGAATGCGGTGAAAAGAATTGTTTGAAGATTTTTTTAACGTAGTTAAGAAGCGCTGGGGAGAGGGCGAAGAGGAATACAAGCCCCCCATGTTCAAATGCCCGCGCTGTCAGGGACTTAGTCCTCTGTCAAAGTACGAGGAGCTCAGAAGAGTATGCCCCAAGTGCAACTATCACGGCAGGCTCTCCTCAAACGAGCGTATCGCTATAACTGTAGACAAGGAAAGCTTCAGGGAGCTCAACGGAAGAATGAAGGGAGCAGACCCGCTCAACTTCCCCGACTATCCCGAAAAGCAGGCAGAGCTCCGCGCAAGTACGGGACTCAGCGACGCAGTCATCACAGGTACGGCGACAATCAAGGGCTCGCCTGTAGTAATAGGAGTAATGGATTCGCGTTTTATGATGGGCTCTATGGGCAGCGTCGTAGGCGAGAAGATAACACGCGCATTCGAGTACGCAACGGAGCATAAGCTCCCCGTGGTAATGTTCACCGCGTCGGGCGGAGCGCGTATGCAGGAGGGAATAGTCTCCCTCATGCAGATGGCAAAGACATCGGGCGCAGTAAAGCTCCACAGCGAGGCAGGCGGACTGTATATATCGGTAATGACGGACCCTACCACAGGCGGAGTTACCGCAAGCTTTGCTTCACTGGGAGATATCATAATAGCAGAACCGAAGGTACTTATCGGCTTTGCAGGCAGAAGAGTCATCGAGGGAACCATCAAGCAGAAACTGCCCGATGACTTCCAGCTTGCGGAATTCATGTACAGCAAGGGCTTTGTTGATATGATAGTCGAGCGCAGAAAGCTCAGGAGCGTGCTCTCACACCTTCTGAAGCTCCACGGATACACCCCTAAGGAGGCATGAGCATGGAAGACAAAAGAACAGCGTGGGAACGCCTTCAGCTCATACACACTAAGGGCAGACCTACCATAAAGGACTATATCCCTCAGATTTTCACGGACTGGTATGAAATGCACGGAGACCGTCTTTTCGGCGACGACAGGGCTATCATCGGCGGTATCGCAAGACTTGACGGTATGCCTGTGACCATCATAGCAGAGGTGAAGGGCAGGGACCTCAACGAGAATAAAGCCTGCAACTTCGCAATGCCCCACCCAGAGGGCTACAGAAAGGCGCTCAGGATAGCAAGACAGGCGGAGAAGTTCCACCGTCCCGTTATATGCTTCATAGACACTCCCGGAGCATTCTGCGGAGTAGCCGCCGAAGAGCGCGGACAGGGCGAGGCTATCGCAAAGAATATCGCGGAGTTCATGACTCTCCGCACACCTATAGTATCTATCGTCCTCGGCGAGGGCGGAAGCGGCGGCGCACTTGCGCTGGGCGTATGTGACGAGCTTGCCATGCTCGAGAACGCAGAGTACTCGGTATTGTCGCCGAGAGGCTTTGCAAGTATCCTCTGGAAGGACGCTTCACGCGAGCAGGAAGCAAGCGAGATAATGAAGATAACGGCGGAGGATATGGTGCGTTTGGGTGTTGCCGAAGCCATTATCGAGGAGCCCCTCGGAGGCGCCCATAACGATTTAGACAAAATTTCAGAAAATATAAAGGAATATTTGTCACAAAAAATACCTGAAAAATGCAAAAAAGATATTGACGTTTTGCTTAAAGAACGCTATACTAAATTTAGAAAAATCGGAGCGTTCACTGAATGAACCGATTTTGACAAAAAAATAAAGAAAATAAAAGAAAAAATGGAGGACCAGATAATGATTTTTGAAAAACTCAAAGATATTATTGCAGAACAGCTCAGTGTGGAGGCAGACGAAGTAAACCTTGATTCAAACATTCAGGACGATCTCGGAGCTGATTCGCTCGACGTTGTAGATCTTATCACAACTATCGAGGACGAGTTTGATCTTTCTATCCCCGACGAGGCAGTTGAGGAGATCAAGACAGTAGGAGACATCGTAAACTATATCGAAAAGAATACAGACGCTGAATAATGAGCGTATAACACTCCCCCGGCTCTCAGCCGGGGGATTTTTTTGTCAGACGGAGCTGCCGCCTGAAAAATGCAGATGATCTCGGGTTATGCCGAAGCAGTATGATAAAAAAGAGAAAAAATTTTTCACGATCTTGCAGCACTTTCGTTTTTCGCTCCGAATGTTGTTTATGAAAGGTCGATCTTCAATAAAAAATACAGCAGGGAGGGATGAACATGACAGGAAACGAGCTGAGAGAGCTTCTCAGTGCATCTCCTGCGGACTGCCACAGAAAGCTCATGCAGGAGTATGGCAGATATGTTTATGCCATAGTATTCAATAAGCTGAGGAGCTGCGGCACAAGGGAGGACGTTGAAGAGTGCGTCTGCGATGTTTTCACGGATATATTCATAAAATTCGAGTACGACGAGAAATACGTAAGCGATATCAAGGGATATATCGGAACTGTTGCAAAGCGCACGGCCATCGACCGTTACAGGAGCCTTTCCGCCGAAAACAGCCACAATGCATATGCAGACGAGGAGGATATGGCGGAGCTTGTTTCCGATTTCAGCGTGGACGAGCACGTTGACAGTTCAGAACTCCGCAGGCTTCTCGTACAGAAGATAAAAGAACTCGGCGAGCCCGATTCCACCATACTTATACAGAAATTCTACTACAACCGCAAATCGTCGGAGATAGCGAAGACGGTTTCCATGACGGCTTCGTCCGTCCGATCGCGGTGTACAAGGGCTATGGATAAGCTGCGCGGAAAGCTGGCCGAAGTCGGTATCACAAGGTAAAGGAGGAGCAGCTGTGAAAAAGAAAAACATATTCGATATTCTTGAAAATGCAGAGGACGAGCTTATGGACGATTTTACAGATATGAGCCCCGGGATCAGCGATGATCAGCTGGAAAAGCTCCTCGCAGTGAGCGAAAGGAACTACAGAATGAAAAAGAAAGAAATAGAAAGAACAAGGAAAGATAATGATACAGAGGGGGAGTACACAGTCAGCGGAGTTGACCGCATAAAGCGTCCCGTATGGCTCACGCCCCTTATAACGGCGGCTTCAGTGGTGCTCATCGCAGGAGCTGTCATCGGCAGCGTTTCCCTTATGAAAAACAATAGAAACGTGATAATAGGCGACGATACACATATAAGCGCCGAGCAGTCAGGTCAGTCGGGAACCGAAAGCACATCTGTTTCGGGATTCGGCTCGGCTACAGATACTGTTGTAACTGTCACAGCTTTAGGAACAGACAATAAGACCACAAAAACGACTGAAACGGCCACAAGCGATACTACTGCTGTATCGACTCAGACCACATCAGCTCCGGCAGCTGACGAAAAATACACAACAAGGCCGTTTGTCGCGCCGAAGGCTGAGGATATCATCATCGACGACGAGCTGTCCCGCTATGTACATGATATGTTCGCAAAGAGCGGCGACGTTCATTTTAATTTGACAAGTAACATTATGAGAGAGCGTGAGTTCCTAAGGTTCTCAGTTGATCCGGCATTGGGATATAAGACCAGTAATTTACCCGATAATTCCGATGAGATACTGGAAAACACAGTATTCTACTCACTTGTTAACGATGAGCGCTTCACTTGCATAGACGATATAAGAAGATACGCAAGGACTGTGTTCACTGAAAAGCTGACCAATAGTTTATGTCTTGGAAACACCTTTTCATCGGGCTTCGATGATATAGACGTGGGCGGCTTCCTGCCTACGGACAAGATAGGCTGGTTCGCAGAATACCGCGGAAAACTGTACATATGGTTCGACGGCGGCGGAAGAGGATATGTCCCCGCGGGAGATTACATGGATGAGCTGCCTGTTATCATATCGAACAAGACAGATACGTCGTTTACCGCATATATACAGAGCACCTACATTTATTCTGCAAGCGACCCGATAGACCCCGGTCTTATCGAGCTTGATAAGATAGGCTGCTATGAGGTAAAGTTCGTGTTTGACTCTGAATTCAACGACTGGCGTATAGACGAAATTACGCTCCGTGAAGCCCCGTGCTATAAGGCAGTTTATGACAAGCTGCCAGACCGGCGCTGATATTGGTGAATGACCCAAAGCCCTGACTATAGTCAGGGCTTTTGCCTGCTTTCAACAAAAACGCCTGCCTTTGATACTAAAAATTGCACTTGCAATTGACAATTCAAAGTGGTATAATATAAGTTGTAGGATTTTTCACAAAGATTACAAGAGGATATTTATGAAGAATATTAAGATAATCACAGGTCATTACGGAAGCGGAAAGACCAATTTTTCCGTAAACCTTGCGGTAAAAGCCGCAGCGGAGAGAAAGTCCGCAGCTATCGTTGACCTTGACATTGTAAATCCCTATTTCAGAACTGCCGATTTCAAAGACCTTTTCGAGGAAAAGGGCATAAGGCTCATAGCTCCCGATTTTGCAAGGAGCAACCTCGATATCCCGTCAATACAGTTCGACGTTGTGGAGCTTGCCACAGATGAGGACTGCCTGATAATCGACGTGGGCGGCGACGACGCGGGAGCTGTGGCTCTCGGACGCTATGCCGAAGCATTGGAGCAGTTCAGGGACAGTATCGAGATGTACTACGTCATAAACCAGCGCCGCTACCTCACCAATACAGCTGAGGAAGTGACAAAGCTGATGTATGAGATAGAGGCGGCAGCACGTATGAAGCATACGGCTATCGTCAACAATACCAACCTCGGCTGTGAGACCACTCTTGACATCATCGAGCAGTCGCGTCCCTTTGCGGAGGAGACCTCCCGTATCACAGGACTTCCCGTAATATATACGGTATATCCCGAGGATATCGCGGAGCAGTCGGATAAGCCCGACAGGTTCGCCGCAAAGATATACGTAAAGCCCGTATGGGGCTGAGCCTGAATGAATAATTCATAATACATAATGCATAATTGCATGAAAGATCGGATTTCCGCATATTTCGCAAGCAGCATTGATTATGAATTATGAATTGTGAATTATGAATTGATTGAAAGGAGAAAAAGTGTATGGCTAAAATGACAGTAATTACCGAGCGCTGCAAGGGCTGCGGTCTGTGTACTGCTGCCTGTCCCAAGAAGATCGTTGCACTTCAGAAGGAAAAGCGTAACAAGAAGGGATATTTTTACGCAGAATGCACCGATCAGTCAGCGTGCATAAGCTGTGCAATGTGTGCAACTATGTGCCCCGACTGCGCTATCGTTATTGAAAAATAATCTATATTCGTTGAAAGGAGCTGTTTAGCTTTGGAAAGAAATCTTATGAAGGGTAACGAAGCGCTGGCAGAGGCTGCTATCAGAGCAGGCTGTAAATGCTTCTTCGGATATCCTATCACTCCTCAGACAGAGCTTGCCGCTTATATGGCAAAGCGTATGCATAAGGCAGGCGGCGTATTCTTACAGGCAGAGTCCGAGATCGCTGCTATCAACATGGTACTCGGAGCTGCTTCCACAGGCGTCCGTGCAATGACATCTTCGTCCTCACCCGGAATCTCACTCAAGAGCGAGGGCGTATCATACATAGCAGGTTCAGATCTTCCTGCTGTAATCATCAACGTAGAGAGAGGCGGCCCTGGTCTCGGCGGTATCCAGCCTTCACAGGCTGACTACTGGCAGGCAACAAAGGCTCTCGGCCACGGCGACTTCCAGCTTCTCGTATACGCTCCTGCGTCCGTACAGGAAATGGTAGACTACGTTGTAAAGGCATTCGACCGTGCCGACAAGTACCGTATGCCTGCAATGATCCTTGCAGACGGACTTCTCGGACAGATGATGGAGCCTGTTACATTCCCCGAGATCAATCCCGAGGCTTACGACAAGAGCGGCTGGGCTGCAAACGGACACAAGATGAAGAGAGAGCACCACATCATCAACTCCCTCTACCTCAAGCCCGACGAGCTCGAGAACTCTATCCTCGAGCGCTACAAGAAGTACGATATCATCAAGGAAACAGAGACAGAAGCTGAGCTCTATCTCACAGAGGACTGCGATATACTGGTATGTGCATTCGGCGCAACAGCAAGAGTCGTAAAGTCTGCTGTAAACGACGCAAGAGCACAGGGCATCAAGGCAGGTCTCTTCCGTCCCAAGACACTGTGGCCGTTCCCTGTAAAGGAGATCAACGAGGCTGCAAAGAACGCAAAGAAGCTTCTCAGCGTAGAGATGTCAATGGGACAGATGATAGACGATATCAAACTCGCTATCAACTGCTCAAAGCCTGTAGAGTTCTTCGGAAGAACAGGCGGCGTTATCCCTTCACCTGCTGAGGTGCTGGGCGAGATCAAGAGAATGGGAGGTGCCCTCTGATGGCTGTAGTATTTGAAAGACCAAAGTCGCTCATCGACGTTCCTACACATTACTGCCCCGGCTGTACACACGGTATCGTACACAGGATACTCTGTGAAGTTATCGACGAAATGGGCATAGAGGGCGATACTATAGGAGTATGTCCTGTTGGCTGCTCCGTTATGGCATATGATTATTTCAACTGTGATATGATCGAGGCTGCACACGGACGTGCACCTGCTGTAGCAACAGGCGTAAAGCGTACAAACCCCGACAAGTTCGTATTCACATATCAGGGCGACGGAGACCTCGCAGCTATCGGTACTGCCGAGACAGTTCACGTTGCAACAAGAGGCGAGAATATCGTCGTTATCTTCATCAACAACACTATCTACGGAATGACAGGCGGCCAGATGGCTCCTACAACACTTCCCGGACAGGTAACACAGACAACACCTTTCGGAAGAAGCCCCGAGCTTGCAGGCTATCCTGTAAAGGTATGCGAGATGCTCTCACAGCTGACAGGTACTGCATATGCAGAGCGTGTTGCAGTTGACAGCGTTCCTCACATAAAGGCAGCCAAGAAGGCTATCCGTAAGGCATTCGAGAACCAGAAGGCAGGCAAGGGCTTCTCTATCGTAGAGGTTCTTTCGACTTGTCCCACAAACTGGGGTCTTGCACCTCTTGACGCAATCAAGAGACTTCAGGACGAAATGATCCCGTACTATCCTCTCGGCGTATACAAGGACGTAGAAGAGGGAGTATTCCCCAAGACAGAAGGAGGTAATGAGTAATGGCTACTACAGAGATCCTTCTTGCAGGCTTCGGCGGACAGGGTATCCTTTTCGCAGGAAAGATCCTTGCATACTGCGGACTTATGGACAATAAGGAGCTCTCATGGCTCCCTTCATACGGTCCTGAGATGAGAGGCGGTACCTGCAACTGTTCAGTTACTATTTCCGATGATCCTATCGGTTCACCTCTTGTACTCACACCGCATCTTCTTATTGCAATGAACCAGCCCTCATTTGACAAGTTCGTAAGCTGTGTACGTCCCGGCGGCAAGGTGTTCTTCGACAGCACCATGATCGAGCCCGAGACAGACAGAACAGATATCGAGCTTTACGGTATCCCGTCACAGCAGATGGCTGATGACAATAACCTCAAGGGCGGCTCAAATATCATACTTCTCGGCAAGCTCCTCAAGGAGACAAACATCTGCTCGCTTGAGACAATGCAGAAGGCTATCGAGAAAGTCGTACCTCCCAAGAAGGCAGCACTTATCCCCAACAACTTCAAGGCTATCGACCTCGGCATGAACGCATAAGATAAAAAGGCTATCGGAAAACCGATAGCCTTTTTTGCAGGGGCGCACAGTCAATTGACATCAACTTCCTTTTATGTTATAATATGTACACTATGCCGCATAAAACGGCAAATACAAGGACATGAGACATAAAGGAGAAAAGGATATGGGAGTTGTCAGGAAGATTTTTAAGGTGATAGGAAGAATACTGCTTGTACTGCTGATACTTATAGTTATCGCAATAATAGCAAGCTTTATTTATCAGAAGATCGCGCAGAAAAAGGACAGGGAGCTCCTTGAAAGGGATGGCTTCAGCCACCTGTACGACGCAGGCGACTATAAAATGAACATCAACATCTACGGCGAGGGCGAGAACAAGATAATCGTTATGCCCGGCAACGGTCATGCGGAGTTCACCGTGGACATGAAGAAGTTTTCGGAGCACCTCAGCGACGATATAAGCCTTGTGGTCGTTACCCGTCCCGGGTACGGGCTTTGCGGAGAAACAAAACATGACGTCACGACCGAGTACATAGTTGACAGCACACGTACCGCACTGAAAAACGCAGGAGTTGAAGCTCCATACATACTTATGCCTCATTCCCTCAGCGGAATCTACGGCACCTACTGGGAGAACACCTATCCCGACGAGGTATCGGGAGTTATCTTCCTTGATTCCGTCAATGAAGCATACCCCGAGCTGACCGACGAGGAGCTTAAAGAGACTACTTCGGGCTTAATGTTCGGCGTCACTAAATTCCTGTACAAATCAGGCGTTTTAAGAGCTATAAACGATATCACAAGCAAAGACAGCTCCGATGAATACGCAAAGGACGCAAATGCACTGTTTGCACTGAATCCGCCTGCATTTTCAAAGTCTCATATCAGCGAGATGAAGAACTTCAACAGTAACATGAAAACAGCATGGGCTTCCATAAAGTCCAACGATATCCCGAAGATATACATTTCCACCAACTATCAGACAATTCAGGACGTAAGGGACTACCTGATGTTCATGGACGGCGAAGTTGACGAAGCCAAGGCGCAGGAATGGTTCGGGGACGAGCAGTCGGACAGAGAGATGGAATACCGCACAAACAGAAGCAAATACATTGAAAAGGTAGGCAACTGCAAGGAAGTGAATATTTCCGGAAGCCACTTTATCTACGAGCAGAAACCCGATGAGGTGGCAAAGGTCATAAAAGAATTTGCTGACAGCATAAAATAAAAAACGGACAGGTATATGCGTGATACTCGTAAAGAAGTGTATATGGGACTTATCGGGGGAAAGGTTATCCCCCGAATAAATCTCACAAATACTTCTCTGTGCGTAACACACATATACCTGTCTCGTTTTTTATCTGTGATGAACGTGATGGCCTACGCTGCCGCCGTGATGGCCGCCTCCGCCGTGAAATCCGCCGCCCCTGCTTCCGCCCGAGCTGCTTTCAATTCTTGTCTTTGTGGTGTGAGTTCCCTGGAATATATCCGCATTCTGCGTGAGGTTTATCGCGTCGCTTGCAAGATATATCCTCGGGTTGGTCTTGCTCTTGAACTTATAATTATGCTTTGAGACAAGATAGATAATAAGCGTTACAAGAGCACCTATAAGCTCAGAAATGATAAGGACCACCCATTTTTTTGACGGAGGAGCGCTTTTTGTGACAAATGTCTCGCCGTTTTTCATATATACATAAACGGGCGGGTCTGCTGTAGGCTCGTGGAAATAGCTCTCTCTCGGAGTGCTTGTGTTGTAGTAGTCCACATAATAGCAGAACTTCGAGATAGCCTCGCCGATCTTTTTAGGGTCGAGGGGCTCAGAGGAGCTCGACGAGGGGAGGTACGAGTCGAGCAGACTGAAAATGCTGTCGCATATTGAATCCGTAAAAATAAGATTAGTCCTTGCGCTTGTAGCAATATCGTCAGATGCAGGACTTTTGCCCGATATGTCAAGATAGTACAGAATGCCGTCGGTATTTTCGCCGAAAACGCTGTTCAACTCATTTGTTGTGAAATTGCATACCATATCGTCAGTGTAATGGCTCCTGCTGCTGTCGGGTAGGAACACGAGGATATTCATATTGTTTTTCCTTGCACACTCCTGTATCTCGTCATTGAGGGACCACAGCAGTGACTGGTCGCCTGCAAAGAGCCCGTGCTCGTCGATGATACCGGACTTTGAAATATCGTCGTCCGAAAAGCCTTTATAGAGGTTTTGAGAGCTTGTATTTGCTACAAACGAATCAAAGAGGAACAATCCCACTATCAATGCGACTATAGTGATAAAGACTGTCAGTGCTGAACCTGCTTTTTTCATATTGTGAAAGCACCCCCTATAAACATACCTGCGAGGGCGACTGCAGCCCCTATGATACCGCTGACGAGCGCCAGCTTCGGCTTTGACAGAGGCGGAGTGCCTGCCAGCTTTCCTGTCTGACCGTTGATAGCAAATTCATACACCTTGCCCTTGTACATATAGGACATGAACCATACAGGGAGCATGGTGTACTTCCAGTCTGTCTGCGAAATATTGTAGTTCTGTGCAAGGGGAGTAACAGTGGTATAGCCTGATATGCTTTCCTTTATGAGGGAAGAGCACGCCTGAGTGGAGCGCTCGCGTATCCTCGGGAATACCTGTTTCTTGTCCACGTCGTACTTGTCGGCAAAGAAGCCGCTGAGGTAGGACATGGAGAAGTCCTTGAGGTCCTTGTAGTCGAAGGGCTCGATAGCCTCCATGAGTAGGTCGTCTATTTTAGTCTCGCCGTCTGCGGGGACTCCGCGGGTGACGAGATTGCCTCTGCGGACGATGTGGTAGGTGCTTGTTTCGGTATATCTGTAATTGCCCGATGTCCAGTGGCGGACCTTCTTGCCTGTAGCGGAGTAATCCACATTGATATGGCAGTCCGCTATCCAGAACGGGACATAGAGGCCCGTGAGCTTTTCAAGCTGCTGTTCGGACTTGAAGTCCTTGGGAACGAACAGGCGCTTGCCTATCCATTTCTTGAAGTCGTCGATAGCGTTTTCTCTTGTGAGCTTGAAGCCGATGACCTTGTCCGGCTTGAACTCGCCTCCCATTTTTCCTGCGAGGATAACGGGATTGTGGCAGTAATAGCAGAACGTAGCGGTCTGCTGGTCGTCAGCCATTATCTCGGCGCCGCAGCTGTCGCAGCGGTACAGATGGGTGTGGTTCTCGAAGTCCTCCTTGACCTGCACAGCCTCCTGAGGTATGCTGTTCTCGGTTTTGGCGCAGAGCTTTCTTATCTCTTCGACAGTAAACGAACTGAGGCAATACTCGCAGGTGAGCTTTTGCTGCTGCGGGTCGAATTTCAGGTCTGCACAGCAGTTCGGACAGGTGTACTTAACTGATTCCAATAGCCTATCTCCTTTCCTCAGCGCATAAAGCGCGGAAGTAACCCTAAAAATATCATGTATCGGCACTGACCGACAAATATATATTAACATATTCCGCTGTTTTTTTCAAGAGAAAAGAGTCAATATTTACAGCTTATTAATCAATGTTCCCGAAAGTATAATGCATATGGTTTTATACTTGACAAAAAAGGCGAAATCACGTATAATTGTAGTACATACTATTGTCAGTAAAAAACGCAGTAAAGAAAGGGATGACGATACCGATGAGATACAAATTTTCAGAGCTTACCCCCGAAATAATCCACCTTGCAGATATGTCACTGGAGGGCTACAGGATAGACCCGGAGCTTTACACACAGTACGACGTAAAACGCGGACTCCGCGATATAAACGGCAACGGAGTTGTGGCAGGACTTACTAATATCAGTACGATAAAGGTCCTTGAAATAGGCGACGGGATGCCGAATCACGGCGACGGCAAGCTTTATTACCGCGGAATAGATGTAGAAGATATCGTCGCAGGCTTTATAAAGGAAAAGCGTTTCGGCTACGAGGAGACCGTGTACCTCCTCCTTTTCGGAAAAATGCCATCTGAGCATGAACTCATGGAGTTCAGGAAGATACTTGCGGAGTTCCGCGAGCTCCCGTCCAACTTCATGAGAGATGTTATCATGAAAGCTCCCACGGACAACATGATGAATACCCTTGCCAAGAGCGTCCTTGCGCTGTATTCCTACGATGACAAGGCTAACGATATATCCATACCGAACGTACTGCGTCAGAGCATAGAGCTCATAACACTGTTCCCCGTGATATCAGTGTATGCATACCACGCCTACAATTACGCAAGGCTTGGCGGGGACCTGTTCATACACAGTCCGAGGCCCGAGCTTTCCATAGCCGAGAATATACTCTATATGCTCCGCGAGGACGGAAAGTATACCGAGCTGGAAGCGCGTATACTCGACCTTGCACTGGTGCTCCACGCAGAGCACGGCGGCGGAAACAACTCCACCTTTACGGTGCACGTCGTATCGTCCTCGGGAACGGATACCTATTCAGCCATAGCAGCTGCGCTGGGCTCGCTGAAAGGACCAAAGCACGGCGGAGCCAATATCAAGGTCGCAATGATGTTCGACGACATGAAGGAGAACGTGAAGGACTGGACGGACGAGAAAGAGGTAAAGGACTACCTCCGCAGGCTCCTTCACAAGGAAGCCTTCGACCATTCGGGACTTATATACGGCATGGGACACGCTGTATATTCCCAGTCCGACCCGAGAGCAAAGGTATTCAAGAGCTTTGTTGAGTCGCTCAGCTCCGAAAAGGGCAGGCACGATGAATTTGCCCTGTATTCGCTGGTAGAGCTTCTTGCCCCGGAGGTCATCGCCGAGGAGCGCCGCATATACAAGGGAGTATGCGCCAACGTTGACTTCTACAGCGGATTTGTATACCGTATGCTCGGCATACCCGACGAGCTGTTCACTCCCCTGTTCGCAACATCAAGGATAGCAGGCTGGTCAGCCCACAGAATAGAGGAGCTCATCAATTCCAACAAGATAATCCGACCTGCGTACAAGGCTATATCGCCTATGCGCGAATATACCGACATGGAAAACAGAATGGACTGATACAGCTATGAAAAGCGGAGTACTGGCAAAATCATTCTTAATGTGAATGACATTCCCTGGGATAATATATCTGGCGGCAGGAGCTATTGATGTTATCACAAAGGAAGACATATATATGGTCCTCATTTTCCTTGAGGGACTGTGTCTTCTTGTCCTGCCGATATTCTTCCATGACAGGGAGGAAAAGCTGAAGAAACAGTTCCCCACAAAGCTTATCGCTCCCGCATATCTGATAGGCTATGCGGTAATTGTACCTGTACTTGTTTTTATTACTGATTCGCTGGATATGTATAAGCTTTTCGGTCACTATTTCCTTGCAGGTATCAGTCTTACCATAATGCTTATCATACTTGCAGGCGGCTTTGTCTGGGCAGTTGTGATCCGCGTGATAACTGCCATAGTAAACGCGGTAAAAAAGAGATAAAAAACATATTTTTATTTATAAAAGGATTGTGATTAACATGAAGAACACAGCAGAATTATTTGAATGGAAGGGCACTACCTGCGTAAAGCTAACTGCAGGCGGCTATGAAGCATGGGTAGCAAACGAGATAGGCTCCAACGTTATCCGTTTCCGCGACAACGAGAACGGCATCGAGTTTTTCCGCTTCAACCCGAAGAATACAGCCGACGCTATAAAGAAGTCGCCCGAGGTATGGGGACTTCCCACGCTGTATCTTCCCAACCGTTTTGCGGACGGAGTGCTCAGAGCCTCAGACGCTGTGTATCAGCTCCCCGTAAACGAGAAAGAGCCCTACAACAATCACATTCACGGATTTCTCCACAAGAGAGTCCATGAGGTGCTGGAGTTCAGCTCCGACGACAACTGTGCATGGGTAAAGACGAGATACGTCTACGATGAGAAGGACGAGTTCTTCGAGTTCCTTCCCGTAAGATTCACTGTAGAGTACACATTCACTCTTTCCGAGCAGGGACTCGAGCAGAATATCCGCTTCATGAATACTGACGGAGTAAAGATGCTCCCCATGTCACTTGCTTCGCATACCACTATCAGCGCACCTTTCGTTGACGGCGGCAAGGAGGAGGATATCCGCCTGACAGTGCCGATAGGCAAGCGCTGCGAGCTCAACGAGCGCTGCCTGCCTACTGAGCAGCTGAAGGTACCGAATATGCACGACCTCGAGTACAGGAACGGCTCGAAGCACCCTGTATTACAGGTAGTCGACAACGAGATGTACATAGGCGAGTGCACGAAGCTCGACGGCGAGGACTTCCACGGCATTATCGCAGAGGACGTTGCCAGCGGCAAGAAGATATGCTACGAAGTATCGGAGGAGTACGGCTTCTGGATAATCTGGAACGACCGCGGCTTCAATCACTTCTTCTGCCCCGAGCCCATGACAGCAATGATAGACGCACCGAATCTCAGGCTCCCTGCTGATGTAACGGGCTACCGCGAGATAAAGCCCGGCGACACATTCGAGACCCACGAGAGATTTTTCACCAAGCTTTCCTGACATAACACGACTATACGCAAAAACTATCATACAATAATTGCAAGAGGAGATGCAGCATGAAAAGCATTAAATTTACCGCAGCGATACTTGTCGCGGTCACGCTCTGCCTGAGTGCGGGCTGCTCGGAGGATAGCGGCAGCACAGAGCCTCAGTCCGCAACTGCTTCTGCCACCGATATACAGGTGACAGAGGAGGAGACCGAAGCAGAAACGGCTACGGAAGCTGACGGGAATGCGGAGGAATGGGCTTACACACTGACAGCCCGGAACGCAGACCAGCTGGATATCAGCAAGCTTACGCCGTTTGAGCTCAGCTCAGACGACCTTCACGACGGCGTGTGGGACAGCGACATAACCAACACAAAAAACGGCACCAACCGTTCGCCCCAGCTCTCATGGGACGCAGTTGACGGAGCGTCCTGCTATGCTGTATATATGGTAGATACAGGAACTACAGGCGTCAGCTCATGGATGCACTGGAAGTCGCTTACAGAGGAGACCTCTCTCCCTGCAGGCTGGGCTCCCAAGGAAGAATATGTAGGACCATATCCCCCCGAGGGAACTCACGTTTATGAGATACTTGTATTTGCAATGAAGCAGCCCCCCGAAAAGCTGAAAGGCGCATTCGACAACTCAAACGAAAAGCTTCTTGAAGCCTTCAAGGTAATGGACGGCGAAGAGGGCGGCAACATCATCGCCTGCGGACACATAAAGGGTACATATACTCACGGAGAATAAATGGCGAATTCAAAGGAAACACACACCGTTCTGACGTCTGACGGTGCACAGGATTACATATTGGAGCGAAAAAAAGTAAAGAACATCAATCTTCGCGTAAAGCCCGACTGCACGGTATACGTATCCGCGCCTGACGGAGTGACTGTACGTGAGATAGAGAGCTTCATACGCTCCAAGAGCAGATATATCAGACGCGCGACCGAATATTTCCGCACCCGTCCGCAGACGGAAAAGGCGGAGATGAAATATATAAGCGGTGAAAAGATAAAGCTCCTCGGCACAGACGTGGAGCTGAAAATAGTGCAGGACTTCAAGGAATACACAGAAAGGGACGGCTCAAGGCTGTTTATCCACGTAAAGGACAAGGACGACGCGGAGCGCAGAAAGAAGCTGTATAATGCATGGCTCGAAGAGATATGCAGGGAGATATTCACCGAAGTGATGCACGATGTGCACGAGAAGTTCGGAGAGTACAGCCTGCCTTTTCCGCAGCTCAAGCTTCGTACAATGACCTCGCGCTGGGGCAGCTGTCACCCGATGAAGAAGATAATAACGCTGAACAGGCGTCTTATCGAAGCTCCGCGGCACTGTATCGAGCAGGTCGTTACCCACGAGTTCTGTCACTTTGTACACCCCGACCACAGCAAGGATTTTTACGCGCTTCTGCAGCGTATGTACCCCGAGTGGCGCTACAGCAAAGCAGTCCTCGAAAGCACGGTTGTATTATAACAAAAAGCCATAAGGAAGTATCCTTATGGCTTTTTTAGCGTACAGTTGCATCTCCGCAGGCGATACAGCTGCTTATTCTTCTTCAATATTTGTTTCACAGATACTGCCCTCAAAGCAGTCAGCCATAGTTTGGCGGAGCTCGTCGAGGCTTTTGCAGCCCTCGCAGATAACATCGCCGACCTTGAAAGCGTCACCGTAAAAAGAGTCGTAGAACTGCGAATAGCTCGGGAACACGGCTTTTTCCGCCGGAAACTCCCCGTTTTTGCTGTTATCGGGCGTGAAAACGTTGAGGAAGTACGTAAAATAGTAATAATCGAGGTTCTCACCATGCTTTTTAGCGTCACTGCCGCTCTTTATATCGGAAGTGACCCTGTAGACGTAGCAGAGGGCGTTCCTGCCCCATTTTGCAGTATTTTCCGCAGGAGTATAGAGCTCAGCACCGAGAAGCTCCACATCGCAGAGCTTCTTATCCGCCCACGAAGCTCCGAGCTTTCGGAGCTCCTCCTGAGCGTACCCGTCCATTCTCTCATAGGAAGCCTTGCTGATATCGCCGAGCTTCTTCACGTACACGGGAACACCGCTGACGGTATACGCTTTTTCAAAGCATTCGGGAACAAATCCCTGCCCGAAGCATTTTTCTGTCGTTTCTTTTTCACTGGCGCCGCCGAAACGGACTTTTATCCTGTCTCCGTTGCTGAGACCGCTGGTATGCCTTGCAGTAAAGGAGACGTTCTTTACAGGCAGTCCGTCGGCATTAAGTATCAGCTCACCGTTTGGCTCGACTCCCGAATATTCAAGATTGAGGAAATCGAAAGGGTCGAAGCGCTCTGCTTCCCTGAGGTCGCATACGGTGATCTCCTTGTCCGAAAGGGCGAGCCTTATTTTGTATGTATTCTCCAGTTCTTCCACGCCGCTCCTGTCCCACCTGAAGGTGATGACATCGCCGTTTGAAAGCATTGAATCCTTGTCGGGAGAACCGCTGATACACTCCGCAAGCTTTTCAGCCGCACGCTGTATACTTTCCCTGTCGTCGGGGTCTTTTATGCCGAAAGCGCGGAGATTGTCCGTGACGATCTTCTCGTAATCCATGTCAATGTCCGCAGAAGCTGCGGTGTCAAGGCCGCTGAAGCTCAGTCTGAGGTAATTGTTCAGGTCGATGTCGGCTCTTCCACAGCTGACAAGAACTGCCGCTGCAAGCAATGGAGCTGACAGTTTCAGTATTATCTTTTTCAAAGTTAAGCTCCTCCGAAAAACGCGAAATATTCGTTTTACACGGAATATATTATACCACTTGACGCACCGCCAGTCAATACGCACCTTGACAGGTGAGCGAAAGACTGGTATAATTAATGCACACTAAATAAAAAGCAGGCCGAAGGAGGGATATAATGTCGTTAGGCAGCTATTTATTCAGAAAAATGTGTACCAGAAGCGATACCGCAAGGGACAGCGGACTTACCACACCTGCGGAGATAGAGCGCTTTGACGATATAAAATACGGCAGCGACCCGAAGTGGAACCTGCTCGACGTTTACCGTCCGAAAGCTGCGGCAGGCAGAAAGCTTCCCGTAATTGTGAGCTTTCACGGCGGCGGCTGGGTCTACGGAGACAAGGGCGTGTACCAGTATTACTGCATGGAGCTTGCAAAGCAGGGCTTTGCCGTTGTGAACTACAGCTACCGTCTTGCGCCGAAGTTCCGCCACCCTGCGCCATTTGAGGACACGAACGAGGTATTCGCATGGCTTATGGAAAATGCCGCGAAGTACGGCTTTGATACTGACAATATCTTTGCAGTCGGCGACTCGGCAGGAGCGATGGGAATAGCGCTTTACGCCTGTATACTGACCTCTGCGGACTACGCTGAGAAGTACAGCTTCAAGCCGCCGAAGGGGCTTACAATAAAAGGACTTGCCCTTAACTGCGGAATATACGACGCTGAGCATTTCTGCACGGTAAAAACTCTCCGTGACTACCTCCCTAAGCGCAGCAGCGGAGATACACTTGCAGACCTCACGGTAATAAAGCACGTAACGAAGGACTTTCCGCCGAGCTTTATAATGACGGCGAACTGCGACCACCTGAGGAGCGAGTCGCCGCTGCTCGAAAAGGCATTGCAGGAGAGGGGAGTTCCCTGCGTATTCAGGGAATACGGCGACGAAAACACGCAGCTGTATCATGTATTCCACTGTAATATAAAGACCCCCGAAGCCGCACAAGCCAACAAGGACGAGTGTGATTTCTTCAGATCGTTGATATGACAAAATGCCCGAAAGTGTTTATTTCGGGCATTTTTTAACATATGATCCCAAAGGGTCCACAACCTTTGGTCAGGTCAAGGGTGACTCCCCACATACGACAGACGCCTTGCAGGTGAAGGCGCCTCCGTAGAATTCAGAATTTATACCCAAGGGTTTTTATTCTTTCTGCCGAGTCGCTTATCTCAGCCCATGAGTAGTCTATCATATACTCGCCGTGATAGGTATTGAAAGCAGCGGTATCGCCTGCGAAAAGGTCATACAGGTCGCAGTCCACAGCCTCCTTGTTCACAAGTATCTGACGGTTCTGTTTGATTATGACGTTATGGAATCCGGCGTTTTCGATATCCTTTATGAGGTCAGAGACATACTGGGATATCTTTTTTGAGGTAGGTCTGTCGAAGTCCTCCACCTCAAGAACGTCCGCGGCGATCTCCTTGCTTGTTACGGGGTAGCCGCACTGGTCGATGAGGTAGGCGAAGATCTCCTTTGAGATAGTCCTCGAGAACTTCATAGGCGAGTCGTCCTTGCCGAAAACGCGGAAATTTCCGAAGGTACGTATTTTCAGCTTGTCGCTGTTCTTGTCCTCGGGCTGGGTGGTGTATCTGAAATTATTGAACTCGTTGCGGATATCCTCTTCCGTGTAGGGTTTCATGATATAGCCGCTGGGTCGCATCTGTATAGCCGCAAAGGCGTATTCGGAATAGCTGGTAACAAATACGATATTGCACATAGGCGAGTGTTTTTTGAGCTCGATAGCCACCTGTATGCCCGACATCTGACCTATTCTGATATCGAGGAATGCGGCGTCAAAGGGCTCGCTGTTGTCGTATTCCATGAACTGCGACGGCCTGCGGAACGAGACTATCTCCGCCTCGGGGCAGACCTTGTGCAGTGTATCTACAAGAAGCTGTAATGCGAAACGTTCATCATCAATTGCCAGAATTTTCATCGTGGATCTCCTTTGGAATAAGAATAGTACATTCTGTTCCCTCGTCGGGAGCGCTCTTTATAATGAGTTTGCCTCCGCACTCGTCGTAAAGGCGCTTGCGGACGTTGAAAATACCGATATGGCTTCCGTCCAGGTCTTTAAGGGTGTTGACGTCGAAGCCGCCGCCGTCGTCCCTGATTATGACCTTGTGGAACTCCTCCGTTTCCTCGGTGGAGATACACACTGTTCCGCAGCCGCTCTCGGACCTGTTGATACCGTGCTTAACGGCATTTTCCACGAGAGGCTGTACAGTCAGTACAGGCAGCATGAAGTCGATATCGTTAATGTCGAAAACAATGTCAAGGTCCTCGCCGAATCGTATTTTTTCCAGCGAAAGGTAGACCTTTGTGTGTTCTATTTCCTCAGTAATGGGAACGAGGTTCTTGTGGCTCATGGCTTCGAGGTTCTTTCTCAGGAACTTTGAGAAGTCGATGAGAGCCTTTTTTGCCTGAGAAGCGTCCTTATCGCAGAGATAGGTTATGGAAGTCAGGGAATTGTACATAAAATGGGGCTGTATCTGCGATATCATGAGCATACGCTTACTTCGCTCAAGCTCGAGCTCGCTGGTTCGGAGCTTTATCTTCATCTCGCTCTGATAGATAGCGACGAGATAGAAGTAGTATATAATAACGTCGAGTGCAACGATCTCGTCCATAAGGTCTTTAACTTTGCCGGCCGCCTCAAGGTAACATTCCGCAAGAGTAAGGAAAACGATGAATATGACCGTGGCACCCTTGCTCATTTCCTTTTCCTTGATGAAAAGGATAGAGTACCTCATGAGCAGAAGCAGATATATCATACCCACAAAGTAAGGCAGCATCATCAGAGGCCCGTCAGCGCAATCAAGGTGCTTGTTGTATCTGAATATTATACCGGGCTTTGCGATATTGGCTATCTCCGAGATTATGCAGACGACCTCGGGAATGAATATGATATGCTTCTTTTGCACAGGAGCTATCAGGAGAAGCTCCACATAGGCTATCAGCGGAAAAAGAATATGCTCGGTAGCCGTACGCAGGTTAAAAAGTGTCAATACCACGTCGCGGCTGTAGTTTCGTTCAGAATCATATCCAAACAGCATGAACCAGTCCCTTATACCTGCATTTACGACAATGACCGAAAGCATGATGACAATGGCTATAACATGATCCGTACCGTAAGGACGTTCCCTGCGGTTTTCAATGAGCATTATTATGATACCGAGAATAAGCGCGACAGACAGTAAATTCAATTGCAGAAATTCTGAAACCAATTTCATTGAAGCGACACCTACTGAATCAAAATAAATATATAATAACATTATATCACATTCTGCACTGTTTGTAAAGCAAAAACAGAACATTTTTTGTGGGGAATTTCAAAATTGAAGCACCTTTTATCAGCTAACAGCCGTGCAAATATCCAAATATTGCCAAAAAGCGTCATTTTTGACGCCGGAAAATAAGTAATTTTTTTGTTGAACCATGTGGAACAGCCTATGATAGAATATATTTCGGGATATGATATGTATATATCGTGAATGTAGGAAGGGAGCCGGACGCTGCAGTCGTGAAGGAACTGGGGGGAAAACAGTGCTGATCAGGTTGCGTACCGATCAAAACGGGCTGTGGTGTCTGCCTTCTCTACTACTCTGAGGTATGTTTTATTAGCAGATTCCACGCTTTCCGCAAAGAAAAAAGGAAAGCGCTTATAATGAGATCTTCAGATGTCATATGTTTCATTGCTCAACACTCTCGCGCAGCCGAAAGGCTGCGTATTTTTTTTGCCCGTAACATTACGATACTGTGGCAACTGTATAGAAATCCTGTACCTTCTATACATTTACCACAGCATATCCGCAGTTTCTCGGGAATTAGAGAAATGATTATTTTTGCCTTCTGCAAAATAGTATTCTCATTATATCCTATAGTGTCATAACGCCGAAAACGCCTTGACACCGTACATTTAAAATGTTAAAATAAAGTCGAAAAACAGGCAAGGATAAAGAATTGGGAATACGAACATAAACATATAAAACAGAAAGGAAAAGAACAATGAAAGCAATGAAAAAAGCACTGGCAGGTCTTTGTGCACTGAGCATATGTGCAGGCTGTTCTTCCGCTATAGGCACACCGGAAAGCAGCATAGGCACAGCAAATGCAGCCACATCGAGCATTGCCGACAAAATGGAATGGGGCACCCTCAAAATAGGCGGAGGCGGCTTCGTTTCGGGAATAGTTACAGGCAGGAAGGCAATGTATGCACGTACCGACGTAGGCGGAGCATACAGATTCAACTATGATACCGACAGCTGGGAGCAGCTTCTCGGCTTCATCGACGAGGACGACCGCGGTCTCCTCAGCGTTGACGCAATGGCGATAGACCCTACAGACGATAATACGGTATATTTCCTCTGCGGCTGTGCATACTTCTCAGCTGAAAAGACCGTTATCTTCAAGACAACCGACGGCGGCAAGACCTTCGAGGAGATCGACGTTACCGATATGATACAGGTACACGGTAACGGAAACGGCAGACAGACAGGCGAGTCCATAGCCGTTGACCCCGACGATCCCAAGACCATATACTGCGGCGGCGACGTATACGCAGGCGACTCATGCCTTATCAAGTCCACGGACGGCGGCAAGACATGGAAGTCTGTAAAGAGCTACGGCGACCTCGGGCTCTTCAAGCACGAGATAAAGTGGCCTACATGGGGCTCCAATATGCGTCATGCCCTTACAGGCGACGAATACTACGCTCAGAACGGTATCGCCTGCATCTACATCTACGGCGGCAAGGTATACGTAGGAGCTTCCACAACAGGCAAGAACAGCGTTGTTGTCGCTGATGTGAAGGACGATAAATTCACGGATATCAGCGGCGACCTTGACTCCAAGAACTATCCCGGAAGGATCACAGGCGACGGCAGGGGCAATATCTTCTTCGCATTTCAGGGAGCTGTCCAGGTCGGCAGCGGCGGAACCTCGGGCAGCGTAAAGAAGCTCGACTCAAAGACAGGCACTGTTACCGATATATCGCCTCTCGCACATCTCTATAACCCGGGAAAGGACGCTATGGAGGCGGCAGGACAGGGCGGCTACAGCGGCATAAGCGTTGACCCTGCAAATCCCGATCATATGGTATCTTCGACCTGCGGACTCTTCGCAAACGCTCAGCTCTGGGGACCATGGACAGACGAGCACGGTCCGTGCTGGGGCGACAAGTTCTTCCGCTCCACAGACGGCGGAAAGACATGGAGAGAGATATCTCCCGGTTATTCGCCGAACTGGGGACAGGATCCCCTTGCGGATTACCTCTCAACAGGCGGCTATGACTGGATATACGACAAGGCTATCCACTGGGTAGGTTCTTACGTTATCGACCCTGTAAATCCCGACAGGACCTTCTCCACATCGGGCAACGGCGTATTTGCCTGTGATAATACATGGAGCGATCTTCCGCAGTTCCACTTCCAGCCCGACGGCATAGAGGAAGTTGTTTCCCTTGACTTTGTAAGCACCGCAGACGGACTTGATCTTTCCGCTATCGGCGACTACGACGGATTTGTACATCAGTCCGTTGACGGTATACCTCCTCAGTACAATCCGAACATGGGCTCTACCTCTGCAATAGCAGTATGCCCTCAGAACACAGACGTATGGGCAAGAACTGCCAACGGCGATACAAACAACACAGGCAGCGGCTACTATACCCTTGACCGCGGCAAGACATGGAAGGTGTTCAAGCCTGCCTGCACAGGCGGAAAGCTCTCCATAACCGAGCTTTCAAAGGGCAAGTACAGAATAATCAACACAAGCGCAACAGGCAGCGTTTCATATACCGACGATTTCGGTGCAACATGGAAAACAAGCGAAGGAATTAAGGGCTCAAAGGGCGTGTACACTCTTGTTGATCCCGAGAATCCTGCTGTAGTTTATGCATCGGGCGCTCAGCACAACGACTACTGGTCATCGGATATGACCAAGACTGAGCCTACATACGACGAGTCCCACTATTCCTACTTCATCAGCGAGGACTACGGCGCAACATTTACCGAAACACGTATCTGCCCGTACAACTGGGAACTTTCATGGAAGTTCGAGCATACAGGCGACCTTGCTTACCTCGGAAAGGGCACAGTTGCTCTTGCAGGTGCAAATCACGGTGTTTATATCATCTCCGACAAAGGCAAGACAGTCAAGCACCTTGAGAACGTTGCGTATGCCAAGTGCATAGGCTACGGCGCTCCCGAGAAGTCAGGCGGACTGAACACACTGTTCATCTACGGAAAGCCCGAGGAGTCCGACAAGGAAGGCATTTACCGTTCAACAGACGGCGGCGCTTCATGGGTTTGCATAAATACAGACCACCTCTATGGCGGCACAGGAAACGGAAACTACCTTGTAGGCGACCTTGACGAGTTCGGAAAGGTTTATATGTCAACTGTCGGCTGCGGAATAGTTTACGGACAGCTTTCGGACGGCAAGACAAAGCCTCCCGTAACCACAACGACTACCACAAAGCCCGTAACTACCACATCAAAGACTACAACTACAACAACGACCACAACTTCAGCGGCAACTACAACGCCCTCTGTTTCGACTACAAAGCCTGTTGTTTCAACAGCTCCTTTCGGGTATGACAAGGACTATAAGGCAGGCGACGTAAACTGTGACGGCGCGATAGATATGTCCGATGCAGTACTGATAATGCAGGCTCTTGCCAATCCGAACAAGTACGGAGTTGACGGCAGGGACGAAAAGCGCATAACAGCGCAGGGTGTGAAGAACGCAGACGTAAGCGGAAAGGACGGTATGACCACAGGCGACGCCGTGACCATACAGAAGTATCTGCTCCGTCTCATTCCCGAGCTTCCCGAGACAAAGTAATAAAATAAAAGTCGGAGCGTTGGCTCCGACTTTTTTATGCATTGGGGCTTATATGCGGGAACTTATCCCTGTAAACGCCCACCTCTGTAAAAATACCCTTGCTGCTGCCGCGGATAGTGACCGAACCTACGCGCTCGGAGCTTACACTGTCGAAGCTGACGATATCGCAGAGGTCCTCGCCGTGATAGCCGTTATAGGAGCAGAAAACTCTTTCCCTGCCGCGGAAGTCGTATTTATCGCGGTAGACAAGAGCCTGCTGAGGGGCGTAGAGGAAGCGCATATCCAGGTCGAAGTACTTGTGACGGACGATCTTCAGATCCGAAACGTCGCTGTCGCTGAGGTCGAAATTGCCGTAGTCGCCGTTGATATCAGCCATGTGGTAATCGCTGCCGAGTCTGCTGTTTACGTGTTCTATGCCCGTGGAAATGAACTTCTCACCGCTGTAGTCAAAGGTGACAGGAGTCGTCACGGGGCTCATCATAACGGTATTCGTACCCCTTATATACGGGTAAGTGCCCCTGCGCTTGTAGGTGAGATTTGCAGCCGCGTCCCACATTGAGGTATTGGGCTTCACGTAGATATAGCTGCTGTTGTCGGAGTCGTTTTCGTGGAAAACATATGGGAGGGTATAGAAGTCCTCCATGAGCATATTGAAGGAGATGTTCATTTTCAGTCCCGGTTCTATCTGGTTCTGACAGAGCAGGGAAGTAAAGCCGCGAGAGCTTATGGAAATAAAGCGGCAGTTTCCTTTTTTCTCCTGTTTTACGCTGTCTATGAGACCGTGATGAACGGGGAAACCGTTTACATTGAGAGTGATCTCCGCAATATTCGGTATTTTGGGTGAAGAAGTGCAGATATGCGCCGTAAGAGTCGTATAAGGCGTGTACAGGTCTTTGCTGAAACTGAAGGAAAGTACGTTGCTCTGGGTATAATAGGCGCCGTCCGCAGTTCTGAGGATAATATAGACGTTCATGCTCCATTGCTCCTTATTATGGTATCGGAAGTGACGAGAGTAACGGTGACGTCAGCCCAGTCGCCGCCCTTGCTGTCGAAGCTGTAGCTGAGCATACGGCAGGAGGGGAATGTAAGTCCCGTGAAATCCACGATAAACGCAGAAGCTGAATGTACCAGCTGATTGAAATTGAGTATGAAGTCCTCGGGAGAGTCCTCCGTGCATACTCTGCCGTAAAAGACGAGCCTTGTGCTCCTTATGGCGTTTTCGGTGACGACGGTATTCCCGTCGACAGTGGACTCCTCATTGATGTTCCTTGCCGAAAAAGCGCGGAAGCGCTCGCAGTAAACGGTGATACCGTTGATGTTTACGGGCTGTGCTTCGCGGTGTGAAAGCTCTGTAACAGTGCTCATAGGTTGCTCCTTTCGGCGGAGGTTATGCCGCTTGCCGCTATCCTCACGGACAGGACAAGGCGCCTGATATTATTGTCGAACTTCACGCCCATTTTGCTGAGAGTGCAGGTAAGTCCAGACATATCGAAGACAACGGGCGCGATATCTGTATCGTAGTAGTCATAGAGCTCCGTCATGGAATAGCTGTCGGGAGCTGCCACGGTAAGCTCTATTTCCGCCTTGAAAGGTATGTACACCTTGTACTGCGAGTAGATAGGCTGCGAGGACTCAAAGCTGTTTATGCCCACAATGGTAAAAAAGCTGCTGCCCTTGCGGTCAAGAGCTCTTGCGTCAAAGGCGCTGTAAACGGGGGATACCTGATTTTCTGCGAGTTTTTCGATGATATCGTCGATGATTTCCCTTAACATGAGATCACGTCCTCTCCGCTTGAAAAGCTGCTGAAAATGAAGTTTTTAGTGTAAATAAGGTCGCTGCAAAGTGAAACATAGTCCCTGAGGAGTCGCTTTGAGTAGTCGTAAGCCGTATTCTGCGATTCCTTCAGGACCTTGCCTGCGTAGGTACACTCCGCGCGTTCTCTTGCTGCGAATATCTGCTGCAAGCGGTAAAAGGCGACAGCGGCGCTTAGAAAATTGAGTCGCAGGTCGGTATTGTCGGCGTCGGGCAGGAGCATACTGCCTGTTTCGTAGATAGCGAGGTCGATTATCTGATAGTACTCGATGCCGTTGTGAGTTCCCGTAAACAGTTCAAAGATCGCGGTAACAGTCTGCCTGTCCATATTATCCCTCCTCTTTCATTGAGAACATATCCGTTGTTTCTTCTTCTGCCGCCGAAGTGTTGAGCTGTACCTCCGCGCGGCTTTTTCCGCACTGCTTCTCAAAGGCTTTGCGGAGAGCTATGAGCTGCTGAGTATCGAGGTTCGCAGCCGAAAGTGAAGCAATGTCCGCGGCAGCTCTTCCACCCGAAAAATAGGCGAGTTTTCGTATATCGCGGCGGAGCTCCTCATCGGCTGCGGAGCTTGTCTGAACAGCCTGAGCCTTAACGGTATCGGCTTCGCTGTACTTTTTGGTAACTCCTGCGTTTACCTGTGCAGGTACGGCGACAAAGCTCCATTCATAGGCGTCCGTGATGTCATCGAGGACGGTGTGGCAGAGCTGACCGCCGTACTTTCTGCCCTTGATATGGGAGCATGAGGCGGTATTCTTATCGCAGCCGCAGACCGAGCAGATACGCTTTGCGGCGGCGCAGGAAATGCTGACCTCCTTTTTTATGCCGCCGTCTATCTCGGCGATGAGGTTTTTGTTTTCGTCGGTGCGGACCATGTAAGCCATAGCCCTGAGGTATCTGTAGGGCTTGCCGTAGGCTGTGCTTCGGGAGCTGTCCGTTATGAGCTCCGTATCGAATATACGGGCGTTCTGATTTGCGGCAGCTGCCTCGTGGTCGAAAATGCCTGTTTTGCCGATAAAGCGTTCTTTCAGTGCTTCGAGAGCTTCATCGGAGAATCGCTCGCAGTCGCGGTCGATGTCGTTGTCGCAGAGAATGACCGAAAAGACGTAGACCTCGTCTTCGCTCAGCTTTCTGCGCGTGAAACGGTTTATCTTGTCGAGAATAATATTGTTCATGGTAACTCCTTTCAATTGTAAAAATGACCCATGACAAAGGGATTCCAAAGAGTTCACGACCCTTTGGTCAGGTCAAGGACTGAAAGTCCTTGTGGGGTGTGAGTCAAAGCCCAGCAATGGTAAATTCACAAAACAGTCCGGGGGAATGTTTTGTGAAGAGGGACGCCCTGAAAGAGAGGGCGTCCCTTATCAGGGAGCGAAAAATCATTCCCCGGCCGATACTGTAAGCACCTTTACTGCGTCGGGAGTTATCCTTCTGAAGCCGCAGGTGATAGATACGGTCATCTGGTCGAGCTGACGGTCGATGAGCTTGTCCGTTTCCATTACAAGGTCTGTGCTGGTGATGAACTCCAGTGCGAAATCGTGGTCGATACCGATAACAGTATCGCTGTCCACAGCCGAGGTCTTTACGAGCTCAGAGCCGAAGGGGAGAATGAGCTTTCCGTCCGCATTCGCAGAGCAGTCCTTGAGCTGCTCCATAGCAGCTATCTTTGAAGCAAGCTCGGGGGAAGTGATGACAGTTGTCATGTCAAAGCAGTCGAACTCGCCGTAGAGCTTTGCAAGGTCGTCATAGGTAAGTGCGGAAGTTGTTATAGGAGTAAGGTCGTCGATAAGGACATCAACAGCTTCCTTGACTACCGATACCGCAAGTCTTACGCCTACGCTTCTGAGCATTACGCCGAAAACGTCAAGTCTCTGCTGACGTATAGCTTCGTATGAAGCGCTGATAAGTCTGCCGAACTTGGAGAGCACTGTGGCTGTAGTACCCTCTCTTACGGTAGCCTCGGGGAGCTGAACTGCCTGAGCAGTAGATGTATATGTCTCGGAGTCGTCAAGGACGCAGCCGAGATACTGGCTGCTTGAGCATACGGTCTTTGCGGCGCATACCGACTTGAGAACGGTCTCGTTGAAGCCCTTTCTTATGCAGCGTGTGACGAATTCGGGGAAGAGAACGGCAGTTTCCGTTGTGGAGAAGAACTTCTCGACGCAGTCGCAGTCCTGACCGTTTATCCTGATATTGAAGCGCTTGAGCTGTCTCTCGAAAGCGTCCAGCTTTTCAAGGGGAGTCCCTGCATATGCAGAAGACGGGTCAAGCTCCTCGAGAGCTGCTGTGAATGATTTTCCGCTGAGATTGTAAAGTCCCTTTTCAAGTTTGATATCGTTATACATATTCGTACCTCCATGTTATACATTTTTTTCAAGGCGCATTTCAATTTCGCGCGCCTGTGCGTTTTTCAGCCTTGCCTCCGCAAGGGCTGTTTCGTCCTGCAGATTGATGTTTTCCCATTCTACAGAACAGGTCGCCTCCGAACCTGTGGAAGCGAGAAATGCGTTTCCCACATCGCATATCACGGGTGTGAGAAGCCTGCGGTAGTACTCCAGCTCAGAGGTGAGTATATCAGCCTGCTGAGAGGACATACGCTCCGTTGAGCTCCAGGAGAGACCCAGCAGGAACGGCGGTATTGAGAGCTTTGCGATGAGCTGCTCGAGTATCTGCCTTACGGGCACATTGGTATCGAAAAGCTTGTTGTCGGCTCCGATGACCTTTATATCAACGTCGCCCACCGCAACAAAGTCCTTGACCTGTCCGTATTTTGCCGAGTTCATGCCGTCAGCCCATTCACGGGCTATCTGCTGAGCTCTTTCACGGGTATTAAGCATATCTCCTGCTTCTCCCTGGGGCTTGTAGGTCACTGCGTAGCGGACATTGCCTGCGCGGTCGTAGTTCTGACCGATACATTCGTATATCCTCATGAGGATCCCGCTGAGTGACGGCAAGCCGCGGAGAACGGAGTGACCGCCTGTAAGTGATGAATAGACTATGCGCTCGGGATGAGCGACCTTACGGAAACTTCCGTCGGGAGCCTTTATACTGTAGCTCCTGCTGAACGGGTCTGCCCCCGAAGCTATGCGGATACGCGATATATCGCCGTTCCACAGACCTGCAATGCGCTGACAGGCGTTGTCTGTGACTATCTCGCCCACAGCGCTGCCGTAGGTGATGAGGCTGTCGAGGAAATTATCCGCGAAACAGCCTACAGACCGCCCTGTAAGCCCTACAGGGACGTTTTCGAGAAAGCTGTCGAGCTCCTGCTGACAGCTCTCGTCCGAGCACTTTACCCGAAATCCGCCTGTGAGCCTGATTATCTTCATTATGGCAGCGTCTATGATAGGAACTGCGTATCGCAGCCTGTCGTAGAGCTCCTTTTCGCAGGGGTGAACTGCCGCAGGCAGGGAAAATCCGCAGCCGCCGCTTCTCTGCGCGCTTACAAGCTCAGGAACGGGTCGGGGAGCGCTTTTCTTCTGAAAAAGCTTCATTTTTTCTCCTTTCGTGTTTTATTCAAGGGCGTTTTGCAGCTGCAAATGTCTGCTTTGCCGCGCACGGCTTTGGAAAAACGCCCTTACTGAACTGCGTTCTGTCGTGAGACGGACAGTGCGATAAAGTCGCAGGCGTCCTGTCTGCCGAAGATATCCGCCGCAAAATAGCGCATATCGTCCATTGCATGGTCGTTTTCCTTTATGGGAGCGTCCGTGCCTGCCTTTTCATTCCAGCTGTACAGCGTGAACTCGCGGAGTATATCGCGGCAGCTGCTGCTGAATTTCAGCTTCTCCTGTTTAAGGGCGGAGCTAACAAGGCGTATGCCTGATATGACGTCGTTATCTGCCTTTGTTACGCGGAATTTTCCGTGCCTGCGTATGCACTCGATAAAGCTTGCCGCCGACGGATCGACTATCACCTTTTCGATAGTCCTGCCGCCTGCGAGCTCTTCAAGAGCGGAATAGTGCTCCTCGTCGGTCCGGGATATGCCCTCTCTCCGCGAGTCGTAATAGTACTCCCTCAGGCGGTACCATACTCCGTCATGAAGTCCCCACAAGCCGAAAGATGAGGGATTGACCGTTCCGTAGTCGCAGGATATCACGTATCTTTCGCAGTCGATATCACCGCTGAATACGTGCCTGTTCTCGCTGAACATGGGGTAGACGACACCCTGTGAGGGCGTCCATTTGCCAAGTATGAAACGGTCGTAGAAGGTACCCGAATACATACGCTCATAGCGCTTGCGGACGCTGTCGGAAAGCGATGGATTGTCCGCCATTGTAAAATGAAGATAGAGTGCGTTTTTTGCTTTCAGCTTCTTTATCCACTCGGTGTAGAACCAGTGGGAGGGATTGTCGGGATTGCAGTTGAACCACATTTTCGAGCCGCTCACAGAACACCTTGCAAGAGCCTGTTCCACGAAGGAACGCGGCATAAGTGCCACCTCGTCGAAGAATACTCCTGCCAGAGTCATACCCTGTATCAGTGCGGCGGAGCTTTCGTCCTTGCCGCCGAAAAGGTAGACCCTGTTGGTCCTGCCAAGAAGAGTGATGTCGAAGTAGTTTTTGCTGACCTTTTCACTTACGATGAAGCCGTTGCTTTCAAGCATGGGGAGCAGAGGCGTTATGACGTTTCTGCGGAGAGATGTGATGGTCTTGCCGCACATTGCGAATGAGCAGCCGTCAAAGCACTTGCCTGCCCAGAACATGAAACCGAGGGACATGGAAAGAGTTTTTCCGCTCCTTACGGCTCCGTCGCAGATTATCGCGTCGCGTCTGCCGTAATCACGCATATTCCACCATTTCATGGCAAGCCGCTGCTTCGGTGAAAACTCAGTTATCGTCAAGCTCCTCACACTCCTCGTCTGCGGAAAGCGCCTTTATAAGGCTTTCCGCCTTGCTTCGGTCGCTGAAAGCATTTTCCAGCTCGAACAGCTTTTCAAGAGCTTTAAGCCTGTCGAAAAGCTTCACCTCAACTCCGCCGCCTTTTACACGTTTTATCTCGGACACGTTGAAAAGGTCGAGCCTGCCGATAACATCGGGCGGTGGCAGCTCGTCTGCGAAAACCAGATATACCGCGTCGGAGCAGCTCCCGAATGCAAGTCTTTTCAGTCCTGCGGCTACGCTGCCGCCGTCGCTGAGAAGCTGGCGGAGCTGCGATATAAGCTGTCGGCATTCCTCGGTCTTCATCAGCTCTATGCTCCCGGAAAGGGCTGTTTCACGGGGGAAACCTGCCCTTACTGCGGCTTCCTCGGCATTGCCGAGTATAACATAATTGCAGCAGAAAGCGTTGAGCTTCGTTTTTTGATCTCTCTTCAAATGAATAAGACCTCCTTTGATTTAGTCTGAACAAAACGCTGTTCATAAGGGGGCTGAAATGGGCCCAAATTAAACGGAAAACCGTTTAATAAGGAAAAAATAATTTTCAGTTTCGTATGGGTGCATAATTATGAACATATGTTCTTGTGAAGAACTCACAAAGCACAGATTAAATCATCGGACGTTTAAGCTGGACGGTTTTTTATTTTTTGGACGTTGAGAACGCCGTCCCCTACAAAAAATTGATGTATAAAAATAAAAAAGGACGACTAATAGTCGTCCGCACATTATAATAAGTATAAAAAAGGACTGCCGAAGCAGTCCTAATATCATATGCGCTTTTTCAGTCCCGATTTGTCAAATGCAGCCGCTGTTGCTATGAAAAGTACAGAGCTTGCAGCTACCTGTATGGCGTAAAACGGGGTCTGGCTGAATGCCGCTATTATTGCTCCCTTATTGAAGCCGCCTGCCATGACGGTTCCCTCATAGAGGCTGTAGCCGACTACGCAGACTATGAGAGAGGGGAGTATTCCCAGTATGTTCCGCAGAGTGAGTATCTTTTCGCTCTTGTTCGTGAAAAACAGCGCTGTTACGGCTTTTATCACTATGGTCGCAGGTATCCACACAGGAAAGCCCGTAAGACCGTCCGCAAGAGCTCCGCCTATCATTCCTGCCGCTACTGCGTAGGGCGTGGGGAGCATACAAGCCGCTAAATAGATAAATCCGTCGCCTGCATGGGTGTAGCCTGCACCTGTGGGTACGTGAATATACGCTGTAAATACGAATATCAGCGCCGAAAACAGTCCTGTCAGGACTAAACGCTTTATCTTGTCATTCTGAGCTGTCCGTGTCATTGATAACCGCTCCTTTATCTACTAAATTCCTATGTATTAGGTTGAATTTATTATAGCACGGTATTACGTATTTTTCAAGCGCAATTATGCACAATCTTTGTGAGCGTCAACTGCGTTTTTGTGGTGCGGGTGACGTATAGGGGGAGGCTTTTACGGGGTATAGGTTTTTCTTTCGGAACGCCGAGGGTGACTCCCTGTAGTGCAGGGAGATGTCCGTAGGACAGAGGGTACGTCTGCCTGTCAGGCGCGGCGTTACCTATATATTTACGGTGATATAACATGAGCTGCAGGCGCACACTGTGAGCCCCTTCTAATCACTAATAACTGAAAAGGGCAGGCTCAAAGCCTGCCCTTTTTATTAGCCCATTATAATTTCAACTTCGTGTGTGCCGCCATTGCATACAGGGATAACACATCCCTCTACTGCCTTGCCGTCAACTGTCATAGACTTTACGCCCTTGCATACGTGCGAGGGGTTCTTGACTGTGATGTTGAAGGTTGCTCCTCTGAACTTACGAACTGCTGTGAAGCCGTCCCACTCGTGAGGAATGGAAGGATCTACCTTGAGTCCGTCAAATACAGGCTGTACACCGAGAATGTACTGCGATATAGCTACCATGTTCCATGCAGCTGTACCTGTGAGCCATGAGTTCTTGCCCTGACCGAAGTTCTTTGCGTCCTTACCGCCGATCATCTGACCGTATACGTAAGGTTCTGTCTTGTGGATATCAGATGTCTCCTCTGTGAATGCAGGAGCTATCTTGCTGTAGTACTCGAATGCCTTGTCGCCTCTGCCTGCGTAAGCTTCAGCACAGATTATCCATGCGTTGTTGTGTGTGAAGATACCTGCGTTCTCCTTGTATCCGCCGGGATATGTGGAGATCTCACCGTACTGGATATAGTACTTTGTGAATGCAGGGTTATTGAGAACGAGACCAAACTCGCAGTTGAGGTACTTGTCGATAGAGTTGAGGGTCTTGATATCTGCGCCCTGATCCTTGCCTATCTCTGACATTACTGCGAAGCCCTGTGGTTCGATGAATATCTTACCCTCTTCGCACTCCTTGGAGCCCATCTTCTCGCCGTTTGCGTCGTAAGCTCTGATGAACCAGTCACCGTCGAATGCGGATTCCATAACGTTCTTCTTCATCTTGTCAATCTCAGCCTGAGCCTTTGCAGCTTCGTCCTTCTTGCCGAGGTGCTCGAGAATGCCTACGAATGCAGGACCTGTGTATGTGAAGAGCGCTGCAACGAATGCGGACTCGGCAACCTTTGAGTAGCCGCCCTCTGCTGCAAATTTGGGATTGGTGTAGGTCTGGAAGGACTCACCCGGTGTGTCTGAGAAGCATGAGAGGTTGATACAGTCGTTCCAGTCAGCTCTCATTGCAAGCGGGAGACCGTGAGGTCCGAGGTTGTTTACGATATGATAGAAGGAAACGTTGAGGTGCTCGAGCATTGTGTGCTTGCCGTTCGGATCGTCGTCGAAAGGAACGTTTGCGTCGAGAATGCCCCAGTCGCCTGTCTCCTTGATATATGCTGCAACAGAAAGTATCATCCAGAGCGGATCGTCTGAGAAGTCGCCGCCGATATCAGCGTTGCCCTTCTTTGTAAGTGGCTGGTACTGGTGGTAGCAGCCGCCGTCTGAAAGCTGTGTTGAAGCGATGTCGATAAGTCTCTCTCTTGCACGCTCGGGTATCTGGTGTACAAATCCGAGGATATCCTGGTTGGAATCACGGAAGCCCATTCCGCGTCCGATACCGCTCTCGAAGTAAGAAGCGGAACGTGAAAGGTTGAATGTTACCATACACTGATACTGGTTCCAGATATTTACCATTCTGTTTACCTTGTCATCAGGTGTGTTTACATTGAAGATAGAAAGAAGCTCTTCCCATGTATTGCGGAGCTCCTCAAGTCCGGCTGCAACCTTTTCGGGAGTGTTGTACTTCTCAATCATTGCATAAGCCTTTTCCTTGTTGAGTACCCATGACTCTCTTGTAAGAAGGTTTGCAGGCTTTTCAGCTGCGAACTTCTTGTCCTGGGGGTTCTCGGCATAGCCGAGGATATAGATGAGAGTCTTTGACTCGCCGGGAGCGAGAGTTACCTTCTTGTAGTGAGAAGCTACAGGCGACCAGCCGTCTGCAAATGAGTTTGCAGGCTTGTCTGCCTTTACTGTCTCAGGATTCTCCCAGCCGTTGTAGATGCTTCCGAGGAAGGAATCACGGTCTGTATCGTAGCCGTCGATAGTATCGTTGACAGTATAGAATGCGTAGTGGTTACGTCTGTCTCTGTACTCTGTTACATGGTAGATAGTTGAGCCTTCGATCTCAACACGGCCTGTGGAGAAGTTTCTCTGGAAGTTTGTGCAGTCGTCCTGTGCGTCCCAGAGACACCATTCAGCTATTGAGAAGATAGAGAAGCTCTTTGTCTCCTTGCCCTCGTTTGTGAGGACTACCTGCTGAACTTCGCCGTCGTAGTTCTGAGGAACGAAGAATGTTACCTCAGCCTTGAGGTCGTTCTTCTTACCTGTGATAACTGTGTAGCCCATACCGTGACGGCACTCGTATGAATCGAGAGCTGTCTTTACAGGCGACCAGCCGGGGTTCCAGATGGTACCGTTGTCGTTGATATAGAAATAACGTCCGCCCATATCAAGAGGCACGTTGTTGTAGCGGTAACGAGTGATACGTCTGAGGCGGGCGTCCTTGTAGAAGCAGTAGCCGCCTGCTGTATTTGAGATAAGTGAGAAAAATCCCTGATTGCCGAGGTAGTTTATCCACGGATAGGGAGTCTTTGGGGAATTGATAACATATTCCTTTTTAGAGTCGTCAAAAAATCCGAACTTCATAATTTTACTCCTTTATTTTTGGTGACAAAAGCGGTTTGAAAAATCGCATTTACACTATTATACCATATAATGAATTATAATACAATAGATTATGCAAAAATTGCTATGTATTTTTTTCAAGTCGTTTTTTGTGCATTTTGTTATAAAATTCATCGAAAAATGCGGAAAGTTCCTCAATTGCTGTGTGGAACACCTGCAATATGTTCATTGCAGGTTTCAGGAAAGGCGTACAGCCTGTTTTCGGATTCGCAGCTTTTCTCGCGGAGAACTTACGCATATGCAGCTTGTCATAGCAATAACTTTTGATTAATTGTTGCAAATTAACAAAATATTTGTTGACTTGTAAATAAAAATACGATATAATAATATAAACTGGAGAATTATCGGAATCGGTTCATTTCATTGCTGAAAGAAGGTGGAGCATAATGTTTGTACAGGGAAAATGCTATAAATGCGGCGGATTTCTTGCCGTCGACGATAAGGAGGACGCTTCTGTATGCCCGTTCTGCAAAAAGCCCTTTATCGTTGAAAAGGCTGTAAACTGCTTCAACGAAACAGCTCCTCAGGATATTGACTTGAAGATCACTCCCTACAATTATGACAGCGACTTCGTTGTGGAGAGAAGCGTTCTGATACGCTATAACGGTTATACGAAAAGCGATGTAAGGATACCCGACGGTATCACGGTCATAGGTGAAAACGCTTTTCAGGGCATGAATAATATCGAGTCGGTGTATATTCCCGACGGTGTGGAGATAATCAGCGAGGGCGCCTTTGCAGGCTGTAAGAACCTGCGGTCTGTCCGTATCCCCGAAAGCGTCGAAACGGTCGACAGAGATGTTTTTAACGGCTGCGTGGGACTGAAAGAGGTCAGGTTCCCTGACAGTATAAAAAATATCGAAGCAAGCGCCCTTACAGGCTGTACAAGCCTCGAATCGGTGAATATCCCTCATGGGATAGAGCTTCTCCCGTGGCGTATCTTTGAGGGCTGCACGAGCCTTAAATATATCGTTATCCCTCAGAGAGTGAAGACTATCGAGGACTTTGCCTTTGCGGAGTGTACAGCTCTTGAGGATATCATGTTCGAGTGTTTGCACCCGGACGGCGGTGAACCCGAGGGAGTTTTCAGAATAGGTATGAATGCGTTCAGAAACTGCAAAAGCCTAAGCAGCATAAATATTCCCAGTACAGTAAAATATATCGGAAATCAGGCTTTCAGGGGCTGCTCTAAGCTGAAAAAGCTGAATATTCCCGAAAGCGTGAAAGCTATCTATCCTCTTGCCTTTGCGGACTGTACAGACCTCGAGTTTGTATCGTTTGCAGGGGACACGGAGCTCTACAGAGGAAGCAATCCGTATAAGTTCGAGAAAAACTCGGCTACCTTCCATAACTGCCCTAAGCTTGTGAATGTAGAGTACAATATGCTCCAGAAGAATTACTGGGCTTTCCCTGCGTATAATAAGGCTCAGGAGCCGATAAATATGGACATCGGCAGGTGCAGGCACTGCGGCGGCGAGTTCAGAGGCATATTTGATAAAGTATGCTCAGTCTGCAAGACGCCTAAGGATTATTGAGAAAATAAGCTCCCTCAGATTATATGTGTGATACGCATAGAGAAGTATTTGTGAGATTTATTGAGGAAAACCCTTTTGAAAAAGGGTTTCCCCAACAGGGACCTGTCCCCTCTGTCAGAGGGAACCTTTCCTCAGAAAGGTTTCTCCCGGTAAGTCCCATATATACTTCTTTACGAGTATCGCACATAAATCCTGAGGGAGCTTTTTATGTTTTCGGTATCAGCAGTTTTTCAGATATTCTCTGACTCTTTCAAATATTATCGTTTTCATTTTCCCTTGTGCGATGTTTTCGGGAAGTTTGTCGATAGGGAAGAAGTCCTGCTCGAAGGCTTCCTCTTTCTGTACTTTCATTTTGCCTGAGAAGTCACGGCATATATAAAGTATACCCGCAAGATATACCTGGTCGCCGTTTGGGTACTCATAGAAGGAGTCCTTTCCTGACAGTTCCATGAAGTATTCCAGCTTTCCGCATGAAAGCCCTGTTTCTTCAAGGACTTCCCTGCGCGCGCATTCCTCATAGCTCTCGCCAAGCTCCATTGAGCCTGCGGGATAGTCCCACCAGCCGTTGTCTGTGCGCCTGCCGAGAAGTATCTCGTTTTTATCATTTATAAGTATTGCTCCTGCACCTGCCATGATAAGCGGTCTGCTGCCAAGAGCTTTGCGAAGTTCTGAAATGTAGCCCATATCTGTACTCCTTGCTGCTGTGATCTGATCTATTATATCATAATGCGGACGCAAATGTCAATAAACAGAGGTATAAGTTGGGTTACAGATTATAGTGGAGGAGGGCTTAGGCGATATGTTTTTATGTATACAGCTCCTTGCGCTTATAATTAAAATATGATATAATATCCGTATGATCATCATAACAGACCGTAAAAGAGGAGAGGAGTAATAATGTTCGGAGAATACACTAAAAATGAATTTGAAAGGCTGAACAGGCAGCGCAATATATTCGTCCTTGTGGGAAACGGTTTTGATATAGCTCTTCTGAATAAATACAAAGAAGGGAAAATGGCGAAAAAAACAACGAGCTATGTGGATTTTTACAATTACATAACCTATTATTCCCTGACAGACGAGAGGAATATGCTTTACAAGAGACTGACCGAAAAGAAAAACGATAACATACAGAACTGGAGCGATTTTGAATTGGTTATCGATGAGCTGATAACGGAGTTTGTGACAGACAGGAACGCAAACAAGCAGAATCTGGAGATGCTTGAAAAAGATGTTGACCGGTTCCAGGGACTTTTTACCCAGTTCCTGAATGATATCGTTGACGCTGATGTTCTGCTTAAAGTCAACAGCGACGTTATGAGCAAAGAACTTGCAATGCAGTCTTTATCACAGTTTTTATTGGATTTAGATCATAAATCGTTATGGAAACTAAAATTCCGAGCAAACACCTCTCATTATGATTTATTTGATTTTGTTTTTGCTAATTTCAACTATACATCTTTGCTGGATAATTATATTTATATGGATAAATTTCAGTTTCAGCCTCATGGATATCGTACAGTAGATACCAATTTCACTTTTTATGTTGATGATTCTGATATCAATCCGACAGTTTGGTCGTCATATGTGTTGTGTGATGTGGTACATCCCCACGGAGTTCAGGATATACCGCGTTCCATGCTTTTCGGTATAGACTCTGCTGAGGACAAGACGCTTTTGCCGGAAAAGAATATGGTAAAGTCATATCTGGCGCAGTATGCCAAGAAGTACTGCGATTATCTCGAAAAAGCCGATCTGTTTATAATCTACGGAATGTCATTCGGCAAAAATGACGGCTGGTGGATGGACAATATCTTTGACAGACTGCTCAGTGAAACGGCAGAGCTTATCATCTACAGGTACGGAAACGAGACTGAGGAAGCCGTCAAGGAGCTGTTTATCGCTTCGTGCATCAGACATGAGTCAGCTCCGCAGGAGGACATTGAAAAAGTCAAAAACAACATTTATGTCGTGACTTTTACCGAGAATAACACCTACTTCCTGGGACTTGAAAATAAAAACAGCACGTTTGCGTGATAACTGACAGGAGATCGACGTGACTTTTTTCAAAAAGGGCTTGACAAATGCGTTTCTGTATGATATAATGCAAACATAAGCTATGAGGAAGACAAGCAAGGTATCGCCAATGTCTACAGAGAGCCGACGGTGGGTGCGAGTCGGTGATAAGCAATGCTGTGTATCCCTTCTGAGCCGAAGTGCTGAAAGTTGTCAGTAAGCGCTTCCGTGATTCTGCGTGAATGAATAGGACTTGCTGGAGTCTGAAGTGGTGTTACGCAATAGCGGCACAATTTGAGTGGTACCGCGGGTGATCAGTTAATGATACTCGTCTCAAAGAAAAATCTTTGAGACGGGTTTTTTGTTTTTCGCGGCAAAGGACAGCGGCAGTAGTTTTTCTGCGCCAGTTTCATTTTCCAGTAATAAACAGTTTTAAAGGAGAGATTATTATGAGCGAAATGACGAATTTACAGAATGCAGAAGTAAGGATAAAGGAAGTCGCAGAGCGTATTTCACATCTGCGCGAGGACCTCGGTATTTCGGTCGAGGAAATGGCTGCCGCAACGGATTATTCCGTGGAGGAATACAAGAAGCTCGAATCGGGCGAGCAGGATTTCAGCTTCACTTTTATATATAAATGCGCCAATAAATTCAATGTTGAGATAACCGAACTCATGGAAGGAAGCAGCCCTGAGCTCAGTGGCTATACTGTCACACGAAAGGGCGAGGGAGTTCCTATCGTCCGCAGAAAGGGCTTTGCCTATAACCGCCTTGCTTCAAGATTCAAGAACAAGACCGTAGAGCCTTTCCATGTTGTTATTCCATATTCCGAGGAGGCTCTGTCACAGCCTCTCCATATGGCAAGCCATGCAGGACAGGAAATGGATATCGTTATCAAGGGAACTCTTCGCATGACAGTGGGTTCGCATACAGAAACGCTCCATGAGGGAGACTGTATCTACTACGACAGCTCAATGCCCCATGACGAAGTCGCTCTCGGCGGCGAGGACTGCGAGATATACGCTTTCGTAATGGCTCCGCGCGGAACGACGGGTATGACCGAATACAAGGAGCACGTCGCAGAACATCACCTTACCAATGTGGATAAGGCAGGTCTGCTCCACCCTGTATCGGAAAAGTTCGTACAGTGCGAGACCAACGAGGAGGGCATACTCAGCGGAGTTCACTTTGTGGATCAGGATAAGTTCAACTTCGCATACGATATCGTTGACGCAATGGCGGAAAAATGTCCCGACAAGACTGCTATGATATATGTTGACGTAAACAAGAACGAGCGTCGCTTCACATTCAAGGATATCAAGAAGTATTCATGTCAGACTGCGAATTACTTCAAGTCTCTCGGTATCAAGAAGGGCGACCGCGTAATGCTCATTCTCAAGCGCCATTATCAGTTCTGGTTCTCGATAATCGCGCTTCACCGTATCGGAGCCCTTGTTATCCCTGCGTCCAATATGCTCAAGGAGCACGACCTCGAGTACCGTTTCAATTCCGCAAAGGTTTCGGCTATAGTATGTACTGCTGACGGCGATGTGGCTGACGAGGTCGATAAGGCAAATGCTGTTTCACCTTCACTCAGAACAAAGATAATGGTCAACGGTCAGCGCGAGGGCTGGCATGACTTCAACGAGGAGCTCTCTGCATACAGCACCCACTTCGAGCGCACTTCCGATACTCCATGCGGAACAGACCCTATGCTCATATTCTTCAGCTCGGGTACTTCGGGCAATCCGAAGCTTGTGCTCCACAGCTATCAGTATCCCCTCGGTCATTACGTTACTGCTCGTTACTGGCAGAATGCCGACCCCAACGGTCTGCACTTCACTATCTCGGATACAGGCTGGGGCAAGGCACTCTGGGGCAAGCTCTACGGTCAGTGGATGTGCGAGGCTGCTGTATTCGTTTACGACTTCGACCGCTTCCATGCAGATGATATACTTCCGATGTTCAAGAAGTATAATATCACTTCTTTCTGCGCTCCTCCGACTATGTACCGCTTCTTTATCAAGGAGGACCTTTCAAAGTATGACCTTTCTTCACTGAAATACGCTTGTATCGCCGGAGAAGCCCTCAACCCCGAGGTCTTCCACCAGTTCTACCGCGCAACGGGTATCAAGCTCATGGAGGGCTTCGGTCAGACCGAGACAACACTTACCATTGCAAACGTTGTTGGTATGGAGCCTAAGCCCGGCAGTATGGGCAAGCCTAATCCGCAGTACGATGTGCAGGTGCTTCTCCCTGACGGTACTCCTGCAGGCGTCGGCGAAACAGGTGAGATCTGCGTTAAACTGAAAGAGGAAGGCGTTCCCGGCTACGGAGTTCCGGGCCTTGCGCTCTGCTACTACGGCGATGAGGAGAATACTGCCGAGACATGGCGGGAGGGCTTCTACCACACAGGCGATACCGCATGGGTGGACGAGGACGGATATTTCTGGTACGTCGGCAGAGTTGACGATGTTATCAAGTCCTCAGGCTACCGTATCGGACCATTCGAGATCGAGAGCGTTCTCATGGAGCTTCCCTATGTGCTCGAATGTGCGGTTACAGGTGTTCCCGATGAGATCAGAGGACAGGTCGTAAAGGCTACTATCGTCCTTACCAAGGATAAAACAGGCTCCGACGAGCTCGTCAAGGAGATAAAGGATTACGTCAAGGAGCGTACCGCCCCTTACAAATACCCGAGAGTCGTTGAGTTCGTTTCCGAACTGCCGAAGACTGTCGGCAGCGGCAAGATACGCCGTGCTGCTATCCGCGAAATGGATAAGGCGAAGTATCAGAAGTGATGATGTTGATTTCAGAGTAAAAGCCTCACGGCAACTGCAATTATGGAAAACAGCTCTCCGCTGCGGAGAGCTGTTTTTTTCGGCTGTGAGGGGAAAAGTACAAAAAGTCCTCACAGCGCGAAACTGTGAGGACTTAATTATTTTATATCACTTTTATCTCCGGAGAAGGATTACTTCTTGTCAGCGATAGCAGCCTGAGCAGCCCTCCACCAACGCAGGCGCATAAGATGCCCCGAAAAGCCCGATTTTATGAGCTTTTTTGTCACCTTCCACATTGCACGTTTTCGGAGTTTTGTCATCGCCCGTGAAGTGCAGATACCAATCGAAGGAGTTCTCATTCACTACTATTTTTTCTACAAATGCTTCGATAACTGCCTCGGGAATATCTTCATCAGTGTCGAAATTAGTGTACCGTTCAAGAGCATATCTCAGCATAGTTATACGCTCGTTGTAGTCGGGAACATCATTTGTATCCTTGACTTTCTCCGTCGGTGAGAGCTCGTTAATCTGCTCCTGCAAAGAAGCTATCTGCGTATCTACTTCCGACTTCATGTTCAAGAACTGCTCTTTGGTGATCTCATCGTCTGCCCTCATGGAGATGAGTTTGTTCAGACGCTTTTCCAGTTTTTCAAGCTCTGCCTTTTTCTGTGCGATGAGTTCGGTATTATCCTCAACGACCTCTTCATCGTCGATATGTTTTTCGAGCATCTCCTCGGCAATGTCAAGTATCCTGTCGGTGTTCCTCAGAAACTCACGGAACAGGTTCTTCGCCATGAACTGTAACTTCCAGCCGGGTATCATCTGAGATGTGCAGATACCGTCTATGGGCAGTCCCTTTTTGAGCCTTGTCTTTATAGTGCCGTTGCGTATCTGCGAGTAGCACATATACCCGTACTGCGTACCCTTTGATGTGGTGTGCCATACCTTGCGGTTGAATGTGCATCCGCAGGAGCATACCAGAAGCCTGCACCATACGTCCGAAACAGGCTTCTTGCCCTTTTCCTTGCGTCCTGTCTTGTTGGCAGGATTTTTCAGCCTTTTACTTTCCATTATCTCTTGCACCCTGTTGAATTCTTCCAGCGTAACGATAGTCTCGTGTTTACCCTCAACTCTCAGACGGTCTATCTCACCGAAATTGTTTATCTTCTTCTGTTCAAGGAAATCGGGAGTGAACTGTTTGTGATATTCCAGTATGCCTGCGTAGAACGGGTTCTTCAGTATTTTGCTGATGTTGGATTCGTACCACCTGGTCTTGCCCATAGCAGTAAGGGCTCCCTCTTTTTCAAGCTCGAACTGTATCTGCCTTACGCCCATACCGTCGAGATACCAGTCGTAAATCTTACGCACCGTCTTAGCCTGCTCGGGATCAATAACAAGTTCTTTGCCGACTCTGTTATAACCGAGGATATTTCCGTTGCCGTAATACACACCGTTTTCCATAGAGGTCTGCTGACCGCTTTTTACACGGATAGAAGTCTTACGGCTCTCGTCCTGAGCAAGCGTCGCCATTATAGTCAGACGAAGCTCGCCGTCACCCTCGAAAGTCCTGATATTATCATTGATGAAGAAGACTTCCACTCCTTGCTTTTTCAGGTCACGGGTGTATTGCAGAGTATCAACCGTGTTTCTTGCGAAACGTGATACTTCACGGGTAAGTATCAGGTTGAAGTCGCCGTTCTTCGCATCGCTGAGCATCTGCATGAACTGAGGACGTTTCTTCGCCGATGTTCCCGTGATACTCTCGTCAACATAACTGCGGACAAATGTCCATTCGGGATGCTGTTCAAGCAATGGTTTGTACCAGTCGAGCTGGTTTTCCAGAGCCGAGAGCTGTGCTTCGTGCTCGGTAGAAACTCTTGCATAGATGACAACGTTCTTCGGCATTGCGATTGTATTATATCCGTACATCATACCGCCTCCTTATCTTCTGTGTTTGGTATAGTATAGCGCGCATCTGCGCCGTTGTCAAGCCCTTTGCCGTAATATTCGTTGCAGATATTGCGGTAAACGTGCTTAGGTATCTCACCCTGTTCGTACAGAAGCCCGATCAGCTTCAAAGCTGCACCGATCTCCTGCTTGGTTGCATTCTGTGTGACATTCTTTCTTTTTCTCTCTGATGTCATTTTTGTTCCTCCATAGCAGGTACTTCCCCTGCTTTCTCTCTTTTTATATTTCTGTTAATCAGCCGAACCCCATCGGCTGATAATATTATAGCGCACACCGATACAAAAAGTCCAGATTCATTGCGCATGAACTTTAGGTTGAATTTCATTTTTCCCCAGTGCAATTTATACTGGAAATATGAAAAGCACCAAGCGATAATGCTCAGTGCTTCATAGGTATTTTTAGATTTATAGTGCTTTCTCCAGTGTCAGCAACTTGATCTTTCTATCCAGACCTCCGGCGTATCCGGTCAGGCTGCCGTCTGTGCCGATAACTCTGTGACACGGGACAATGATCGAAATGGGATTATGCCCGACAGCACCGCCAACTGCCTGGGCTGACATACGATGGGTACCTTTCTGCTCGGCGATGATAGCTGCGATCTCGCCATAGGTCATAGTATGTCCGTATGGTATCGAAAGCAGTATCTCATAAACCGCCTTGCGGAACGGAGTTGCAGTCAAACTTATAGGCGGAGTAAAGTCGGGAGCTTTGCCGCCGAAATATGTATTGAGCCATTTGATAGCCTGCGTGAATATCGGTAGTTCTTCTTCGGTGCTTTCAGATATCGGTTTATGGGGAAAGAATTTCTGTCCGTCGAACCATAAGCCTGTGAGTGATTCACCGCTGCTTGCGAGAGTGATGCTGCCGAGCGGAGAGTTATAGTGATAGATATAGTCCATATTTATGTAATTAATGAAAACGAGAAAAATCTGTGCACAAGTATTTTTCAAATTGCTTCTTACAGTATTCTCTTTTTTTACCTGTTGTCTTATCAGTTCTATTGCCATTAAACCAGATGCTTCTTTTTCCTTTATTCTTTCCATTTTTATTGGTCACGCATTCATTAAGAAATTCTTCTGAAGATAATATCCACATTGAATCCAAACGTTCCGAGTAAAATACGAAATAAAAATTTGGAGTTAATTCATGTGTAATTGCTGAAAACAAAGCCGCATCTCCGTCAGTGACCTTACTCGAACGGGCTTTGATCTGTATTTCTATAAAAGTCCCATCTGCCTTTTTGATAATACAATCTACTCCATGATCATCAACAAGAGGAAGATAAACATCTAATCCTTCCATTAGCATTTGACCAACAAGGTTATATTCCATACGTTTTCCAAAGCTTGCAGAGTCTCTGAATGAGATGCCCATAATAATCCTCCTATCTTTATATTACGTTAGTTACAAATCGCTTTTACAATTATGTTTGCTATATTATACAACACAAAATAAAAATAGTCAACCATAAGCAAAATTAATATGTTGCTTGTTTTATAGACGGCGAATACATATCTTAACACAATGAATGCTAATGTAATTATTGATTTCTTCCCAGCAAGCTCGGTATCCCCGCATTACAATTTTGGAAAATTGAATGCTGTGATACATAGCTTGACAGGAGCTTTGCCCCTATGACCCCGACCGAGAAAATATACAAGAACTGATGCTATCCCTTGAACCACAAGTGAGCAAAAATACCGAGCCTGATGCTCGGTAACAGAGATGCCACAAAGGGGTAAAAATCAACCTCAGCAAGCACGGCAATTCGTTCCCACGGAAACCCGTGATAACGCCTCGCATAGCTTGCTGAGGGATACTCCCCCAAGCCCCCGAATCATGAAACCAACAGCATGAAATTTGAATACCCCAAAAGAGAGTAAAAACCAATCTAGCAAGCACGGTATCATGTGGCCACAACTTTCGTGGAAACATGATACTAAGCTTGCTAGTGGGACACCCCTAAACCCCCGGATTTTTGATAAGAAAAAAGAATATAATTATCCACTCTACGGAGCGTGGATTGACGTGACTTCCGCACTAATTTATAATAAAAATATCATCAGAAAAACTGATAGACGGAAGGAGAAAAATCACTATGAAAATACTTGTTCTTAATGGCAGTTCCAAGCGTGCGAAAAGTGACACGATGCACATCACACGAGCGTTCCTTGACGGCATGAAAGAAGCCGCTTCGCAGGATGTACACATCGTCAATATCATCGACAAGCATATCGAATATTGTACGGGCTGTTTCACCTGCAAGCGCAACGGCGGAGAGTGTATCCATAACGATGATATGAAAGAGCTACTCGGTGAGGTTCTGGAGAGCGATCTTCTGCTGTTCAGCTACCCACTTTACTGCTACGGAATGCCTGCGCCGATGAAGGCTTTTGCTGACCGCACGATGCCGCTTTCAAGTATGGCGATGAAGAAGCAGGGCGACAGGTACGTTCATGTCGGACAGGCAGACTTTTCGCACCTGAAATACATGATGATCTGCGGCTGCGGATTCCCGAACAGCAAGCAGAATTTCGAGCCAGCGGTCATGCAGTTCAAGCTGATGTTCCCGAATAATCATACCATCATTACTGTACCCGAAAGTCCGATGTTCAATGCACCCGAAGCGGCAGAGGTAACTGTGCCGAGATTGGAGCTTGTGAAGCAGGCAGGAAAGCAGTATGCTGATACAGGCGAGATAGATGAAAAATTGCTTGCGGATATATGCTCTCCGATGATACCCGAAGATGTGTTTGCGGGTATCTGCAATGGAGAGATCAAGGTATAAAAACGGAAGCTGTCGCGATATGCAACAGCTTCCGCTTATTATATGCTTTTCCTCAGATACTCCGCTGTTTTTGATTTCTCACAATAAAGCAGTTCCTCCGGCGTACCGCTGAACATGACCTGACCGCCGTTTGAGCCGCCCTCCGGTCCCATGTCGATGATATAATCCGCCTGTGCGATGAGTTCAAGACGATGCTCCACTATGATGACGGTGTTTCCGTTGTCCATGAGCTTTCGCAGGAGCGCAAGGAGCTTTTCGATATCCTTGCCGTGAAGTCCCGTACTCGGCTCATCAAGAACATAGACTTCGCCCTGTTTATACAGCTCGCTTGCCAGCTTCACACGCTGTACCTCACCGCCGGACAGCGTACTTGTTGGCTGTCCGAGGGTGAGATAACCAAGTCCTACATCGATCATACTTTGCAGAGCAGAACGTATCTTCTTGCTGTCAAAGAAGTCCATAGCTTGCTCGATCGTCAGGCTCATGACCTCCTCGATGTTCATTCCTTTGTAGGTATAGGAAAGCGCAGTCGGGTTATAGCGATGACCGCCGCACTCTTCACAGGGAACGACAACAGGCTCGGCAAACGCCATATCGTAGGTGATCTGTCCCGTACCTTTGCAGACCGCACAGCCGCCCTTTGAATTGTAGCTGAACCAGCTTGCAGCCACACCGTTTTCCTTGCCGAATAGTTTTCTGATCTCGTCCATTACGCCCGTGTAGGTCGCAGGTGTGGAACGGATAGATGTGCCGATCGCTTTCTGGTCGATGACGATAGCCTGCGGATTACGCTTCACAAATTCATGGCAAACAAGCGAGCTTTTGCCCGAACCTGCAACACCCGTAACAGCAGTCAGAACGCCCTTCGGTATGGTCACGGTCACATTTTTCAGATTGTGACAATGGGCATTTTCGATCAGGAAGCCCTCTGACCATTGCAGCGGCGAGGTGTTGAGCTGAATCTTCTGCTGCATCATCTGTGCTGTCAGCGTATCCGCAGATTGCAAGCCATTCAGATCGCCCTGATAGACGATCCTGCCGCCCTGTGTTCCTGCATTTTCGCCAAGCTCGATGATATGGTCTGCAAGCTCTATCATCTGACGGCTGTGCTCCACGATGAACACATTGTTGTGCTTGTCGCGCAGGTCAATGAGCAGTTTCCCGATGCGCTCCGCATCGGCAGGGTGAAGTCCGGCAGTTGGCTCATCGAAGATGTAGGTGATGTTGGAAAGGCTACTGCCGAGATTGCGCACCATTTTGATACGCTGTAATTCACCGCCGGAAAGCGTATCGGTTCTTCTTGAAAATGAAAGATAGCCGATGCCCACATCTATCATTCTCCGGATATACGCCCTGATTTGCTTTGCAAGGGAAATCCCCCTCGGCTCGGTGATCTCATCAAGCACAGGCAGTAGTTCGGTCACTGTCATATCCATGTAATCTACGATATTCCGTCCGTTGATCTTTGAAGCGAGTGCGGCAGGATTCAAGCCCGTACCGCCGCAGGTCGGGCAATGCCCTTTCTCGACAAGAGACATGATCTCGTCCTGCAAACTCTGTTTAAGCTTTGTGATGTCACGGCGGAGATACAGCCGATAGAAACGAGGTATAACACCCTCATAATCCACCTTATCAACTCGCCCTGTATTGTTGGAGCGTATTTCGACCTGTACTTTCTCTTTTGCGCCCTGTTTGAGTATCTCCATTTCCTCCGCTGAGAAGTCACGCAGTTTCTTGTGCGGATCAAGCAGCGGATTATTCTGATATAGGTAAGTCTGCCAGCCTGCCGAGAACTGACTGAACTGCAAAGCACCCTCTGCAAGAGTTTTGTCCGGATCGAACATTTTATCCTCGATCATAACAAGTTGTTCACCGATACCCGTGCAGTCGGGACACATACCCATGGGGTGATTGAAGCTGTACGCCATCGAACCGCCTGCCGATGGCTGACCGATACGGGAAAACAGCAGTCTCACAAGCGGAGCAACGTCGATCGCCGTTCCGACCGTTGAGCGTGAGCTTGCGCCCATAGCCCTCTGATCGACCACAATGGACGGTGTGAGATTGCGTATCTCTTCCACCTTCGGACGTTCATAGTGCGGCATCTTGTTACGCAGAAACAGCGGATAGGAACTTTGCCATTCTCTTGCACTCTCCACCGCTATCGTATCAAAGGCAAGGGAGCTTTTTCCCGAACCCGACACGCCTGCGAATACCACAAGCTGTCCTTTCGGTATCGTGACGCTGATGTGTTTCAGGTTGTTCTCGCTTGCGCCGATGATCTCTATATTGTCGTTTCGTTCGTTCATTTCTGCGCCTCCTGCTGAATAATTCATGTATGGTAATTATACCATATCACGGGCGAAAGGTCAATCAGCAGATAAGGGCTTCATTTCAATCACAGCGCTATGCACTGGGGAAAATCCACATTTTGCTGCGCCTTTCACAAGAATTATTACAATCATTCCGATATGCTGGACTCCAGTTGTTTTATCGGATATAATGGATTCACGATAAAACTTATGGAGGTACACAGATATGTTGAAAACACCCGAATTGGCAATGCCGAGAACGAACAAGATCACTACCGTTTGCAACGGTAAGCGTGAGGTTTGGACGGACTATGAGGATGCCAAGGCATATTTCCTTGAACTCATGATGTCCACGGACGGCGTGGAGCACGATCGAGCAGAGTGCGTATATATTCAGCTCATGCACGGACTTGATGAGTGTTCGGACGAGGATTGAAAGGAGCATACTATGTTGAACAAGATCATGATGTCAGGCAGGCTTCTGACCGAGCCTGCTGTTACAACCAAAGACGACCTCAAATACTGCAAATTCAGCATCGCTGTTGAGCAGCCTAAGCAGAAAGGTATTGATGCTGTCGAGACAGACACATTCACCTGCCTTGCGTTTGATGACAATGCAAGTGCAGTGAGCTTTCTCTATTCAAAAGGCGGAACGATCACCTTCGTTGGTTCACTCAGGAATGCTCCCGATAACACAGCTGTTCTCATCGTAGAAGAACTGCACTTTCAGAACAAGTTTGCTGTTAAGGTGGATACTAATTCAGGTCAGCTTTTTTGATATTGTAGGCGGTATGCTCTCAGGCGAACGGAAAAGGTCTGTAATGGCTTTCGGATGTGGTTTCCGTTCTGTTATCCATAAATATGAAACGAGGCTCTCAGATGGATTTCTGGGAGCCTTTTCATATAATGGAACAGTCATTAACTAATATGGATTATAGTCTTTTATTCATTGACATATAGCATATAAAATGGTATAATTTAAGCAAATAAAAGCCTTTGCTAGGGAGCGTGATAAAATGAGAGCAGTACACAATAAACTTGTCCGTGACAAAATACCTGAGATAATAGCAAACGCCGGAAAGACGGCACATACCCATATCCTCACAGAAGATGAATACATAGCCGAGCTGGATAAAAAGCTAGGCGAGGAAGTTGCCGAGTATCAAGTTGATAAGAGTATCGAGGAACTTGCTGATATGCTTGAAGTTATGTACGCTATCGCCCAAGCAAGAGGGTGGTCGGTATCGGAACTTGAAAAAGTCCGCAGTGAAAAGGCTGAAAAGCGCGGCGGATTCAAGGACAAGATATACCTGGAGTATGTGGAGGACGGCAATGAGTGAACGACTTGTTACACCGAGCGGAAGCGCACCCGAGAATCTGTTTATAGAGCTTTTTTCGGACGCCTTCGGTGCGGAAAAGGCGGCGTTTCTTTACCCGCAGTATCACTTCACCGATATATATCAGAACGACCGCTATGCTGATTTCTTCCTTGAAAACGGCGGAAAGCGTATCGCTATCGAGATAGATGATGAAGCAAGTCACAATCCGTCTGTTGTATCACGCAATAAGTTTTATGACGATCTGCTGAAACAGAACAGCATGATCCATAACGGGTGGGAAGTTTACCGCTGGGCGGTGCGTCAGTTGCAGGTACAGCCCGATACCGTAAAGGACGAACTCAGGATTTTTCTCGGCTCGCATCCGCTGTTTCGTGAAATAGCAGATTATCTTCCCGCACAGCGTGGAAAGACTATCAATGCCGAGGATCTACAACTCAAAGAGCATCAACTTGCGGCATTGAAGTCCCTTGAAGAAATGCGTGAACATCACGAAACTATCGCACTCCTTTATCATGCAACTGGAACGGGCAAGACCGTTACAGCCGTGAGCGATGCAAAGCGTTGCGGCAAACGCACACTTTTCCTCGCTCATACAATAGAGCTCGTAAATCAGGCTTATGAAACTTTCAAAAAACTGTGGGAGGGTGTTTCTGTCGGTAAGTTCGGCGATGCGGTCAAGGAACGTGACGCTTTTATCGTCTGCGGCAGTATCCAGAGCGTTGCGCTGAACCTTGAAATGTTCCGCGAGGACGAGTTTGAGTATCTCATAATCGACGAGGCTCACCACGCTTCTGCTGATACATATCAAAAGGTGCTTGCATATTTCAAACCGAAATTCACGTTGGGACTTACCGCTACTCCAGAGCGTGCAGATGATAAGGATATCATCGAAATATTCAAGAATACCGCACACAAGCTGGATATACAGACAGCCGTTGAGATAGGCGAACTTGTGCCTGTTCGCTGTATCCGTATACATACAAATATCGACCTGACAAAGGTGCGATTCAACAGTGTGCAGTACAATATCCGTGACCTTGAAAGCAAGATCTTTGTCCCAGAACGGAATACGCTGATCGTGGATACTTTCATGGAATATGTCAGCGCCAAACGAACTGTCATTTTCTGTGCAAGTGTAAAACACGCCGAGCAGATAGCGGAGATGATAAGGGAGCGAGGAGTTACCGCCGCCGCGGTCAGCGGAAGTATGAAATCCTCGGAACGCAAGGAGATGCTTGCGAAGTTCCAGAAAGGCGAGATCAAAGCGATGTGCGCCTGCGACCTGCTTAATGAGGGCTGGGACTGTCCCGAAACGGAAGTGCTGTTCATGGCAAGACCTACCATGTCGAAGGTTCTGTATACTCAGCAGCTCGGACGAGGCATGAGACTTGCGGACGGCAAGGATTTCCTCATGGTGTTTGACTTCGTAGACAACGCGAGCCAGTACAATATGCCTTATTCTCTGCACAGATTATTCAGGCTGAAAACGTACCGCCCCGGGCAAATGGTTCTCGGAAAAGACCGTGCCGCCGAAGAAGCGTTATACGAAAAGGGCGAAAAGCCTGTCGCACTTGTAGATTATCCCGTAAGTGCCACCGACTACGAAGCCGTTGATGTTTTCAACTGGCAGGAAGAAGCTGCTGGAATGATATCTCAGATGGAGTTTATCCGCCGTGTTGATGTGCAGTCCGAGACAGTTGAGAAATATATCCGTGAAGGAAAGATAATCCCCGACCTGATCGTACCCATGAGCGAGCACAAACAGCTTAAATACTTCACCGAGGAAACGCTCGAAGCCACCGCAAAAGCAAACGGCTGGAAACTGATAAACGACAGCAACCGCAAGGAGCTTTTCATGGAAATGGTTGAGCAGATGGATATGAGCTACTCCTACAAGCCTGTTCTGCTCAAAGCTATATTTGCCAACGCTGACAACAAAGGGCGTGTCAAACTCGATGATATCTCCGCATACTTCCGCAGTTTCTATGAGGAACGCAGAAGCGCAGGGCTTGTGGTCGAGAAGTCCAACAGCATCTTTGCAAAGGGCGGTTATACCGACAAAGATGCTCAACGTAATATCCTCTCCAATCCCTTCAAGCGTTTTGAGGATATGCAGATGCTCCGCCATACCAAAACTCTCGGCATCATCGAAGTCGAACCGACGGTATGGAAGAATCTTACCGATGACGAGGTGCGGAGGATACTGGATATCTGCGATGAGAAGCTGGATAGGTATTATGGGAGGTTTGAGAAGAAATGAGATTATCATTTGATACCTCTTTATCAGAAAAATACAACAGCTCTGCACAGAAGCTATGTTGAAAACACCTGAATTGGCAATGCCGAGATCGAGTAAGGTTACTATCGTTTATAATGGTAAGCGTGAGGTTTGGACGGACTACGAAGAAGCCAAGGCATATTTCCTTGAACTCATGATGTCCACGGACGGCTAAGAACACGAACGAGCAGAGTGTGTTTACATTCAGCTCCTTCACGGGTTGGAGGAATGTTCGGACGAGGACGAATATTAAAAAAGCAGGGCGTTGCTGTTGATTGGCAATGCCCTGTTGCTATTATCAAAAAAGTGAAAGCTGTTCCGACAAATAATAAGCGTGTTCCATATGCTGTTTAGCCTCGGCTTCCAGTATTTCCATGTTTGATAGCGGAAGACTTTTAAAACGAAGCTGATATACCATATCGAAAAAGCTCGTTACAGCAGCTGTACCAAGATGTGTCAGGCAGATCAGCTGAATATGGAAATGCCGTGCAATACGGAACATCGGTTCAAGAAGATGCGGTGATGAGATAGGTCCGAACGGATTATCAAGAATCAACACTCCACTTGTAGTGCTCAGACTACTCGTTAGACTCCGTGTGTAATTCATTACGGAAACGATCAGTGAGAACAATACAACAAACTGTTCTCCCCCAGAATTAGCTTTCAATGCGTCCTGCCATGAACGATAACGGCTGTTCTGGACATTCTTATCAATCTTGAAAACAATGATTGGAATGGTCTCTTTGCCGATATAGCAATTCAGAAGCCGCCTGATTGCCAGATGTTCGTGATGTGATTTTGCCGAAGAATCCTGTTCGGACAGATATTTTTTCACCTGCTCTGTAATATACTGATTTATCCTTTCAGCAGGCTGCTCGCTCACGGGTTCAATGACAGGCAGATCAATTCGTATCATCTGTTTTTTCGCATTACCGATCTGTATCGTTGACTTCTTTGATAGTATCGTAAGATTCTCATACAGCCGTCCGACACGCTGAAGACAATTTGTGACAAGCTGCTTTCTGCTGTCCTCAACATCTTTTAGCAAAACAGCAAGCTGAGCGATGCGATCCTGATAACGTTTTATATCACCTTCTGTACGCTCGTAAAGCGTGAAGTATTTATCACCTGCGATATCATGATTGTCGATAACAGATAAAATACCGTCAAGCGTTCCCGTAAACAAGGTGTGCGTGTTTCTGAACGGTTCAAGCTCTGTGCTGTGATACTTCTTCGTTTTGCTTTCGGTTTGTTTCAATTTTTCAATGCAGTTCTCTATGGTATCACGAAGTTCGTTGGTATCTTGCAGACCATCTGACAGTTTTGGCGTGTAATCTGCATATTCCACTTTAAATCGTTCTGCATATTTAGATGTATATTTACGGTCTGCATTCAAATCAGTCAATTTATCCGCACATTCATGTTCAACCTTTTCAGAATCACATAAAGCAGACATACATTCTGCTATACGGCGTTCAAAATCCGCCCCCACTTCTGATCGTGGCAGAAGCTCGGTATGCAATTCTGAGAGCTTAGCCTTTGCCTGTTCAAATGCGCTTTCGGCTCTAGCATGACATTCCACAGCAGCCGAATACTGTTCGGAAGCCTGATCACATTCCTTTTGCGCCTGAGCAGACATTTCCGCTACACGATGATAAGCATCGTCGGAATATGTGGTGCTTTCATATTCTGTTGGTTCAATATGAAATCTTTGAATGCCTTTTTCTTTTGTTCCTATGCTCTTCTGCACCTTTTGCAGTTGTCTATTAAGCTCCTGAAGATTTGCAGAATGACTCTCCTGATACATACGATATTCTGCAAGCATTGCAGAATAATCTTCGGAAAGCACTTCTGCTTTCGGTGTGTCTTTAAGCTCGACAGTCAAATTCTGATATTCTGTCAGTTTTTCATTGAAATGCTTGATTTTGTCGTCGCATTCCTGTATGATCTCTGTAATCCTGCCTTCTTTCCTTTGCTCTGACTCGATCTGAGCGGCAAGCTGTTTGCAGGCTGATTCCATATCAGTTATTTGTCTGCTTAGTTCTTCATATTGCGAAATTGTACTGCAAATACGCTCAAATTCTTTTTGATTATTTTCTGTCTGGCGTAAAATGCGTTGCTCTGCATCTATAAGTTCACGAAGTTCCTCTGTGCGCTTTTTGATATCCGCTTTTCTTTTGTCAAGCGCTGATAGCTTATCTTGTATGGTTCGGAGTTCCAATTGACAGGAAATGATCTGTTCCTGTATACGCTGTTCATAATCATCGGTATATGTAAATGCTGTGAGTATATGGCGTTCTGATTCCCACTCTCTTATCTGACGCTTAATATGTTCAATCTCAGCTTTTGCATCATTAAGTCTTTGCTGTATGAGATCTTTGTAAGCAGAGGCATCACTAAAGTATTCCTTATCAAATGCAGAGAGGAACCGGTTATGCTCACTCCATTTCCCGTCAGCCATATCGGCAAGCTCAGAACGTGTATATACCGGAATAACAGCCGACAGCCATAAATCTGTTGTTTGTGACAGCAGCTTTATCTGCTCTTTTTCGGAATCAACTATGACGGCATAAGCGACAAGCGGATTGACTGCAAGAATATCCTCACGTATTCTGAGTGACTGAAAATTCAGATAATGCTCGCCTGTTTGGAAAGAAACGCCCGATTCCTGCAAGAAGTCAACTGCTGTTTTAGAAAGGTGTAGCTGTCCTGCTTCAATACATCTGAGCTGTTCTGTAAGCAATTCAGCTGAATGCTCGGTTTGTCTCAGTTGTTCTCTCAGCTTTGCAAGTATATTATCAAGATTTGTTATCGGCTCATCAGTAAACAACCGGCTTTCAGGTATTGACAGATGCTCCAGTACAGAAAGAACAGAGTTATACGCATCGCTGTATTGTTTCATTGCGGTCTCATGCTGTTGCAGGCTGACATTACAATTTGCCCGTGTCTCAGTCAGCTCTGTGCGCTCTGCATCCTGAGCATCAAGCTCCTGCCCGAGCTGTTCTGCTTCATTTTGACATCTTTCAATTTCGTTATTTGCATTTTTGATCATTTTATCATAGCCCAAACGGATACTCTCGATATCCTCCTTAGAATAACTGCCGTCAAGCATGACCGTGATGTGTAAAGCAAGCTCTGACAGCCCCCGATTGATCTGCTCATGCATTATTTTTTGGCTGCCGATAGTCTGATTTAAGCTGGTACTATTTTCATTAAGTTGTGTGGTAATCTGTTCTATCTTTTCTTTTACCTTACAGAGTGCATCTGATTGTTCTTTCCTTGCAAATTCTTCCTGATGCAAATTGCTTTCTGTCTGTTGAATCAGTTCAGTTGCCAGTAAGGAAAGTGAATACTTCAAGGAAAGAATGCGAAAATCCTGCGTTCCCTGTTCCAACTCTCTGATTTGTGCAGTCAATGCTTTCTCATCATTTTGCAGTTCAAGTAGCTCTGCGTATTCCTTGGCAGCATTCAATACTTTGACCATATGGACAAACTTGTCACGCTGGTTTTCAGCATCATCTTTTTGCAGTCTGCATTTTTCAAGTTCCTCAAATGCTTTGTCATAGCTTTCTTGCGCAAGATAAAATGCTTCCGATGCCTTTTCCACTTTGATATGATGCAGTTTTTCTTTCAAGTTGGCTATTGTTTGTTCGATCTGCGCTTGCTTCTCACTTTCCAGTTTGATATGATGATCAAGTGTGAATAAATGGTCAGCCAGCAAACGAATTGCCTGTATCCTTGCATCTTCGGCATCCCACATATTCTTCATAAACGGAAGTATCCCTTGCAGCTTTTCCGTAAAAGCTTTGATCTGTGACTGCAAGCGAAGATTTTCTTCCTGCCCTGCATAGCTGTCAGCATAATGGACAAACATTTCTTCCAACGCTTCCGCTGATGCTGCATCATTCGGCATGACACCGGGGATAATGAACTTGTCAAGCAGTCTGTCAGCGGTTCGATATTCCTCAAAGAATTTAGTAATACCGCCCTCCACTGCATTGATGCGAACAAGGATATTTTCCCATTCTGTGTGGAGAATACCGTATTCCTCCAAGCGTTTCTGATATCGCCGCAACGAATCGGAAGGATAATATTCGACCTTTCTGTTCTGCAAATACTTACGAAGCTCATCAAACGACATAGGACGGATATGATTGCCCGTCCGTTCGGTAAGTGGAAGATTGATCAGGTCGAGTTTATCGCCGGCTCTTGTATAATCGTGCATAAACGTGTAATAACGAACCGTTTTGCTTTCGTTCTCATCATCTGCTGTCGTGCTTGCAGCCAATGCGATACCGGTCAGCAGACTGTTAGAGGAACCGTCCAATGCCCATTCTATCAGGACAAACGCATGATCTGTACCCTTTTGGAAATAATCGCTAATATTGCGATTCTGAACCTTTGCTTTCGGGCAAACTGGTTGGAGCAACAGCTGAACGATCACAGACTTACCGCCGCCGTTATCAAGATTCAGCAGGGTATCGATCGGTTTTCCATCAGCATTCTCGGTACAGAATATCTCGTCTGGTATCAGCTTCGTACCTTCATTGAATCTGAAATTGACAATTCTAATCTTACGAATCGCCGGCATCTGACTTTCCTCCTTCCAGTATAGAATGTATTTCAGCAATACGATTCTGAGATAAATAATACGGCATCAGGTCATTTAACTTGACCGTTGGCTTCCACACTCCGTCTGCTTCATACAACAGATCCTCATCACGGAACTTTCTGATTATCTTCATAAAACAGCCGTGTTTGGTATCTGATGAGTTGGATTCATCACCACGCTTAGCAAGCCAGTTGTCAGCAAGACGCAGAAAATCTATACTGTACTGAGCTGATGCATTTTTCAGTACTTCGCCTTCAGTTCGCACCTGCTCGCAATGCTGTGTAAACTCACCCAGAAAATCCGACTCTTTTATATAATATCTTGTTTGGAGCGTATTTCCTTTTCCACCGTAAAGCTCATGCAAAAGAAAGATTGCCATATAATTTAACAAGTATAGCTCTTCCAGCTTTTCATTACCGACACTGCGTCGGAAATCGCTGTTATCCTGTGAAAATAGTTCATTGCTTGGATTCGGTAGAAGATAAAGCCTGCCGTTTGTCCTGTAAAGCTTGAAGTCAAGTTCCTGCTCCATGATTGCAAGCTCAGAAGCAATTTCCGGATCGTTGTAATACTCATAATATGTTGGTTCCTGTTCACGGGTAATGTATCCCTTTTCCATGAGTTTTGCAAACAGTTTCAGACCTTCTGGTTTCATCTTCTCACCTCGATCTTAAAATCATTCATTTTGATACTGCCGCCCGCAGAATCCAGTAAAGTGATTACTTCATCAAGCTTATGTATCAGTATCGACTCCATCTGCACGAATTCTTTGGGAAGTTCGCTCAGGCAATAGGAAAGATCAAATTCACCGACAGGCACGATAATATTCTGCTGTTCTGAACGCCAGCCTGCAACATCAATCTCTCCAATTCCGTAGAGCTTCAGCATGACATCAGGCAATGATTTTTCCTGCATCTGCTCCTGTAACTGTTCTTTTGAAGCAGAAGCAAGATACTCGCTGAAACAGAAAACTGGTTTGTTTTCCGTATATGACAGCAAACCGCTTATAATATCTACATATCGTTTATTTCTGATATCTGCTACATTTTCGGCGGCATACTCGCTTTTGATATCAATACCGTCATCTCTGTTGCTCTCTCTGATATCATTCTGCCTGCTGTAAAAGAAATCAAGACCAAACAAATGTGGAAATGAAGGACGATAAAGCGGAGTAAACAGACTTCCAACACTTCTGGTATCGAACAGCTGCATTTTCTGTAACGGGAGCAATAATTCCTGTTCAATGTCAAAGCGACCTGCCTGCAAATAAGAAAAACTATCGTCTAACAGAACGGCATATAGTTCAGCTAGTGTAAATTTCTGATTGAATACACGGCTCTGCTCACTTATTACAATATCAATGTTTTTGAGAATTTCTCGTATTTCCTGTTCTATCTGACCAATATTTTTGTCTGTATTGATCTGGGCATCTGCGATTGCTTGCAGCTTTGCTGATACAAGAGTGCGGATATCACTAAGCTGCTTGTTTTCGTCCTCAAAGGAATCCCTGACCTGTGCAACGATCTCCTCATATTCATCAATAGACACTTCGGAAATATTGGTCCTGCACCGAAGCATAAAGTCATCCATTCTTGTTTTCAGATTCCTTACTCGACTGACCAGTTCACGGCTCTCCCGAAGCGCTTTACCGTAGTTACCACGTTTGATAAACTCCTGTAATTTGAAACGGTTAACAGAAAAATCCAGTTCGCTGTCAATCTCTTTAGTTCTAAACAAAAACTCATACGCTTCATTTGTCAGAACATAACTGCCGCTTTGCTGTTCAAGGAGAATAAGTGAGCGTTGATCTCTGAACTGTTCCTCGCTGTTGTAAAAAGTATCAAATGAGCGCACTTTTCCGTTGCTTTGTAATACATCTGTTATGATATAATCAGCCAGTATCTTGGCTGATTCCAGTTCATAATCGTACACATCAGCAAGTTCTCGCAGAAACGCTGTGATATCTTGTTTTGTGCAGCGTTCGCCGTATCGAAGAGTACTGTCCATGATAAAAACCATTACCATAAGGATAAGATTGTCGGTCTTATCATCATCATTATGCAACAATTCGCGAATCTCCGTTGGCTTACTTCTTTGCAGCCAGTATTTGATAAGATTCACGAATCGCATTCGCTTCTCAAAATCCAGTAATAATTCTTTGGTTTCTGCTGAAATCATGTTCTTACCTCATGTTTTCCGCCAGTACGGGATACGAAAGAATCTCCTGTGGCAGACGCTTATTATTTTGCAGTATATGAGTGATCTGTTCCTGTTCATCAACCATAAATTTGAGTAGTATCCCAGACATTTCAGGAATGATGCATCGCTTATCCTCACTGTCGGGGAGCTGAATGTTACGGCTCAGTTCCAGCATTTTTTTATATACCGGAAGGAACAATTCGATATGTAGTTCCTCTGCTGCTTTGCAAAGCCGCAGAAAGATATCAAAGCCGGCTCTGTCGATATCACCGCAATACAGAAAACGAATTGTATCAGCCCCAAGATAAGCAGCATAGGAACGGAATTTATCCTTACCCGTGATGTCATTGCCCTGCCCGAAAATCACACCATCAATTTGAGTATCAAATAATGTGTTAGCTTGGGATTCATACATAAGGCGACGAATATTGAACCATATATCCTTGTTTTCACAAATGAGTAAGGTCATAGTTGACTTTCGGACGGGGATATAATCCGAAAAGCACTGTTCAGGCGTTTCATAATATCGAAGCATATCTCCTGTGATTCCGATAGCTTCCAATAATCTTAAATGATTATCCAATTCCTTCTCTTCACCGAAGATGGCAAAAGAACGCTCACGCCTCGACATCATATCATTGCCCTTTTGATTGGTAAGCCATTCGGTCAAACGGCACAAAAACGCCCTGTTATTGACAAACTGCATTCGATTACGAAGCAGATATCCATTTGCTGAAAGTCTCGGATGGAGTGCATTGATCTCATCTGGTGACACCTGTATCGTGTTTTCAATGCAGATAGTGTATCGCATAAACAAAGGATTTTTCTGATTTCCGTTTGTTCCACTGCTCTTGATAGGCACTAATACACCTTGATTGGTAAGCTCTTTTATCTGTTCGTTAAGTTGTTCCGAATCTGAGCATAATCCGCTGAGTTCCTCCAATGTGATCCGTTTACGAGGAAAATCCTGCAATGCTTTATACAGTGTATTACTAGGCTTACTCATACATTGCCACCTCTAATCAAAATATGGAATAGTATATACATATTGTAGCATAATTGGGTCGAAAAAGCAAGCTGTCAGCTGTAAGAAACAGATTACTCGAAGTTCGAGCGTTATTATAAAAAAACAGGCAGATACATCGTTTGAAGTATCTGCCTGTTCTGTTTCATAGCTCACTGTATAGGTCTTTACATAATAGTTGTTGAAAAACTTCTATATTATTACCGACTTAGACTGTGAGAGCCTTATCATTAACTATTCTATCGGCTCAGACATACACGTTTACACGGATATCACGCCAATTGTGGAATTCACGCTTCTCGGACTTAGCCCGGAAGTACATCTCTGCATCGCCCTGAAATAGCGTAAAATCGCCGATTTTGATATAGTCGTGAATTACTTTCCTTCGTTGATTGCAGCCTGCTGGGCGCTCAGGGCAGCTCAATAAACCCAATACCAGAAATCAAGTTTATCGTTTTTAATTGATATGTAAATATTTCAATATCTATGATAATAAGTACTACGTAATCATTTTTGCTCTATAAAGCAGATAGAATACCCAAATCTTGTACGTTCTAGGCTTTGACAAGTAAGCATTAAGTTTACTTTGCTGAAGAATGGCAGTTTTTTGACTGAGCAATCTGATTTTTCTGCAATAATCGCATAGACTACTTCATATTCATTTGGATTTGGCTTTCCCTTATAACTAAAAACATTATCACCGAGTTTGTCTTTAACCTTTAAATATACTTGCTCTCTAAATAATTCATCAGACAAAAAACACTCAGCAGATACTCTTCCTTGAGAAAACAGATGACTTAATTGAGATGAATTAGCTCTTTTTTTCACATGAATCATCATCTTGTTGTTGACGAACAAGTCACAAGACTCAATTTGCTTTGCGCTACCTTTTAAACTAATGAGTTTTTTGTCCATTAAGCAAATTGCAGCATCATTCTGAGCCACTCTTTCATTATATGCTCCTTCACTTTCATTTGTATCGCACGATGGAAGCGTGATAGGACATAACGGAAGATTACTTATATAGTCATTAACTTCTTTAAAAAAGTCGTTCTCAATATAATACCAAGATCCGTTCCATATTATATATGTTTTATTAGATAATATACATTCCCAAACTATTGATGAAAAAACATTGCAGATAGCATTTTGTGCGCCATTTGAATCTATTGTCATCAATCTATCCCTGCGAATTTTATCAATTATTCTTTTGGTGTCGTTTGAGTCTAGCTTTTCAGAATATTCCAGTAAATTCGGATCAAATGAATAATTACTAACATCCTTCAAGTCCTTTCCGACTCCTGAAAAACAATAACCTTCAATTAATTCCGGATCAATTATATCTGGAGGAGCAATATACATATTATGAATATCCTTGTTTATAAGACTCTCTCCTAAACAATCATTCAGTTTTTCCTTTAACTCTGTATCCCGGATTTCATTAATATTATCAACCCATTTGAAACCAATTCTTTTGTATCTATCGTCTTGATATGCTTCTAAATATCTTTCTAGTTTCTCACCCAATTCGTTTATGTCCATAGGAACAGAAACGGATAATGTATCTTTTCCACTAATTGTATTACCCAAATCTTCATCATACGGTTTTCCAGTAATAGAACGAAGAATATCACTGTAAGCATTTAGATCAAACTCTTCTTGTGACGTTCTGCGACTTGCTTGTTGCTGAGTTGATACTATCATATCTTCTATTACAGCTGATTGAATGCTTCTCATTTGTTTTTCTTCAATCATGTTCAGTGCAGCTTTTAAACCAAAATTCCGTTCAAACTTATCGGCACGCAATAAGCTTTTTCCATATCCTAAAACTACAGCCATAAATCTGCTTCTTATTTTAACAATAATTGCTGCTTTATTTGATGTATTCGCAGATAGATCTATTTTGCTTTCAGATATTTCATCGACCAAAGTTTTCCATTTGGGTTGTGTATGTTTACTTTTAGAGTAGACTATTATCCCCTTATACTTTATGCCCTCTCTAATATTAACAGCATTTATATCAGGACCTTTTTCGTATGCATCAGTATAGTCTTTTACTGTTTCTTTAAACAGCACAATATTTAGGTTGATTGTAGGCTTTTTCTCATCCATTTTATCACCTCTTTATTTAGCTTCTTATTTATCAATGAATACACTATTCTATATTTCCAGGAATAAATGCCTTCATTTCGCTGATAGTTTCTTCCATATCTTTTTTCATCTTTTTAGAAGCTTGGTGTTTAGTCAAATCATACATTTGCTCAAATGCTTTAATAGAGTTGAATAACGCCGCATCAACATTTAATACCATCTGCTCAGTTTTCATCTTTTCTCTAGCAGCAACAGCATCAATAATTTGCTTGACATATTTTGTTAGTTCACTGCGAGATGAATAATCCGCAGGTGCAAAATAATTGATTCTTCCATCATTAAAAAGCTGATACACTTTTTTACGTATATTTTTATCAGGATCATAAACACCTATTGAGTACCCACCTTTACTCTTCACAAGACGCATACAAGGAATATCTGTTGCACTGTCACCAATGTAAACAATGTTTTCATATGGTATGTAAAGCTTATTTTCTGGCATGGAATCATTAACTCTGTCATCATATTCTTCAAATATTCCCTTGGCTATTCTGAAAATGAACTGGGTTTTATTTGTATAGTTAACAGCTTGGGCAGGCCATTCAGCAACACCATCTGGAGTATAATAGTATGATGAAGCATAAATTCGCTTGAATTTATCTGCTATCCTGCTTCCCTCTATGATTTCTTTTAGACCCGAAGATATAATATAATGCTCAAGAATGATTCCTTGTTTCTCTGCGTACTTATCCATTCTGTCAAACCAGTCTTCTACACCTTTGTATAAGGCAACATCCTTTCCTATTTCTCGGAAATATTCTTTGCGGATTGACTTTCTCTTAAACTTTGAATAATGAAGCAGCTGATACATCCACGCAAGATTTGTTTCCATGAGATTATCTTTAGCCAGCTTATTAGACTCTTCCCAAAAGCTCGCTGCATCTATTTCAAAAGAAGGAATAAGCGTGAATGTCTGCATATCATCTGGAGAGAGGGTCTTATCAAAGTCATAACAAATAGCCATACGTGGCTTTCGGTTCTTGATTGCTTCGATTTCCTTCTCTTTTGCTTCCTGAGCATTGGCAGTGTTATCATTTACCATAAGTTACCCCTTTCTCTCTGGTTCATAAACCTAAGTATTTGATCATAGATAACATATTCTCAATTCTGTCAGCCTGAGCGGCACAGGCATCTACACGTGCTTTTTGCTGTTCTTTCTGAATTGGGTTCAGAAGGGGATTATTGTCTATCGCTTGTTTCATCATGTCTTTTATCATTTCATGCTGCATATGTTTTTCAATTTCGTTCATGCAATATCACCTCTTTGATATCTTCAATTTTATTTCTCCAACCAAATTATGCACAGTAGTACAAGGACACATTTCTGACGGCTTGTCCTTACCGATTGCTATGTGCTCATTGTACTTCTGTTGAGCGAGTTTTACTGCCTGTCCTTCGTCTCCATAACGATTAAGCTTCTCATAGATATCTTTATCCGACTTAGCATATTTCTGACCAGTAACTCTTTTGAAGGTCTGTGCAAAGCCGTTGCAACAAGCGACAGAATCCTGATATGTAGGCATAGCGCCGAAGTAAGCGTTGAACCATTCCTCGATACATGGATTAGTCCAGCCGACGTTAATGCCTTTATCCTCAGCTTGGCGAATTATCTCGTCAAAGTTCTTGACCTTATCACGATCAAAGATTATCCATATCTCGCCGTACTGCGGATTGATGGAGGCAAGATTTCTGGCTTCATCTACAAGATTATTGGATTTGGTTTTAATGACCTTAATCACCAACTTGCCTTGTAATTCTTTCGGAATAGAATCTCTTAGTCCATACATATAGTTCTGTTCAGTTTCTTCCGTATCAGTAACTATGAAGTAGTAACCTAATTCTGGAACTCTTCTTTTGGCAAGTTGATCACGAGTTTTCCGTTTTCCGTTTCTTTCAACATGAGCCATACTTTATTCCCCCTTGAACATATCAAAATGTTTCAGAGTCGGTATTGCTCCGTACTTACCCAACAGATAGTTCTTCTCGTAATTCTCGTCCTTGCGGATTTTAACTCCATCTTCATCTACAAAATCAGCTAATGAGAAAAGATATGATATTCCATTTGAATCCTTTTCAGTGAACCAGATCTCATCTCTTCTGAGGATATTACCGTTAAGCTGCCAAGAGTCATGAGATGTAAAGATAAGTTGGGCATGATTTGTATTGATCTCAGGATCGAGAAACGTAATAACAAATGCTCTTACAAGCAGGGGGTGAAGTCTGGCATTAAGCTCGTCAATAAAGAAAACGCCACCCGTTGACAGCACATCCTGTAACATTGGATACAATGCAAACATTTTAAGCGTTCCGGCTGATTCATGCTGAAGCGGGATAGAGGTGGTCTGATCAGAGTCTATCATTTTATGAACAGCGTCAATTCTGAGCTTCTTATCCGAATCATCGATTTCAGACTTGATAACTTCAACATTAAAACCAATTATTGAAGGATCGAATGACGAGAAGTAATCAACTACTTTCTGTCTAACCTTTTCATCTTCTTCAAATCCTTCCGGTATAAGCTGAGATAAGAAAAAGTTCTCTATTGGTCTGCCAAAATCCGCAAAATCATTATGCACAAACCAATCCCTTATAAACTTAAGCTTTGCTATTTTTAGCTTAGCACCAAGTGAGACAACCAAGGTTTCCTTTTCTAATGCGATAATCAAGTTCTCTCGACTTTTAGCAGGAATACCTGCAAAATCTAACTCTTCTCCATTACGATAGAAAATACGCTTGAAATCGCCTCTTGAAGACTTTGACTTATAGTTTAACCATTCCTCACATACGCCATTACTGTCGACAGTGAATCCATAATTATAAGTCTTTGCTCCATTTTCCTCTGAGTCAATAAAATACACTTCAAATGAAGATTCTGCATTTTTGCTTGTATTATCGAATAAAAACGGAGTCGGCTTAAAAAATCTCGAATTCTTTTTTGAATCAGATTCATCGCCATAATCGAGTGAATTGATAACATACGTTGACATATATCTGAAAGCTTCCTGAACATTAGACTTTCCGCTTGCATTCGCACCAAATATAGCTGCAACAGGCAATACCTTTTCATTTGCAATAGAAACAACATGATTATTAAATTCAGAAATCTTTGTTGCCGATAAATCTAGTATTGTATCATCCTTAAATGATTTGAAATTCTTAAAATTGAACTGTAATAACATAATGTAAAGCCTCCTTTTTTTCTCCTTACTATATATTATACTCAAAAAGCGCAAAATGTCAACACTTAATTGAGAAAAATTCTCATTCAGATGTTATTTTTGCTTTCGTATCAAAAAATCCTCATAGAAACGACCTATGAGGATTCTGGCTTATCACGTTTTACCAATATATACCATAAAAAACTATCAGACTCCTATCCTTCTCCTAAGATTTCTTCTATCCCAATCGCTCTTCACCTGAATTTCAGAAATCGTCGGATGTTTGTAGACAGACCTTGCAGAAAGGAACTCACCGAGCGTATTAGGAATATGATGAGTATCAAGTATCATACGAAGAAAAGCTATGGCGGATTTAGGATAACCAACCTTTTCTATCACTTCATGCGTGACCTCATCATTGTATGATCGTAAGAACTTTGTATACATCTTTATCAACTTAGTATGATCCACTGTACATATTTTATAATAGTTGGCACAGACTTCGAGCATAGCTATTGTATCAGTATACAGAGTAGAATATTCTATTTCATGCCTGATAAACTGCACATTACCTATCTTCATCTTGCTGTCACGCAGCAGAGAAGTATAAACTGTTCTGGTTTTGTAATCGCCTAACATGATTCCGGTGTCATGAAACAGCTTCTCACCGACTTCAAAACCTCGTCCCGAGGCAGTGAATATCTCAACTATATCATCATTTGTCAGCTTAAAGCTAAAGGGTGTATATTTGGGACGGCAATACATACCGTTGCACAGTCTGATCAGCTTCTTTTCTTTGCAGGCTCTTTCAAGCAGCTTATAATAGTATGCCTCGCTCCAGCGATTGTTACGCTCTTTTTCTTTATAGTATTTGCTTGCAATTATAGGTTCAAGCGGATCAAAGTCACAAAGCTCGATCAAAAGTTCAGTTACCGCAGTAATAAGGCATCACCTCGCACTTTTTCTTGATTATATCATGTTAAAAGAAAAGTGTCAAGTAAAAACGCATTTTACGCAAAAATCTGTCAACTAAAACACACTTTTACGTAATCTGCCTATATTTCAAGACACAAAAAAGCTCTCACAGCCGAAACTGTGAGAGCCTTATCATTAACTATTCTATCGGCTCAGACATACACGTTTACACGGATGTCACGCCAATTATGGAATTCACGCTTCTCGGACTTAGCTTTGAAGTACATCTCCGCATCGCCATGAAACAGCGTAAAATCGCCGATTTTGATATAGTCTTGAATTACTTCTTTTCGCTTATTGCAGCCTGAGCAGCAGCGAGGCGAGCGATCGGAACACGGAAAGGTGAGCAGGATACATAGTCGAGGCCGATCTTGTGGCAGAACTCAACAGATGTAGGATCACCGCCGTGCTCACCGCAGATACCGCAGTGGAGCTTTGGATTAACAGGCTTACCGAGCTTGATAGCCATTTCCATGAGCTTGCCGACACCTGTCTGGTCGAGCTTAGCGAAAGGATCGTTCTCGAAGATCTTCTTGTCGTAGTAAGCGCCGAGGAACTTGCCTGCGTCGTCACGTGAGAAGCCGTAAGTCATCTGAGTAAGGTCGTTAGTACCGAAGCAGAAGAAGTCAGCGTTCTTAGCGATCTCGTCAGCTGTAAGAGCAGCTCTTGGGATCTCGATCATTGTACCAACTTCGTACTCGAGGTTAGCGCCTGTTTCCTTGATAACAGCGTCAGCAGTCTCAACAACTACCTTCTTAACGTACTTGAGCTCCTTAACGTCGCCAACGAGCGGGATCATGATCTCAGGCTTAACGTTCCAGTCAGCGTGCTTCTTCTTAACGTTGATAGCAGCCTTGATAACAGCCTTTGTCTGCATAGCAGCGATCTCAGGATATGTTACAGCAAGACGGCATCCTCTGTGACCCATCATTGGGTTGAACTCGTGGAGTGAAGCGATGATATTCTTGATATCAGCAACTGACTTGCCCTGAGCCTTAGCGAGAGCCTCGATGTCAGCTTCTTCAGTAGGAACGAATTCGTGGAGAGGAGGATCCAGGAAACGGATAGTTACAGGGCAGCCCTCGAGAGCCTCATAGAGAGCCTCGAAGTCGTTCTGCTGCATAGGCTCGATCTTAGCGAGTGCAGCCTCACGTCCCTCAACTGTATCTGAGCAGATCATCTCACGGAAAGCAGCGATTCTGTCTGCCTCGAAGAACATATGCTCAGTACGGCAGAGACCGATACCCTCAGCGCCGAGCTCTCTTGCCTTCTTAGCGTCAGCAGGAGTATCAGCGTTTGTACGAACCTTGAGAGTTCTGTACTTGTCAGCCCAAGCCATGATTCTTCCGAACTCACCGGCAATCTGAGCGTCAACTGTAGGAATGATACCGTCGTAGATGTTACCTGTTGTACCGTCGATCGAGATATAGTCGCCTTCCTTGAAGGTCTTGCCTGCGAGCTCGAATTTCTTGTTAGCTTCATCCATCTTGATATCGCCGCAGCCTGATACGCAGCACTCACCCATACCACGTGCAACAACGGCAGCGTGTGAAGTCATACCGCCGCGGACTGTGAGGATACCCTGTGCAGCCTTCATACCTGTGATATCTTCAGGAGATGTCTCAAGACGAACGAGAACTACCTTCTCGCCCTTAGCAGCCCACTCTACAGCGTCGTCAGCTGTGAATACGATCTTACCGCAAGCAGCTCCGGGTGAAGCACCGAGACCCTTGCCGATAGGAGTAGCAGCCTTGAGAGCCTTTGTATCGAACTGGGGGTGGAGAAGTGTATCGAGGTTTCTGGGGTCGATCATTGCAACAGCTTCCTGCTCTGTCTTCATGCCCTCGTCAACGAGGTCGCAAGCGATCTTGAGAGCAGCCTGTGCAGTTCTCTTACCGTTTCTTGTCTGGAGCATATAGAGCTTCTTGTTTTCAACAGTGAACTCCATATCCTGCATATCGTGATAGTGATTTTCAAGAGTCTGGCAAACTTCCTTGAACTGAGCGAAAGCCTCAGGGAATGTCTCAGCCATCTGCTGGATAGGCATAGGAGTACGAACGCCTGCAACAACGTCCTCGCCCTGTGCGTTTGTGAGGAACTCACCCATGAGCTTCTTCTCACCTGTAGCAGGATCACGTGTGAAGGCAACACCTGTACCGCAATCGTCACCCATATTACCGAATGCCATTGACTGTACGTTAACAGCAGTACCCCATGAGAAAGGAATATCGTTATCACGTCTGTAAACGTTAGCTCTTGGGTTATCCCATGAACGGAATACAGCCTTGATAGCGCCGATGAGCTGCTCCTTAGGATCGTCCGGGAAGTCCTTGCCGATCTTAGCCTTGTACTCAGCCTTGAACTGGCCTGCGAGCTCCTTGAGGTCGTTAGCGTCGAGCTCAACGTCCTGAGTTACGCCCTTCTTAGCCTTCATCTGGTCGATAAGCTCTTCAAAGTACTTCTTACCAACTTCCATAACTACGTCAGAATACATCTGGATGAATCTTCTGTAGCAGTCCCAAGCCCATCTTGGGTTATTTGACTTTTCTGCGATAGTGTTAACAACTGTCTCGTTGAGACCGAGGTTAAGGATTGTATCCATCATGCCAGGCATTGAAGCTCTTGCGCCTGAACGAACAGAAACGAGGAGAGGATTCTCCTTATCGCCGAACTTCTTTCCTGTGATTCCTTCCATTTTAACGATATACTCGTTGATCTCTGCCATGATCTCGTCAGAGATTCCGCCGTCCTCATAATACTGAGTACAAGCCTCTGTTGTGATGGTGAAGCCCTGAGGAACAGGGAGACCGATGTTTGTCATCTCAGCGAGGTTAGCGCCCTTACCGCCGAGAAGCTCTCTCATGTTGGCATTACCCTCTGAGAAAAGGTAACAATACTTATTTGCCATTGGTGTATACCTCCATTTTTTACATTACCGGACGCTTATCCGAAGGGACATCATCCGAGTTAAACATATTATAACACATTAAAGAAAAAATTACCATATTTTCAATGCCAAAAATAAGACGTTAAAAATGCTATATTTGTACAAAAATCAACAAAGCGGAGTAATTTTCGCAAAAAACACTTGCATTTACGGCTAAAGTATGTAAAAATAGGTGTATGAGCGCATGAAAGGAGAACGTGAAACATGAAAAAGCTTACAGCATTGCTTGTTGTATGCCTGATGGCGGTCTGCGCGGCTTCGTGCAGTGAAAAGCCGGGCAAGGCAAAGAGCGGGGAGAACGCAGCTCAGGCAACTGCTCAGGCGCAGACTGAGACGCCTGTCCCGGCAGAAGCGGAACAGACTCTCAAGAAATTTGCGGAAAGCAGTGTATCAGGCGAAGTTGATACAATGATAAAGTGTATGTACCCCGAGGAAATGATAGAGGGTATGGAAAAGTCGGGCATGAAGCAGGAATTTGCCGCAGCTATGAGCTCGGGCGCAGGCGGAACGCTCAGGACTTTCAGCACGGACGGCGGAAAAAGACTCAGCGACGAGGCTATAAAGTCCGCACAGCAGTATTTTGACGCATTTGCTCTGGGTCTGCAGATAAGCGGCAGGAGCTATCAGATAAAGGACGGCTACGGCGTAAATGTCAATATCGGCATAGAAAAAGACGGCGAGACCAGTGAGTTTACCGATCCCGTAACGGTAGTCCTCGTTGAGGGGGAAGGCTGGAAACTCATACCTGCGTCGGAAGAGTATCTTCTCGGTATGACACAGCAGCCGTCTGAACAGGCAGAGGCGACAACACAGGAGCAGGAGACATCAGAGCCTGCGCCGCAGAAATGACACTGCGGCTATTTGAGGAGGTATAAAACATGAATAAAGCTGTAATTTTAGCGGGCGGACAGGGCAAGCGAATGAAAGCGGAAATGCCCAAGCCCCTTTTCAGGGTCCTCGGCGAGCCTATGCTACGCTGGGTAATAACTGCCTGCGAGTCGGCAGATATAGCTGATATCTGCGTGGTAAAGGGCTTCAAGGGCGAAATGATCGACGAATATCTCGGAAAGAAGTACACAACTGTCCTTCAGGCTGAGAGACTGGGTACAGGCCATGCGGTACAGCAGGCTATCCCCTTCCTTGAGAACGATACCAGCGGCAATACCCTTGTACTCTGCGGCGACGCCCCATTCATCGACGAGGAAACTATCAGAAACTCCCTTGCAATGCACGAAAAACAGGGAAATGCAGTAACAGTAATAACCGCAGAACTGGAAAATCCCTTCGGCTACGGAAGAATAATCCGCAGCGCAAAGGGAATAAGCGGCATTGTTGAACAGAAAGACGCGACTGACGAGCAGAAAGCCGTAAAGGAAGTAAATTCCGGCGCCTACTGGTTCAGGACTGCCGATCTTGTGGAGCTCCTCGGAAAGCTCACCAACGATAACGCCCAGAACGAGTACTACCTGACGGATACGGTTTCCATAGCCATTTCTGAGGGCAAGAACGCAGGAGCTTTCAAGTCGGACAATGCCGACATAATCAAGGGGGCAAACGACAGGAAAGATCTCCTCGAGCTCAATACATACGCAAGAATGGCGGTTATCAACAAGCACCTCGAAAACGGCGTGGAGTTCACCTGTACTGACGGCGTTATCATCGAGCGCGGCGTTGAGATAGGTGTAGGCACGGAGATACTCCCCAACACTATCCTGAGAAGGAACACATCGGTGGGCAGAAACTGCGTTATCGGACCCAATACTGTAGTTGAGAACTGCAAGATAGGCGACAGCGTAAAGCTCAATACCGTTCAGGCTTATGATTCTGTTATCGAATCAGGCGTTCATATTGGCCCTTACGTACATATCCGCCCCGACAGCCTTATCAGGTCTGAGGCAAAGATAGGCGACTTCGTGGAGATAAAGAACTCCACTATCGGTGAAAAGACGGCTATCGCACACCTTGCATACGTCGGCGACAGCGACATCGGAAAGCGCGTGAACATCGGCTGCGGAACCGTTACCGTAAACTACGACGGTATTGCAAAGAGCCGCTGCGTTATCGGCGACAACTGCTTCATCGGCTGCAATACAAACCTTATAGCTCCCGTAAAGCTCGGAAAAGCCGTTTATACAGCCGCAGGAACAACAGTGACGAGAGATGTTCCCGATTACGCGCTTGCCATTGACAGAGGCGTTATGAAGATAAACGAGGGCTATACCCTCAGAAAGCTCAAGACAAAGCTTGGAAAATAAATAAAAAAGCAATTATTGCGTTCGGGAGCTGCCGGACGCAGTAACTGCATGGAACGAGAAAAAGGTCTGCCCGTGAGCAGACCTTTTCATATATGGTATAGAACGAAAACAGCAAAAGAATAACGACCTTCATTGACACCCTCTCAATAGCCAATCAAGGTCGCTATCAGGTGACGCCGAGCACCCTCTATACTCAGACGTCATTTACGGCGGGCACAAATTCCGCAGTGCCTTATACCTGTTTGCTATGCTGCCACGACTGCGCTAACGTATCAAGCGTCATTAAACTGCTTTAGGCGATTAAACATATTATAGGCATTAATGTTTAATAACAGTTGTGATTAGTCAGAAGTCTGCTGAAACTGGATGGTTGGAATTGGGATCCGGCGGAGTTTAAAACCGGATCGAGCAACACAGGATATAATTGCCGATTTTGTTACAGGACACATAATATATCTTAACATTATTATGTGGTGGTAGAGAAGCCGATTTTTCGGCACATTTCTCTTCCAACAATTGTATTATAGACCATGTGGGGCGGAAGTTCAATTGATTATATTGCTCGAAATTAGCACTATATTGCTAAAATTGATATAAAGTTTTAAATTAAGAAATTATTAACAATCATTCTGTTTTGATTTGTTAATATTTTGTTTACAATCCGAGTGAAATATTGTTAGTATATTTTTCAGAACAAAAAAGCAATTGAATATTTCCTATAATTACGCCGTTTGCAGAGTTGATATATTTAACAGCACAAAAGTGATATGTTCGTCATTATGCTCAAAAGCCGAACTGACCATGTTTCATTTAAATATTATTAAAAATAGCAACAATTGACTTGTGGCCGCAATTTTTGCAAAATATACTGATTTTTTACATAATCTAATTTTTTAATTAAAATTTCCTGTCTGTAGAAAGCATAAAAGCTCCGACCGCAGTCGGAGCCTGATGTCATATTATACCGTTTTCGGCGTTTTCGATGCGGCTCTTGTAATAAGCCTCTTCCCATGAAAAATCCATATTCTTGAAGAGCTTCAGACAGCCCTCCGCGTTGCTGACAGCTCCGTTGAGTCCCTCGCTGTCGCCTGCCCTCGCAAAGATATACACTGCCGTTACGAATATCTCCAGTAGAGTGACATCGTTCTTGCCCTGCGGTTTATAGCCGAATTTCAGCAGTTTCAGTGCAGGAGTGTAGCTCTTAGCGGCACAGTCCGCCAGTGAAAGGGCGATATACAGGTCTGCCTGCTTTTTCTGCGACATTTTAGGTGTCTGCTTCTGCAAAAAGCCTATATTCCGTGTACGGAAGTCCTCGGCGTCGCGCCAGTTGCCAATCTTGCTGATAGTTCTCAGCATACCCGTGCAATAGTCGAAGCGCTCCTCGCCGCCGAGCTTCTTTTCGGCAAGTTTGTCAAGGTAAAAGGCCGCCGTTTTATGGTCCATTATCTTGTCGTAAAGGGACGCGAGCTGTATGATATCGAAGGGAGCGGGCTTTTTGGCGTTGTCGATGAAAGCGTCCGAATAAGCGTCGCAGAGCTCTCTGGTATAGCCGTTCTCAACGAAAAGACTATAGACGTCCACATATTTTTTCAGCTCGGCTGCACTCGAAGCAAGCAGCGGAAATCCTATTTTTTTACGCTCCATAGGTGATAACATTTGCGCCCCTCCTATCTATATTAATGTAGTGTACGTATAACAATTTATATAGTATCATTACAAAAAACATATAATGAGTAAAAACAGTAAATTATAGTTTCTATTCTGTATATCAATTTTAGCACAAATCTATCTTATAGTCAACATTTGCGGAACCTTATAATACAAAACTGTTGAAGTGCACAAAAATGCAACGAATTTTTTTCCTAATCAACATATTGAACATTTTGTTTTTTTAAGCTTATTTCAATTTTTTGTGTTATAATAGTATTAGAGTGGAATGGTATACTCATCAAGAGCTGATCTCAGCATTTCCACAGCTTATTTATGCCGCATACGGCGGCTGAAATATCAAGGGGGTATTTATTATGAGACTTCTCGTTGTAGAGGACGAGATGCAGCTTGCGGACGCCCTGTCCGAGATACTTAAAAGAAATATGTACAATGTCGATACCGTTTACGACGGAATAGACGGGCTCGATAATGCGCTCACAGGCGTTTATGACTGTATAATACTCGATATCATGCTTCCCGGCATGAACGGTATCGAGATCCTGAGGAAGCTGAGACAGGAAAAGATAAACACTCCTGTACTGCTCCTTACCGCGCGCAGCGAGATAGAGGACAAGATAAACGGCCTCGACTGCGGCGCCGACGACTACATAACTAAACCGTTCGTTACGGGCGAGCTCCTTGCGCGTATACGCGCTCTCACAAGAAGAAAGGGCGAGCTCGTTGATGAAAAGAGGCTCGACTACAACGGTCTCGAGCTGAATAAAAATACCTGTTCCGTAATGTGGCGCGGAAACGATGTGAAGCTCTCCCTCAAGGAGTACCAGATAATGGAGCTCCTCATATCAAACCCGAAGCAGATACTTCCAAAGGAAAGGATAATCGAGAAGATATGGGGCTATGAGAGCGACGTGGAGTACAATAATATTGAAGTGTATATCTCTTTCCTGAGAAAGAAGCTCTCGGTGATATCGGCTCCCGTACAGATAAAAACTGCCCGCGGGATAGGCTATTCACTGGAATAAAACTATAAAAAGGAGGAATGACAGATGTTCAGAAAAGTACATGACCGAATGTTCAATAAAGCGCAGATGAAGCTTTTCGGTATGATCGTCAGTATTCTTCTTGCTGTTTTTATTGCACTTATAATCGGAATAAACGTTATCACGGAAGCGGTCATGAGTGAGGAGTCAAAGGAGGTATTGCAGGATATCGCCGCAAATCTCGGCTATAATGAGGAAAAGCACGAATTCTATTTTGATTCAAGAGATACTGCCAATGACGGCAGGAACAATAATCCTCCGCCGAAGCCCGCAGACGATAAGAAGGTGACTTCTTCCTCGGGAACTGCTGCTGCCTCTTCGGGAACAGCTCCCGCATCCACGGAGACTACGGCTGAAAACACAGACGCGGCAACTGAGGGCGAGGAAAATACATCAGGAGATAATTCCGATGGAAATACTTCCGAACCCGGCACTGAACCACAGCAGACCGAGCCCAAAAGCGAAGAATTTACCTGGTTCGCTATCCCGACCAGCCCAGGCGGATTTACTGTCCCCGGCAGCGGCGGTCAGAGCTGGAGCGACTGGAACAAGGACAAGGGCGACAATAACGGTCAGGGCGGTCAGAACTGGAGCGGCTTTGGATTCGGCGGCGGTCAGGACTGGACCAAGTGGAGTGAAGATGACTGGAAAAAGTGGAGCGAGCAGAACAACGGTCAGGACTGGAGCCAGTGGAACAACCAGAACGGCGGTCAGGACTGGAGTCAGTGGAACAACCAGAACGGCAGTCAGGACTGGAGTCAGTGGAACAACCAGAACGGCAGTCAGGACTGGAGTCAGTGGAACAACCAGAACAGCGGCCAGGACTGGAGCCAGTGGAACAATCAGAACCAGAATCAGGACTGGAACAACGGCATAAACGGCTGGAAATGGGACGGAACCAAATGGGTAAACGAGGACGGCAGCACATGGGACGGTCAGGGAACTCCTCCCTGGTTCACTCAGCCTCAGGGCAAGAACGAGAACTGGTGGGGCAGCTCGAATCCCTACACATGGTGGATGCCTAACAACCCCATGAACCCCATGAACCCCGATAATCAGTACATCAAGAAGTTCAATGAATACGATAAACACCTTACCCCGAAGGTAAGCAGCGGCGTTCCCGATGCAGAGGAGGCAGAGGCAGATACGGACAGCGAGTCAAGCGACGCGGTACTCACTCAGACAGCCTGCGACAGCGGCGACTATCAGATAGTACAGCTCGGCTTCTATGGAGAAAGCTACGCTCCGTATTCGAATACAGGCTCTTCAACTCCTAAGAACAAGACAAGCGTTGAGGCTATACCTGAGAATATCGGTTCTATCAAGTACTTTGCCATAATGGCTGATACCAACGGCAAGTACCTTGCAACTCTCTACAACGACTACATCATCGACGAGAGAGCCCAGAGGTACACGAGCGCTATCATAAACGACAGAAAGGATACGGGTATGATAAACTCGTATCAGTACTACAGGGCAAGCAAGCCGAACGGCACTATCATGATACTTACGGACAAGAGCTCGGAAAAGGATATGCTCAACCAGCTCAAGCGCACTACAATAATCGTAGGTATCATAGCCCTTATAGTTCTTTCAGTGCTCGCATACTTCCTCAGCAAGAAGAGCATTCAGCCTATCAGGGAAGCATTCGACAAGCAGAAGCAGTTCGTTTCCGACGCGAGCCATGAGCTGAAAACTCCTCTTACTGTAATATCCACAAATGCGGACGTTCTCGAGGGTGAGATAGGCGATAACAAGTGGCTTGCATACATAAAATCGCAGACCGACCGTATGAGCGTTCTCGTAAACGACCTTCTTAACCTCACAAGGCTGGAAAACAGCAATAATGAGCTGGAGCGCAGATACTTTAACCTCAGCAAGGCTATTGCGAATACGGCTCTGCCATTTGAGTGTCAGGCGTTCGAGAGCAATAAGAAGTTCGAGGTCAATATCGAGGACAACATCATGCTCAGCGGCAGCGAGAAGCACATCAAGCAGATGGCGGCGATATTCATCGACAACGCCCTCAAGTACTCCAACGACGGCGGTACGATACAGGTAACGCTTAAACGTTCGGGCGAAAGAAAGCTGTTCTCGGTATACAACACAGGTCAGGGCATAAAGGAAGCCGATACCGAAAAGATATTCGAGCGCTTCTACCGCAGCGACGAATCAAGAAACCGTGCTACAGGCGGTTACGGACTTGGACTTGCGATCGCAAAATCAGTTGCAGACAAGCATAAGTTCAAGATACACGTACTCAATCAGCCAGGCAAGAGCGTATGCTTCATCGTTACGATGTAATTGAATAAAAAGTCGGAACCGCAAGGGAGCTCTGCTTCCTTGCGGTTTTTCAGCTTGCGGAGATTTTTTTCGTTGACACTTTTCATAATGTATATTATAATAAGTGTGAATATCAGTTATCACCAGGAAAGGAAACTATCCAATGCAAAAGGCGTATAAGATAAAAATGGGCAGAGCTGTCTGTGCAGCTGACCTCGGCGACGGCAGCGAAAGAGGCGAATACGTCAGTCAGGACTACATACTCAGCAGGCTCGGCAGACCGCACAGGAGCGTCAGTCTCATGTACTGCTACTATCCTCTCGACAAGGAGTGGCCTGCGCGTATATCCGAGTACTACAAGGACAAGAAGATAGCATTCCAGTGGGACTACCCCTATGACGACTATTTCCCGTATCTCGGTGGTCTTGATGGCAGCAGGGACGGGGAGCCCTTTGAGTCCATGCGCGATATACGCAGGCACGGTCAGGACGTTACCCTTACACTCACTATTGACCCGTTTGTTTCCGACGAGCACCTTGCGGCTATAGGCGAGGACCTGAAAAGCTTCGGCAGGCTTTTCCTGCGTATAAACCATGAGGCTACGGGGAACTGGTTCCAGTTCAACAGGAGAGCGGATTACCGGCAGGTGGCGGACTTTTACTGCCGCGCCGTGAAAATAATAAAAGAACACGCGCCGAATGTCCGGACTGTCCTCTGTATCGGAGGTATCGAGGACATAAATGCCGAAAAAATGGTGAAAGAAGAGGAGTTCGCACAGGCTGTCCTCGATACGGATATATGGTCGGTGGACAAGTATATGGCTCTCCACTGGGGCTGGCCGACAGATGTTGCCGAGAGCGGCGGTACTACTCACAACAGGTGCTCTGTACGTGAGATATTCGAGCTCACAAGACGGAGCTATGAGCGGTTCAGGTACCTTAACGGCGGCATTTCAAAGCCTATGGTCATGTCGGAGCATAATGCGGACGGAAACGTGACAGGTCCTTATGAACAGGCGGATATGATAAGGCTTTTCTGCGATATTATTGAAGAAGAAAAGGCGGACTGGCTGTCGGGCATCTGCTTTTATCAGTTCCGCGACCGCGGACGGCTAGGACTTGAGCGCGAAGACCCGAACAACGCCGCTGTTGGCATAGAACAGCCCGTAATGCAGACCTACAGGGAGCTCATAAACAGGGAAAGATTCCTCCCCTCGATGACTATGGGCGGCGAGACGGAGCTGCCTGTGAAGCTCATATGGAGAAGCTCCGAGGACGCGGAGGGAATAGCCATACCTGTTTATTTTGAAGCTCCGCCCGTGTTCTGCGAGCTGTACTTCGAGGACGACTCAAACCTTATGCTGGAGCTCAACGGACGCTGGTTCTACAAGTCTCCGGCGACGAAATGCGTTGACCTCATGCCTGCGTTTTACGAAAAGAATATACAGGGCGGCAGCGAGCTGACACTGAAGCTCTTTGCACCTCCGGCAAGCGGTGAAAACGACCTCACAGCAGAGGACGGAATGTTCAGTTACAGCTTCACCCTCGAAAAGCTCCCCGTGATACGCATAAGAACAGCTCCAATAGAGCCCGATAAGGATAAAAAGAAAGGAAACAGCTGATATGAAAACATCTGTAGTTATAGTATGTGCAGGAAATTCCACAAGAATGGGCGGCGTGAACAAGATACTGCTCCCGCTTGGCGAAAGGAAGGTCATAGGCGTGACCATGCAGGCTTTTCAGGCTTGCGGGAGCGTCTGTGAGATAGTGATAGTTGCCCGTGAAGCCGATATCCCGGCGATACAGGAGGAAGCACGGCTCGCAGGCATTACGAAGCTCGCAGCCTGCACCACAGGCGGAGCCACCCGTCAGGAGAGCGTAATCAACGGCATTAAGAAGATATCAAAGGACAGCGAGCTCGTTGCAGTCCATGACGGCGCTCGCCCCCTCGTAAAGCCCGAACACATCGAAAAGGTCATAAAGGACGCTTCCATATTCGGCGGCGCAACTCTCGGGGTTCCCGTAAAGGATACCATAAAATCAGTGGACGGCGGACTTATAGTCGATACTCCGCCGAGGAGCACACTCTATATCACCCAGACTCCGCAGATATTCAAGCGCGGACTGTATTTTGAGGGAATAGATTTTGCCCTCGAGCACGGACTTGACTTCACCGACGACTGCCAGCTCGTTGAAGCTATCGGCGGCAAGGTGGCAATGACCGTAGGCGACTATACCAACATAAAGATAACGACTCCCGAGGATATCGCCATAGCAGAAGTATTATTGAAGCAGAGATAAGAAAAGCGCCCCGAAAGAATATGCGCGGTACTCGTAAAGAAGTTTATATGGGATTTACCGGGGGAAACCTTTCTGAGGAAAGGTTCTCCCCCGAACCCCCTTCCAAAGACTTTTAACCCAAATTTTTCCAAACAGGACGCCTGACATAATAAAAACGCCCTCTGTATATCTTACAGGGGGCGTCCTGTTTGGAAAAATTTAAGCTGGAAGTTTTAGGAAAGGAGTTTGAGGATTACTCCCCGTTGTACGGGGAGATGTCCGAAGGACAGAGGGGACAGGTCCCTGTTAGGGAAACCCTTTTTCAAAAGGGTTTCCCTCAATAAATTCTCACAAATACTCCTCTATGCGTATCACACATACTCTTTCGGGGCGTTTTGTATCAGCCTGTAAGAAACTCCTCAAAGCTCTTGGGTTCACTTGATGAGGAGATGAAAGCGTAGTAGGAAAGTATCTTTGAAGCGTCCACTGCGTCCACAAGGCCGTCGCCTGTTACATCGCAGGTCGCAAGGCATTTCTCGTCGGGGGCTTCCTCGCCGATGGAGAACCTCGCGTAAGCTCCGAGAACATAAGATGAATCCACAGCGTCGATAATGCCGTTCCCCGTGGGATCGCCCAGCATATACAAGCTTTTCGGAGCTGTAGTAACGGGCTGGGTTGTCGTTACGGTGGTCGTGGTTGAAGTAGTCGAAGTGGTCGTGCTTGTTGTGGTGGAAGTCGTTGTAGTAGTGGAAGTAGTAGTCGTGGTAGTTTCAGTCACGGTAGTAGTGGTAACGGGTTCTTTTATCCTGATATAGCCGTGCTGGATACCGTTTGTGAATATCCAGGCTTCCATGAGCTGACCTGTGCGGTCGTTGTTGATATTGGTGAAAAGGTCGTTTGTAAGCTCCTTGTGCTGATACTCTATGCAGACAGGGAAAACGTCCCCTGCCTTTACGTCGTCGGGCAGCCTGAAGCTGAAGCTCCACATAACGCCGTCCTTGCCGCTGTCAGTACTGCCTGCTGTGACAAGGCAGAAGCTGTGCGGACCCGAAACGAACTGCACGTCATCGAGCTTTGCAATGGCCTTGCCCCTGTCGGCGCAGAAATCGCCGTCCATAACAAGGGTAAGCCTTTCATCGTAATTGATATGCAGAGCTGTAGGAGCATACTTATTATTTGCGCCTTTAATGGTCATATCTATGGTACGGACGGGCTCGGCTTCTGCTTCCTCGAGTGTGAGCTCAAGGCGGCTCAGGGAGAGCGTAGGCTTTACGGGCGAATCAAACGGGTCTATGTCCTCGAGTATGTACGGGTCTCCTATCGCCTTGTCCGCGACTGCAAAATGAGGCAGAAAATTGGCTGAAACAATAAAATACGCTGCTACTGCCGCTCCCAGTAACCTCGCAAGTTTCATAGAAATTCTCCTCTCCGAGTTATATTTCTATATATATTATAACATTGCGAAATTACCATTTCAATAGATAATGTGTTAATTTTTCGCTTTTTTTGGAGCGTAAAATTTATATTTTTAATTCAAAGTATTCCGCCAGCGACCTGGTTCCGTTTGTGGATCTGTAAGCATAGTATATCAGTATTCTTGAAGCGTCCACCGCGTCGATAAGTCCGTCCTTGTTTATGTCGGAGGTCGCAATTTCCTGTTCTGTTGGGCTTTCGGTTCCCGTTGAGAATACAGCATATGATTTCAGCACCCTTGAAGCGTCAACTGCGTCTATGATACCGTCGCCTGTGGGATCGCCGAGCCTGACGACTCTGCGCCAGTAAAACGAACAGCCGTCAACGCCCTCCTTGTGTATGAGGTCGGTACCGTCATAAACAAGGGTCTCGCTTGAGTCTGTAACGACCTCGCCGCTGACTATCTGCCATTTCACGGAAGGACTGCTGCCCGAGCCGTGGTCTATCAGTACCCAGCCGTCGGGACTGAAGGTGTATATCCAGTCGATATATATTCCCTTCGATGCCGTAAGGTCTTCTCCGCTTGCCTTGTCGATGACCTTGTATATATGCCAGTCGCCCACAAGCTTTTCCTCTGTTATCGGAACGACTTTTATCTCCGTGACAGTCTGCTTTGCATCACTCTCGGACGCAGACGCGGCTGTGACTGAACCGAACGGAATAATGAGCATAGCTGACGCGAGAAATGCTGCTGATATTTTTCGTAATTTCATTATGATCACTCCTTCTTTTTGCCTGTATGGCAGGTCTATGTTTATATTATACCAAAAAAGCGGTTTTTGTCAACTGATTTTGTGCTGTCAGGCTGAAATAATTATACAGATGTAAAATACAAAAAAAGCGTGACAACGCAGGAAAAATGTGCTATAATATAATTTGTATCCCTTTCTTTCATTTGGAAACGGGAAATAAACACTAAGATTGGAGCGATCCTTATGTCAAAGAAACCCTTTTACATTACCACACCGATTTATTATCCGTCGGGCGATCCGCATATCGGACACTGCTACACCACAGTAGCCTGCGATACTATAGCCCGTTACAAGCGAATGCAGGGTTATGACGTAATGTTCCTTACAGGCACAGACGAGCACGGCCTGAAAATAGAGCAGAAAGCTGCCGAGCAGGGCGTAACTCCCAAGGAGTACGTTGACGTTATCGTGAGCAAATTCAAGAACCTCTGGAAATACATGAACATTTCCTACGACAGATATATCCGTACCACTGACGACTACCACGTAGAAGCGGTACAGAAGATATTCAAGGCTCTCTACGACAAGGGCTACATCTACAAGGGCGAATATTCGGGCAAGTACTGCACTCCATGCGAGAGCTTCTGGACAGACTCCCAGCTTGACGAGAACGGTTGCTGTCCCGAGTGTCACAGACCTGTCAAGTTCGCAAAGGAAGAAGCTTATTTCTTCAAGATGTCTCCCTTTGCTGAGCGTATAGAGAAGCTCCTCATGGAGACAGACTACCTCCGTCCGAAGACAAGAGCTGTTGAGCTGGTAAACAACTTCATCAAGCCCGGTCTCGAGGACCTCTGCGTATCGCGAACCTCATTCACATGGGGAGTTCCCGTATCTTTCGACGAAAAGCACGTTGTATACGTATGGATAGACGCGCTTTCAAACTATATCACAGCTCTCGGCTATGAGAACTCGGCACACAGCGACTTTGAGAAGTACTGGCCTGCCGACGTTCATATGGTTGCAAAGGACATCATGCGTTTCCACGCTATCATATGGCCTGCAATGCTCATGGCTCTCGACCTGCCTCTCCCGAAGCACCTTGCAGTACACGGCTATATCACAATGCAGAGCAAGGGCGGCGAGAGCGTAAAGATGTCGAAGTCCCTCGGCAATGTAGTTGACCCCTTCGTACTTGGCGAGCGTTACGGCTGCGACTCCATAAGATACCATATCCTCCGCGAAATGGCTCTCGGAGCAGACAGCCTCTTCTCAAACGAGATAATGATAAACCGTATCAATTCCGACCTTGCAAACGGCTTCGGAAACCTTGTTTCACGTACCGTCGCAATGGCTGACAAGTATTTCGGCGGAACTCTCCCGACAGAGCGCGAAAGCAACGCTCTCGACGACGAGTTCAAGGCAACAGTTTCCGCACTCTGCGGCGAAGTTGACAAATGTATCGACGAGACAAAGCTCAAACAGGCTCTCGAGGAGATATCAAAGGTCGTTGACCGTGCAAACAAGTACATCGACGAGACAGAGCCGTGGAAGCTTGGCAAGGACGAGGCTAAGAAGGCTCGCCTTGCGGCAGTTCTCTACAATCTTCTTGAAGCTATCCGTATAACCTCATCTCTCCTCGCCCCCTTCATGCCTACCACAATGCCGAAGGTATGGGAGCAGATAGGCGCAACAGCAGCAGATGTCGAGTACGAAAAGCTCGGCAGGTTCGGCGTACTTCCCGAGAATGTAACAGTCCATAAGGGAGAGATACTCTTCCCGAGAATAGACGTTGACAAGGAGATAGAGGAGCTCAACGCCATACTCACAAAGAATATGGAGGCTGCAAAGGCAAAGCTCTCAGCAGAGGAAAAGGGCGAAGCTCCCGCAGAAGCTGTACAGCTCGCACCCGAGATAACTATCGACGACTTTGCAAAGGTAGAGATAAGAGTTGCAAAGGTAGTTGCCTGTGAAAAGGTGAAGAAGTCGGACAAGCTCCTTTGCCTGCAGCTTGACGACGGAATGGGCGGACGTCAGGTAGTATCGGGAATCGCTCAGTATTACCAGCCCGAGGACCTTATCGGAAAGAAGCTCCAGCTCATTGCAAACCTCAAGCCCGTAAAGCTCAGAGGAGTTGACAGCAACGGCATGATCTGCGCGGCTGATACTCCCGACGGAGTTAAGGTGATATTTGTGGACGACAGCATACCTGTCGGCTCAAAGGTAAGATAAATGTACGGGGAGATATACTCCTCGGTGAAGCGTTGGCTTCAGGAGATATCGCAGAAATATCAGGGCAAAGTAAAAATAACGGTAAAGAACGACTCTCCCGGACACTTTTGGGCAGACGTTGACACTGACCGCTGTTTTGGCGAGCTTATAGTATCGGAGAGCGGATTCCGCCCTTACAGATACGTGTCCTTCACTGTACTTGACAGCAGGGCGGATACAGCGCAGCAACCTGTTTTCGTATACTTTGACAGCGAAAAAGATACTCCCGGGGACGTTCTCCGCGGACTTGACAAGGGTATTGCCTTTATCATCACTGATATTTAGTTTTTTAAGCCCCTGACATTATGTCAGGGGCTTGTTTTCTGTTCTTTCGACATCAAACGTATCCTATCGCCAAAAAAGCAGATATGTAATATAATGTAACAGTTTTTTTACTTGACATATTTTACCTTTTGACTTATAATAATTATAAATTCAGAAGCCGATTTAAGGCGGCTGTAAGCTTAAAGATACGGAATACACAAAAAACAGGAGGAATATTATGATCTGCAAAAAGTGCGGAAGCGAAATGCCCGAGGACGCTCTGTTCTGTACGGAGTGCGGAGCTTCGCTCAAAAAGGAAGATACACCTGTTACAGAAACTGTGAACGAGACTACAGAGGAAATAAAGGAAACTGCCGGAGAAATAAAGGAAACGGCAGAACAAGCCGCAGAAGAGGCTAAGGAAACTTTCAGGGACGACGAGCCAACCTCCATTCTTCCTCATCTTGAAGAGGTCATCGCAAATAACGAGGAGGCTCTCAGCCTTACTCAGGAGGACGTGCAGCTCCTCAACGACGAGCCTACGGAGATACTCAGCTCCTCGGAGACAATAGAGCTCCCCGAGCCTGACCCTGTTCCCGAGCCCGAAAGCGTTACGGAGGTCTTACATACTGACGGGGATAAGCCTGCGGAGTTCCCGAAACAGGAGGCTCCCGCAGCTGCTGTGAATGGCGCTGCCGACGCTTTCAATGACAACAGCAATACAATGGAGATACCTGTTCAGGGCGGACAGGACTATTACAGCAATCCGCAGTATGCCGCACAGCAGAGCGCTCCCGTAATACCGCCCCAGCAGCCGGTACAGACAGCTCCCGAGCCTGCGCCCATGCCGCAGCAGCCGGCAGAGCAGCCGAAGGTCCGCAAAAAGGTAGGCGGAGGACGTATCTTCGGAGCTTCACTTGTGACTATATTCGCAGTATTGTTCATGCTCCTGTTCAGCTTTGTACTTGCGATAAAGCTGGGTGCAAACGGCTCGGTCATCAGGAGAAGATTTGAAAAGCTGAACGACCAGACCGTTCTCACAGCCGAATTTGACGGCAAGGAGCTTTCAAAGACGCTGTACAACTCACTCGGCTTCAGGACTGCAACTCATGGAATGGCAGACGAAGCGGCTTTCAAGAGATATCTCCTTGCGACCGACTTCCGTGAGTACGCAGGACGGGTTGCGGAGGACTACCTTGATTTCATAATAGACGGCGAAGGTTCAAATCCTTCAATAACAGCAGGCGATTTTGTGAATGATTTCGTGAAAGCAAACAGCAGCGCCGCAGAGGACGAGTTCGGATACGAGCTCACCGACGAGGACTATGAGCTTCTCGAAAAGAATCTCGACAAGGACAATTTCTCCGATTCTCTCAGCGTAAGAGAGTGGAGAAGACAGCTCGGCTTTGACATTGACAAGCTCAGCTACCTGTTCTCATTCATAACTATCGGAATCATCGGCGGTATCGTACTGCTCTTCCTTATATGGATAAGCGCTATCGTGGACAAGCGCGCAAAGCACGTAACGGGCTTCTTTGCAACGATATTCAATATCGTGGGAATAATAGTGTTCCTGTCGGGACTTGTTATCATCGTAGGCTCGGCAGTAGCCTTCACATTCACACATAATGTGGGCTTCTACCTGTCCGAGAGCCTTCTTCTCCCGTTATCAGTGATACTGCTCATAATCGGCGGCGCGGAGCTCCTCCTTGGTTTCGTTTTCAGAAAGTCCAACAGGATAATAAAGAAAAAGGCAAAGAAAGCAGCAGCTGCAAACGCACAGAAATAACGAATAATAAAATCCGGAAGTATACTGTGGTACCTATATAGAGTACAAAACTGCTAAATGAGTACACAGTATACCTCCGGACTTTTTGTGCTATTCTGCCGTTTCAACCAAATAACGGAGCCTTTCAGCGATCTCTTCTCTGTACTTGCAGTTTTCGGGCTCAACGGAGAAAGAAACGATATCGTAATCAATGTCATACACCATAGTAAAGGGAACATCTCCCATATTACATCTATATTGTCTGCACCACATGAGTTCTTGGCCGTTTTCGGTTCCGGCGAGCATATCAGCTTTTCTGAGCAGTTCAATAAAGAAGCGCAGAGCAGCTCCGCGTTCACCGTTTTTGTAAAAAACTGACGGTATGAGTTCTTTTTCGTTGAAATTCAGCTCAAAGCAGTTGTCAAAGCCTGCCTTTGACTTTCTGTAACCGATACTTACCATAGCTTATGCCCTCCTTTTTCTTTAATCATACATCTGTATGCGGGATTTGTCAATGAGGAACTCTTCCGGAGAATGGCTGATAGCAGGCGGAACGTCTCCCTACTTGTTTTTTTCTCCGAAAAGTGGTATAATCATACTTTGAAAGGGGAGATTGGAATGTTTGCCAATTACCATACGCATACCTGCCGCTGCGGACACGCGCAGGGAGAGGACAGGGAGTTCGTTGAGCACGCTATTGCAGGCGGAATAAAGGTCCTCGGCTTTGCGGATCACTGTCCGTGGGTGTTTGATAACGGGTATGTTTCGGATATAAGAATGAAACTATCGGAGGTCGAGGGATATTTCAGGTCGCTCACTGACCTTAAAAAGGAATATTCCGACGATATCAGGATATATATAGGTTTTGAGGCGGAGTACATACCTCAGCTCATCGAAGCGCAGGACAGACTTCTTGCTGATTATCCCCTTGATTATATGATAATGGGACAGCATTTCAACGACCCCGAGTACGAGGGGGACTACATGGGAGCTCCCGTATTCAGGGAGAGTCTGCTCATACAGTACGTCGACAGGATAATAGAGGGAATGGAGTCGGGAAGATACCGCTATGTAGCTCATCCCGACCTGATACGCTACATGGGCGGCGACGAGGAGTACGAAAAGCATATGACGCGCCTGTGCGAGTACCTTAAAGTCAAGGATATCCCTGTTGAGATTAATCTGCTGGGTATGGCAGGCGGCAGGCACTATCCCTCGGACAGGTTTTTCAGTATCGCACAGAAGATCGGCAACAAGGCCATAATCGGCTGTGACGCACATATCCCCGGAGCCCTCTGCGACAGCGCAGCAATAAAGAGAGGCAGGGAGTTCGCAGACAGATACGGACTTGAAATAGTCGAATCGCTTCACGGCCTGGAATGATAAAGCCGTTAGTATGCGGGGTGCAGGGTATGCGCCAATATGATAGATTAAAAATGCAGGGGCAGTGTCTATACTGTCCCGTGATGTTTCACATATGCGGTCGGGCTGATGCAGGTATCAGTCCCTGCAATGATAATTGCGGAACAAAAGGAGAGATTGAATGAGTATTTTTGATGTGTTCGACAGGATAGCCGCAAATTCTTCCGCGGCAAGAGGTAAAATAGAATATGTGATAACCGGACTGGGCAACCCCGGACTTGAATATGAGAATACCCGTCACAATGCAGGCTTCATGGTGCTTGACGAGCTTGCAAAGCAGCTGGGCGAAGATATAAGCCGGCTGCGCTTCAAGGGCAAGACTGCCGAGGTAACTATCGAGGGTAAACGCTGTCTGCTGCTGAAGCCTACTACCTTTATGAACAACAGCGGCGAAGCCGTTGTACAGGCGCTGGAGTTCTACAAGATAGACGCGGCGAACCTCATTGTGGTATGCGACGATATCTCACTTGACTGCGGAAAGCTCCGCATACGCCGCAAGGGCAGCCACGGAGGACATAACGGTCTCCGCAGCATATGCGAACTGACCGGCAGGGACGACTTCCCACGCATAAAAATGGGAGTGGGCAAGAAGCCTCACCCCGACTACGACCTTGCAAAGTGGGTGCTCGGAAAGTTCGGCAAGGAGGACGGAGAGCTCATGAATGAGTCCGTGAAAAACGCCTGCGAGTGCATAAAGCTCATGGTACAGGGCAAAACGGACGAAGCCATGAACAAGTACAACTCATGACATCCATTCTTTAACGGAGAGAGCAATGAACATCTTTAAAGACACGTTTACCGAGCTTGCAGGCTTTAAAAGTCTGCGTGAAGCCATTGATAAGAATATCTCACCCGTCTCCGTGACGGGCCTTTCCCATATACACAGGGCGCAGCTCGTTCACGCTCTCGGCGGAAAGAAGATAAACCTCGTTGTTACAGGCACAGAAGCCGAAGCAAAGAAGCTCTGCGATGACATAAACACTATGGCAGGCAGTGAGGAGGCTGTGCTTTTTCCGTCTAAGGAGCTTGTTTTCACTCCTGTTGACAGTACCAACCACGAGTACGAGCATATGCGCATATCAGCGCTCATAAAGGCGGCAAAGAGCCGCTGCTCCGTGATATGTGCAAGTATCGAGGCTGTTATGCAGCCCGTTATCCCTGTGGGAGTTCTTATCGCTGCAGGGATCGAGATGACGCAGGGTCAGGAGATAAACCTGACGGATATTGCGCTGACTCTTGCAAAGTGCGGCTATCAGCGCTGCGAAAAGGTTGAGGGTGCTTCACAGTTCTCAATAAGAGGCTCTATCCTCGATATTTTCCCCGTGCAGGCGGATAAGCCTGTCCGTATAGAGCTGTGGGGCGACGAGATAGACAGCATTTCAGAGTTCGAGACCGATACTCAGCGACGCACGGAGGCTCTCGAAAAGGTGGAGATTTACCCCTCGGGCGAAGTCCTCTATGACAACAACGAGCTTGCGGACAGGATAGAGGAGCTGTGCAAAAAAGTCCGCGGAAAGCGCATGGACGCGGTCCGCGAGCATCTCGGCGCAGACGTTCACAGGCTGAGGGCAGGGGAGATACTGGCTCACAGCGTCAAGTACTACCCACTTGTCTACGGCGAGCCCTCCACGGTTTTCGACTACATAGACGGAGTTGTGCTTTTCAGCGATTATTCCGACGTTATGGACAACGCCGCAGGAGTTCTTACGCGCCATAATGAAGATATAAAGATACTCATGGAGGACGGACAGCTCTGCAAGGGACTTGACGGTTATGTGCTGGAGCTCTCCGAAGTGCAGCATATCGCGGAAAAGAAAGTATGCCTCTATATGAGCAGCTTCATGCAGGGCGGAGAGCGTATAGATTTCCGCAGGCTCGTCAGCTTCGAGGCAATGCAGACTGCCGCGTGGAGCGGTGAGATGAAGCAGCTCGTCGAGGACCTTGAGGACTTCAGACGCCGCGGCTACAAGATGATACTTGCGGCAGGCAGCGACAAGACCCTGCCTATCATACAGCAGGACCTCGGAGAAAAAGGCATTCCCTGCGATATCCTCACTGACAGCTCCGAGGCTGTGAGCGGACGTGTGCTGCTCATGTCGGGAAGTCTCAGCGGCGGATTTGAATATCCCGAAAACAAAACAGTTCTCATAACACAGGGGCGTTCTATGGACTCGGTCCGCAGAAAGCGCCGCAAAAAGAAGAATAAGGCAGAGGAGATACGCTCCCTTGCGGATATCACCGAGGGCGACCTCGTTGTACATTCGGGTCACGGTATCGGACGTTTCATCGGTATACGCAAGCTCGAAATGGACGGAATAACAAAGGATTACATCACCATACAGTACGCAGGTACGGATAAGCTCTATATCCCTGTAACCCAGCTGGATATGGTGTCCAAATACATCGGTCCCCGCGATGACAGCGGCGTGAAGCTCAGCAAGCTCAGCTCAGGCGAGTGGCAGAAGACCAGGAACAACGTAAAACACGCTGTCAAGGACATGGCTCACGAGCTCATCGCCCTCTATGCAAAGCGTGAAAAGAGCGTGGGCTTCGCATTCTATCCCGACGACGAGATACAGCGCGATTTCGAGGAGCGTTTCCCCTATGTCGAGACCGACGATCAGCTCACATCTATCGCCGAAATAAAGGCTGATATGGAGCGCCCCCGTCCTATGGAGAGACTGCTCTGCGGCGACGTTGGCTTCGGCAAGACCGAGGTGGCTCTGAGAGCTGCCATGAAGTGCGTCCTTTCGGGCAAGCAGTGCGCTATACTTGCGCCTACGACGGTTCTTGCCTATCAGCACTATCAGACGGCTCTGCGGCGTTTCGAGCACTTCCCCGTGAATATCGAGCTCCTCAGCAGATACCGCTCCCCGAAACAGCAGGAGGAGATAATCAAGAAGCTGAAACAGGGGCGTATTGACCTCCTGATAGGTACTCACAAGATAATACAGAAGTCTGTGGTATTCAAGGACCTGGGACTTGCCATAATCGACGAGGAACAGCGCTTCGGCGTGGCTCACAAGGAGAAGTTCAAGGAGAGCTTTGCAGGAGTTGACGTGCTCATGCTCTCGGCAACGCCTATCCCGAGGACCCTCAATATGGCAATGAGCGGCATACGCGATATGTCTGTCATCGAGGAGCCGCCTCAGGACAGATATCCCGTTCAGACCTACGTCATCGAGTACAATATGGGTACGGTAGTACAGGCTATCGTCAGGGAGCTCCGACGCGGAGGACAGGTCTACTATATCCATAACCGCGTTGAGACCATACGCGCCTGCGCTTCACGTTTGCAGGAAATGCTCCCCGAAGCCCGTATCGCCGTGGCTCACGGTCAGATGAGCGAGGACGAGATGTCCGACATATGGGAGCAGCTCGTGGAGCATGATGTGGATATCCTTGTATGCACCACTATCATAGAGACAGGTGTGGACGTACCTAATGTAAATACCCTTATTATCGAGGATTCCGACAGATTCGGACTTTCGCAGCTGTATCAGCTCCGCGGACGTGTTGGACGTTCAAACCGCAGAGGCTATGCATATTTCACCTATCAGAGGGATAAGGTCCTCACGGAGATAGCTACGAAGAGACTGAACGCCATGAGGGAGTTCACACAGTTCGGCAGCGGTTTCCGCATAGCTCTCCGCGACCTTGAGATAAGAGGTGCGGGAAGTATCCTCGGCGGCAGACAGCACGGACACATGGAGGCTGTAGGCTACGATATGTACTTGCAGCTCCTTTCGGAAGCTATCGCGGAGGAAAAGGGCATACAGCCCGAAAAGATACCCGAGTGTCTCGTGGATATACAGATCGACGCCCATATCCCCGAGGACTACATTTCAAGCCTTAATCAGCGTATAGATATGTACCGCAAGATAATGCTTGTCAACGACGAGAGCGACAAGACTGACCTCATAGACGAGCTTATCGACCGTTACGGCGAACCGCCAAAGTCAGTGGTGGGACTTATCGACGTTTCACTGCTGAGAAACAAGGCTGCACACCTGGGAATAACCGAGATATCACAGAAAAACGGCGCGATGTACTTCTATACCGAGTACATTTCGACAGACCAGATAGCGGCTCTGCAAAAGGCGTACAAGGGCAGGATTGCCTTCAACGGCGCAGGGAAGTCCTATGTGTCCGTAAAGATATCGCCTAAGGTGCTGCCGTTTGAGATGATGATAGAAACGGTCGACATATTCTATCAGCACCGCGACAAGTAGCTTTTAGCAGCTTTGTCCCTTTGTCTCTTTATCCCTTGCTCCCCTTGTCTTTTGATTATTATAAAAAATCCCTGTATATCGGAAGGGACAAAGGGAAGGAACAGACAAACATTGTTGAAGCTCAGGAGCGGACTGACATATGTTCCCCAACTATGCCGATAGTCGGAAACTCTTATGATAGGCTTGTGAAAAATCGAAAAATCACTTTACACGTGTAGCTTTTTGTGCTACAATGGATTTGTAAACAGACACATTGCGCTTTCACATACACAAAGGAGATACACATATGAATTACAAAAGCTTTATCGCAGGCGCTATGGCTTTTGCTCTTGCAGCCTGTGCGGCAGGATGTTCGGACAAGAAGAGTTCCGACTCCAAGCAGGATAACAATAAGGAAACTACAGCTCCCACAGAAACTACAGCTGCCGAGGAGACCACCGAGGAGCTTCTCCCACCTGTACCTGTTGAGGCTACAGACCCTAATACTGTCACATTTGACGACGGTATATTCGACTTCGTGACTACAAGGAACGAGGACAAGGACTGCGCTTCGGGAACTATTTCCGTAGTTGAGCTCATGGGCAATAAAATGCTCAGATTTGCAGACGATAATACAGTTCCGCTGGACGGAAAGGTCCAGAAAGTAATAATAAGCGCTACAAAGCTGCTCGGAAACGAGGGTGCGGCAAAGGTAAGGAGCATCGAGTTCGATATGTACGCTCAGGCTACCGCAGACCACCTCAAGACCGACGACGCAGACGGCGTAAGAGCTCCCGGCTGGATAGGCGGAGGCGGCGGTACTGTCACCGCAAAGGACAACAAGTGGTACGATTTCAAGGAGTTCAGCGGCGGCGAGTACAATTTCGAGACCTCGGGCAACGTTCACGCGGTGTTCAAGTTCCTGCTTGCCGATGACGGACAGTGCTGGACAGAGGAAATGGAGGACGCCAATTTCCTTATCATGCGCTGGGGAATCGCTAACGAGTCGGATATGTATATAGACAATATCGTTTTCTACGACGAGGACGGAAAGTCGATACCGCTTGCTTATCAGAAGTCAAAGATGGAGCAGCTTGAAGATGCAGCTTCACAGATGAAGGCTGAGATAGAGGAAAAGGCTGAAGAGGCTAAAGCCGAGTTTAACGAGGGAATTGAAAAAGTAAAGACCGAGTCCGAAAAGGCAAGGGAAGAAATGAAAGCCGAGTACGAAAAGGCAGTTGCCGATATGAAGGCTAAATTTGAAAATGCCAGTGACGATATCAAGAACTCTGAGGAGTACGAAAAGGTAAAGGCTAAGATCGCCGAAGCCGAGGCAAGGATCAGTGAGGGTTCAGCCAAGGCTAAGGAGGCTTACGAAGAGGCTTCCAAAGCATTTGAAGAGTCAAGAAATAATCAATGATAACAAAGCGCTTCCCCATGTACACGGAAGCGCTTTTTGTGTAATTATTCGACTTTTACCCAGTCGTATTTGGAGTATTCTTTGCCTTTTTTTATGCCTTTGGAAACTTCCTGTACTTCATAAAGTACCTTTCCGTTTTCGTCAGTGGCAGTACCCTCACTGATTATAAAGGGATCTGTTTCAAACTCATACTGAGCAGCAATAGAATAGCCTGTACCGCAGAAGCCGTTCTCGTCGGGGAAAAGAGTATATGTTTTTCCGTGTTCCACGTAGCTTATTTTCTTTATGCGTTTGTCTGTTACGTAAAATGCAGTACAGCCGCAGTATTTAAGACCGTTATCATAGGAGCACGCCCCACCTTCAACGATTATAGCTTTATCTGTTTGCAGGTCTCCTATGCTGCCTCCTGTGCCGCTCCACATTCCGATTCTCAGCAAGTCGCTGCGGTCTGCGGTGCTTTCTGCAAGCATAGTAGGTTCGCCTGGGCGGTCTACAAGGGCAAAAGTGGATTCACACTGTCTGTCGGGACTTTTTACAGTGCCAAGGAATGTTATCTTAGCTTCTGAAAGGTCGCACCATTCGCCTATGAATTGCTTTGCGATACTTTTGGGAGAAAATCTTGCGCCGTCGATGAAATTTCCGATTATGCCTATAACGAATAGAGCAGCTATCACAGCGCAGGTGACTTTAAGAAGCATCCAGCGGTGGTGTTTGCGGACGCGCTTTGCGGTCGCTGTGTATTTAGCCGTATCTTCGGGCAGAGGGATATTCTCGCAGGGCTGTATATTGCCTTTCATCTGCTCCCACTCGCTTTTGCATTCGGCACATTCGGCTAAGTGCTCTTCTACGGCTTTTCTGGACTTTTCCGACGCTATACCGTCAATGCACAGGGGCATGAGGTCGCGTATTATCTCATGGTCATATTTCATATCCGTACCTCTCTTTCATTATTTTCCGGAACTTCACAACTGTGCGGTTATAGATGACAGCCGCAGTATTCGGGCGTATTTTCAGTATCGCGGCAATTTCCGCATAGCTTATGTCCGAATACAGGCGGTACTGTACAACGGAACGGGCAGGCTCATTGAGCTCGTCAATGAGCTCCCGAAGCTTTGAGAGCACTTCCTTCTGCTCGATATCGTCGGTGGGCGGCGGAACTGACAGGTCTGACTGCTGTTCCCTGATATCGCGCTGACGAGTCTCTTTGCGTATGTATTTGGCATAGATATTTTTGGCTATCTGAAAAAGCCAAGTTCTGAGACTGCACTCGCCGCGGAATTTTCCGAACGAGAGGAACGCCTGATAGAATGTTTCCTGAGTGAGTTCTTCTGCGGCGGCGAGGTCGAATGAAGTCAGGTGCATGAGAAATCGCATGACTTCGGGCTGATATTTGTTGTATATCTCTTCAAATTCATTCAAAGGCATTCACCTCCTGCTTTGTGGTATATGATACGTATCTGTATATTAGTACCCGCTGTGCGGAGAAAATTACAGCCTGCGGAAAATATTTTGCGCTTCCTTTATCGGAAGCGCTTTTTGTCAGTCGAAATAAAATATGTCCTCAAATTTCTTGTCAAGAGCAATGCATAGTATCAGCGCAAGCTTTGCCGTGGGACTGAACTGTCCCGTTTCTATGGAGCTTATGGTATTTCGGGAAACACCAACCATTTTGGCAAGCTCGTCCTGTGAGAGGCGCTGTTCCTTGCGTATCTCTTTAAGCCGGTTCCGGAGTATAAGTGAATCGTCCATCATTTAGCCACCGCCTTATGGTCTGATATTGAAAAGCTCGCATATTGCTATAGTAAAGAAAATGAGGAACGAAAAGCAGGCGCTTGCCGCGCAGAATATATCCACGGGCTTTTTGCTTTTGACAGCTTTATAAAGGTGCATCGAGAATATCATAAAGAACTCCGTGGCGATAACAGCGAAATTCACGCGCCATGTAGCGATGAGCGAAAGTACGGTCCACAGACAGGTGAAGCCTATACTGCACATAAGAGCGAAAAAGGTGCTTTTTTTCAGGCGTTCTATCTCTGCGTAATCGCGGTTCTTGTTTTCCTGTCGGCTTTTAGCGAGTATTTCTTCTTTATTCATAAATGTTACCTCCCATATCATGCAAAGTTTTATTGGCGGTTTTTGACAAGTATACTTGGTAATTGTATTATAGCACTGCCAAGTGTACTTGTCAAGACTTTGCAAAGCAAACTTGTCATTTTCGTGATTTTGGCCAATCAGACAGTGCGTGGATAGTTGCATATGCACAAAAATCTGTAGGGGCTGGCGCCCATGCCCTCCCGTGATAGGCGTATAATCCATGTCGGGAGCCCGAGGGCGGGCTCCTCTACATATCAAAAAAAGGCGGACCCGATTATTCGGATTCGCCTTTAATTCTGCATTATGCATTACACATTACGCATCAGCCCATAACTACCTTTATCTCGTTTACAGCTGCCAGCTTGTCAGCAGGAACGTAATTGCCTGCAAGCTTCTCGCCGTTGAGTGTGAGCTCCTTGACACCGCTCTGAACGTGTGCGGAGTTGTCGATAGTGATGTTGAGCTTCTTGCCGCGGAAGTTCTTCTCTATCCTGAAGCCGTCCCACTTAGCAGGGATAGACGGAGCTATAGCAAGTCCGCCGAGGTCGGGCCTCATACCGCATATACCCTCAACACAGCCGACCATAACTGTTGAAGCAGTACCTGTGAGCCAGTGAACGTGAGAACGTCCCTCATATGGAGAAGCCTTGGACTCGGTGAACTGTCCGTGTACGTATGGCTCCATAACACGTATCTCAGCCTTGTCGTTCATAGCGGCAGGCGAGCTCTCAAGGAAGTACTCGAATGCGCGGTCGCCGTGACCGAGAAGAGCCTCGGCAAGTATGAGCCAGCCCTGGGACTGTGAGAAGATACCGCCGTTTTCCTTTGTATCAAGGTTGAACACCTGCATGAGTGCGCCCTTGAAGTGGTGATACTTGTAAGGGGGCTCGAGGAGCTTGGCTCCGTAAGGTGTATTGAGTATATCGTGAACACTGTTCATAGCCTTTTCAGCCTGCTCGTCGGAAGCAAAGCGTGAGATAACGCTCCAGCTCTGAGGATTGAGCCACATATTTGCCTCGGGGTCCTTCTTAGCGCCGACGATAACGCCGTTGTCGCGGATTCCGCGGATAAATCTGTCCTCGTCCCAGCACTTTTCAAGTGCGTCGCCCAGCTTCTTCTGAGCGCCGTCGAGGTATGCGATGTAGTCTGTATCGTTCCTGTCCTTAGCCATGTCGCGCATAACGTTCATAGCGTAGTAGAGCTGGAATGCCACGAATGTGGACTCGCCCTGTGCGCCGAGGCGGAGACAGTCGTTCCAGTCGGCGTGGAGACCTGCGGGCATATCGTGACTGCCGAGACGCTCCATGGAGAAGCGGATAGCATTCTTGAGGTGCTCGTAAACGGTAGCCTTTCCGCCGCCCTCTTCCGCATAGGTGATAACTTCGTCGAGGAAGCCCTTGTTGCCGCTCTCACCGAGGTACTTGACGATAGTGGGGAAGAGCCACAGTGCGTCGTCTGCACGGTATGAGGGGTGACCTGTTTCCTTGGCGTAAACGCTGTGCTCGTCGTTCTCGTCGGGGCAGGTCTCGTGGCCTGCGTTGTGGTCGAACTTAACGAGGGGCAGACCGCCGCCGTTGCTAACCTGAGCAGAGAGCATGAAGCGTATCTTCTCAGCTGCCATTTCGGGGTCAAGGTGGATTATACCCTGTATGTCCTGAACCGTATCGCGGTAGCCGTAGCCGTTTCTGAGTCCGCAGTATACGAATGAAGCTGCTCTTGACCATATGAAAGTGATGAAGCACTGGTAAGCGTTCCATACGTTTATCATGTTGTTGAACTCGTCTGACGGAGTCTCAACCTTGAAGTTTGAGAGCTGTCCGTGCCAGTAGTCCTTGAGCTGCTTTACTTCAGCGTCAACCTTTCCTGCTGTCTTGTATTCTTCAAGTATAGCAGCAGCCTCGGGGTCCTTGCGCTCGCCGAGGACGAAGATGAACTCCTTTGTCTCGCCGGGAGCGAGAGTGATATCGCTCTGGAGAGCGCCGCATGAGTTGGAGTTATAGTTCATAACGCCGCTGCACTTGCCGTTCTCGACAGCGATAGGGTTCGAGAATGTCCTGTATGGGCCGATGAAGTCGCTGAAGCTTCCGCAGCAGCCTGTAACGGGCTGACCTACCATGCCGAAGAAGCGCTCCTGACCGTTGTAGCCGTTCTCGTCGAAGCCTGTGTTCTCGTTCATGTGCTGGAGTATGCGGTTGCCGCCCTCAAAGCTTGTGCGTGTGATGAACAGTGTGTACTGGAGATTTACCTGATCCTGCTCGTAATTCGGCTCGTTTGTGAACTCGATGAAGCCGAAAACAGAGAGCTTTCTCTCCTTTGAGTAGTTGTTTGTCACCTTTGCTCTCCATACCTCATAGGTCTTGCCGTAGGGAACGTAATATGTAGTTTCGGACTTTATATCCGCATATTCAGCGGAAATAACAGTATAAGCGGTACCGTGGCGGCATTCGCTCTTGTACTTGTCAAGAGGCTTGCCCACAGGCTGCCATGAAGCCGACCAGTAATCGGCGGTATCGTTGTCTCTTATATAAATGTAACGTCCCGGCAGTGCCATATCCGAATTGAAGCGGAAACGTGAAAGTCTGCCGTTTGCGCCTGATTTAACGAAGCTGTAGCCTGCGGCGTTATTGGATATCATAGCGCCGTACTCGGGATCTCCGAGATAGTTTGCCCAGGGTGCGGGGGTAGCGGGGTTAGTGATGACGTATTCTTTGTTTTCAAGGTCAAAGTGTCCGTACTGCATAAAAACCATTCTCCTTATCATTCTGCCGTTGGACAGTGCTTTCCTCGGGCAGGAAATATCACTCTAAGTATACCATGTAATAGGACGTTTGGCAAGGGGGTAAAGATGAATAAATCGTGAACAACAGCAAAAATGGCATAATATTTTACTACAATTTGTAATATTATACTATGAATTTGCTGTTTGTTATCATATCAGTGCCGATGTTTATACATTTCGTTTTACCCGAACGGTATGCTGACCTGTATGCAAGCTGTGAATCCGTGAGTGCAAGGTGTGCTGAGAGTATTGATTTTTAACAGCGGGTCTATTATAATAAAATCACAGACAGCGGCAGAGACTGCGTCTGAACGATAAGCTTATCAATGATACAGGGAAAAGGAGGCGGCAGCCGGCAATGAAGATAAGATTGCTTGTAAGCGATGAACACTATGACTCGATAGCGGCTGAGCTGGTAAAACTTGGGATAGACGTTGACGACGACGCGGAGCTGATACTCTCCGAGCAGAACGTGACGGTATCTTACCTCATAGCGCGGCGGAACGACGAGATATACAGGCTCGATACGAAGGATATCTCTCATATCGAGAGCTTTGCCCATGACATTGCGGCGTACTGCGGAGATGACGAGTACAGGCTCTCGGAAACACTGAAACGCCTTGAGGAGATACTCGACCCCAAGGAATTCATACGTGTTAGCAACTCAGTGATAGTGTCAGTATCGCATATAAAGAGCATACGTCCCGCGTTGTCACAGAAGTTCCTGCTGACTATGAAAAACGGCGCAAAGGTGGACGTAACGCGGACGTATTACTACATATTCAAGGAATTCTTAGGGATTTAAGGAGGGGTAAACATGAAAGAAGGAATAAGTATCGTAAGTATCGTTCTGCCTGTATTAGCGATCGCGGTCATAGTAGCCGCTGCATTTGCGGTTTATAAGACCATATACAGCAGAAGGATAAAAAAACGCCTTGCAGAGGGCAGAGAAGCGGATATAAAACCGATGATGCCGCCTGTGAAGTTCGTTATCGTCACAATACTGAGCGCTTTGGGCGGAATGATACTGGTATGGCTGATAATAATGATAGCGTTCAGTGCGAAAATGAACAGTCAGAAGAAAGAAATGGCAGTATATCCGAGTGTGCGTTTTTACAGAGATGAGCAGCTTGAGGATTCGCTGTTCGCAGGGTACAGATTCGGCGATGAGATAAAGGGTTATAACAGGATATCGAAACAGTTCGGTGATGTAAAGCTTGAAGTATACGTTACAAAAAATTCCTTTGATACGTTTCCGACTCTCCTCATCGCTTCCGACTATGTGGGGGATAAGGAGAAGGTAACTTTCTGCGAGGAAGTGAAATACAGCTTTTACACTGAGAACTGGGGAAATGATGTGTGTCCCGATTCTTTGATCGCCATAGATGTTGGCGGTTATAAGGGTGAATTCACATTGAATCATAAAGTGTATTACAGCGACAGTATTGAGAACTTGATCAATGAACCTCCCGATGAAAGCTATGAGTTGGATTTCAGGATACACGAGTCGGGCTCGATAGCCTGCCCGCAGCTGGGACTTACAGTTGACAGCTGGGACTGATGAACGGAAGAAAGAAAAAGGATATATACGCAGGCGGCTATATACAGCCGCCTGTATTCTTTATCTATCAAAAGTTACATATGTCATTCATGTAATTACAAATGTCACCGGAAAAGTGACAGATGTCATCTTTGCAAACGGCAGTTTTTGAGTATAATAAAAGCATAGGGTTGCGCGACACCTAATCAAAAGCAATACGAACGAAAACCAACATCAACATCAATATGTAAGAACGGAAAAAGAAGAACACAAAACAAAAAATAAGGGTGATAAACAAATTTTATTTGTAAAGGAGAATCATTATGAAAGCTGATTTTAAGATGACTTTGACTGCGATAGCAGCGACAGCAATGTGTGCAGTTCCCATGTTCAGCATGATAGCGAATGCAGACACATATGAGAAGGGCAACCGAATGGTAATTGAAAACGAAGAATTCCAGCTCAAAAATGAGGAGTTTCAGTTCAGGGGAACAACTCCTTCTCAGGAGTTCAGACCTGTCCGGACAACTATTGTCCTGACAAAACTGCCTCCGAATACATGGACGGAAATTTATACAAAATTGCCTCCGAGAACGTGGATAAACCCTTGTACTGATCCTATCAGGGACAAGTTCGAGATCGACGACCGTTATTATATGGCAAACAATATCAAAACGACTACTGTGGAAGTAGCAAAGAATATCCGCTGACGGAAATGATGTAATAATAACTTTCATGATAAAAGATATATTGGGATTTGATAATAAATGAGATCTCCCCTTGAAGCCTCTGCACGGCTTTCGGGGGAGATCTTCTGTGCTTTGCGGAAAGAAAATGATAACGGACAGGTCCGTTTTTTTCTCACTTCAGAAAAAACTGAGGTTTTTTGAAAAAAATTCCGAAAAACACTTGATTTTTGCGAAAAACCGTGATATAATATTACATGATGATAGTAAACCCAAAGACCGGAGCCCTTCCGGTCTTTAGTATTTATATCGGCACTATTACATTGCAGAGAAAGGAGAGACCCGATATATCGGGAAAAACTGCCTATGAAATTCAAAAAGTTCGGCGGTACGGAACAAAAGGTATACGATCTTATCAAGCCCATAACCGATGAGCTTGGCTACTATCTGTGGGACGTCTGCTACGAAAAGGAAGGCGCTATGTGGTATCTGCGCGTGTTCATCGATCAGGACGAGGGGATAACTATTGCGGACTGTGAACGCGCAAACGCTCCCATAAGCGATATCCTCGACGAGAAGGATCCCATTGCACAGAGCTATATGCTGGAAGTCGGCTCGGCAGGACTGGAGCGCGAACTCGTGAAAGAGGAGCACTTCGAGGTCTGTCAGGGAGATACCGTAAGGGTACGCTTCATAAGAGCAGTGGACGGCGAAAAGGAGATCGTGGCTCAGCTTGTGAGCGCAGACAAGGACGGCGTGACAGTCGCACTTGAAAGCGGTGAGGAAAAGAAATTCCCACTGGCGGATATAGCTTTTGTAAAGCTGTATCTCGATTTCTGAAATGTGAAAAAACAAAATAAAATATATTGGAGGAATTTACAGACATGAACATGAATAAGGACTTTTTCAGGGCGCTTGAGGCTCTCGGCGAGGAAAACAGCGTGGAGACCGACCTTCTCATCGAAAAGGTAAAGTCGGCTATGCTTAAGGCTGCAAGAAGAGCTTATCCCCACAGCGAGGAAAGGATCACAGTTGAGATCGACCCGAAAACGAAAAAGTTTGAAATGTACATCAGACAGGATATCATCGACGATGAGCCTATCGACGAGAACGAGGTCAACATCGACGTCGCAAGGACTATGGACCCCAACGCTATGGTCGGCGGAACCATAATGAAGGAGCTGGATATCTCCAAGCTTGGAAGAATGGCGGCTCTCTCCGCAAAGCAGTCCATCAAGGGCGACCTCAGGGAGATCAACCGCGAGCAGATGCTGAGCAAGTTCGAGCAGAAGGAGCATGAATGTATCACTGCAAAGGTATCTCAGGTAGAACCGGGCAGAGGTACGGTCACAGTCGTTTATGACGGAACAGAGCTCTACCTCTTCCGCAACGAGCAGATACCGGGCGAGAACCTGGAAGAGGGCAGAATGGTCAAGGTCTACATCACAGGCATCATCGGCAAGAACAAGAAGCCTGTAGTAAAGATATCACGTACTCACAAGGACCTCGTGAAGAGACTCTTCGAGCAGGAGGTCCCCGAGATATACGACGGCACTGTTGAAGTAAAGTCCATATCCCGTGAGGCAGGTTCGAGAACAAAGATAGCCGTATGGTCAAAGGATGAGAACGTTGACGCTGTCGGAGCTTGTATCGGTCCGAAGCGTTCAAGAATAACAGCTGTAGTTAACGAGCTCAACGGCGAGAAGATAGACATTATCCCGTGGAGCGAGGTGCCCGAGGAGTTCATTGCAAGAGCTCTTGCTCCGGCAGAGGTGCTGAAAACAGTCATCACTTCCATGGAGGAGAAGGCTTGTACTGTCATCGTTCCAAACAATCAGCTCTCACTTGCTATCGGCAACAAGGGTCAGAACGCAAAGCTTGCTGCGAAGCTCACAGGCTTCAAGATCGACATCAAGCCTCAGTTCGACACAGTTACCAACGAGGAAGCTCCCGAGCTGAGCCCTGATTTCGTAGCTCCCGTATTTGAAGCAGCTCCTCCTGCCGAGGAGATCGGCGAGAATGCCGAAGCAGAGGAAACAGCTGCTGAGACAGCTGCCGCAGAAGCAGAGGAAAGCACAGAAGCTCCTGCAAACGAGGAATAATCATGAAGCCGAAGAAAATACCTATGAGAATGTGTCTCGGCTGCAATGAGATGAAACCGAAAATGGAGCTGATCCGCGTGGTGAAGTCTCCCGAGGGCGAGATAAGTCTTGATTTCAAGGGCAAGGCGGCAGGCAGAGGCGCTTATATATGCCGAAGCACCGAATGCCTTGAAAAAGCACGGAAGGCAAGACGCTTCGAGAAATCATTCTCATGCAGGATAGAGGAAAGCGTATACGAGGTGATGATGAATGAGCTCGGAAAAGAATCGCAGGACGCTTAATCTGCTGGGCATATGTCTCAGGGCAGGCAAGGCGGTAAAGGGCTTCGACAGCGCTGTCGAGGCTGCGAAAAACGGTACAGCTCATTGTATACTTACAGCTTGCGACACTTCCGGAAAGACAAAAAAGGAAGTCGGGTTCTATTGTGAAAGGTTCGGCATAAAGCACCTGGATACAGACGTGAGCAAGTACGATATAGGAAGGCTCTGCGGAAAGGAAACAGGTGTCATCGCAGTTACCGACAAGGGCTTTTCGGACGGCTTTGAAAAGATAATATCCGAGGTATCGCAGTAATGCGTTGATATAGATGTTTATGCAAAACATTTTATAATGCCGCATATTCGCGCGGCAAAGATTATGGAGGTAATCAAGCCTATGGCAAAAAAGATAAAGATAAGCGACGCTGCAAAAGATCTTAATATCCCTGCACAGGAGATCATTGATCTCTTTGCGGAGAAGGGCGACACAAAGAAGAAAACAGGCTCTTCACTTACTGAGGAGGAGATGAATACGGTCCTCGAGCACTACACAAAGGACCGCTATTCCGTCAATTCCTTCAACGACTACTTCAACTCCAAGAACGATCCCCGTCCTGTAAAGGCAGAGGAGCCGAAGGAGGAGAAAAAAGCAGCAAAGAAGCCTGCTGAGAAAAAGTCTGCCGAGCCGAAGAAGGACGAGAAGAAGGCAGCTGCTCCGAAACAGGAGAAAAAGGAGGAGCCCAGGAGCACTCCGAAGAAGGCTGAAGCAAAGCCTGCTGAGAAGCCTGCCGAGAAGAAAGCGGCTGCTGCGGTTAAAAAAGCAGAGCCCGAGAAGAAGGCAGAGCCCGTAAAGGCACAGGAAGCTCCCAAGGCAGAGCCCGAAAAGAAGCAGGAAGCAGCTCCCGTAAAGGAAGCTCCCAAGCCCGAGGCAAAGGCAGAGCCCGTAAAGGTACAGGAGGCTCCCAAGGCAGAGCCCGAGAAGAAGCAGGAGACAGCTCCCGCAAAGGAAGCTCCCAAGCCTGCCGCACCTGTACAGGACAAGAAGAACGACAAGAAAAAGGACAAGAAGAAGACGGAACCTGCAAAGGCTCAGGACAGAGGCGAGAGAACAAAGTTCAACGCGAGCTTCAGCTCCGAGACAGCGCAGACGTCCACTCAGCGCCGTACAGTCGATACAAGAGGAAGCTATGTCGATCTCGACAAGTACAATGAGAGATACGACCAGATGGCTACTTCCAACAAGCACAAGAACGACAACTACTCTTCAAAGAAGCAGAAGATAAATCAGAAATCAGCACAGAGAACACGTCAGCAGTTCTCCAAGAAGGAGTCGGAGACCGAGAAGCTCAAGAGACTGGAGCTTGAAAGAGCAAGAAAGCAGCAGCTCAAGGTGCTTATCCCCGACAACATCACAGTCGGCGAGCTTGCAACACGTCTTAAAGCTACAGCCACAGACGTTATCAAGCAGCTCATGAAGCTGGGCGTAATGGCTTCGATCAATCAGGAGATAGACTTTGATACAGCCGCTATCGTTGCAGACGAAATGGGCGCAAAGGTAGAAAAGGAAGTTATCGTTACCATTGAGGAGCGTCTTATCGACGACACGGACGACGACGATACAAACCTCCAGCCTCGCTGCCCTGTTGTAGTCGTAATGGGACACGTTGACCACGGTAAGACTTCTATCCTTGACCGTATCAGAAACGCTCACGTTGCCGCAGGCGAGGCAGGCGGAATCACACAGCATATCGGCGCATATCAGGTGAATATCAACGGACAGGACATCACATTCCTCGATACTCCCGGACATGAGGCGTTCACATCAATGCGTGCAAGAGGTGCGAACATCACGGATATCGCTATCCTCGTAGTTGCAGCAGACGACGGTATCATGCCGCAGACCATAGAGTCCATCAACCATGCGAAGGCTGCCGGAGTTTCCATTATCGTTGCTATCAACAAAATGGATAAGGAGGGCGCAAATCCCGACCGTATCAAGGAAGAGCTCACAAAGTACGACCTCGTATGCGAGGACTGGGGCGGCGACGTTATCTGCGTACCTGTTTCAGCCAAGACAGGCGAGGGTATCGACGAGCTTCTCGAGAACGTTCTTCTCGTTGCAGAGGTCAAGGAGCTCAAGGCTAACCCCGACAGACTTGCAAAGGGTACAGTCATCGAAGCGCGTCTCGACAAGGGCAGAGGTCCTATCGCTACGCTTCTCGTACAGAACGGTACTCTCAGGCAGGGCGACGTCCTTATCGCAGGCACTGCTGTGGGAAGAGTCCGCGTAATGACCAACGACAAGGGCAGAAGCGTAAAGGCGGCAGGTCCTTCCGTACCTGTTGAGATAACAGGTCTTGCAGAAGTTCCGAGCGCAGGCGATATCTTCAACGCTGTTGAGGACGAAAGACTTGCAAGAGAGCTGGTTGAGCAGAGAAAGCACGAAGCTAAGCAGGAGCAGTTCAACGCATACCGCAAGGTAACTCTCGACAACCTGTTCAGCCAGATCGCAGAGGGCGAGATCAAGGAGCTCCCCATTGTTGTCAAGGCTGACGTACAGGGCTCTGTTGAGGCTGTAAAGCAGTCTCTTGAGAAGCTCTCGAACGACGAGGTAAGAGTAAGAGTTATCCACGGAGCAGTCGGAGCTGTCAAGGAGAGCGACGTAATGCTGGCAAGCGCTTCAAACGCTATCATCGTCGGCTTCAACGTAAGACCGGACCCTGTTGCGGCAGAGAATGCAGTCCGCGACGGAGTGGATATCAGACTCTATCGTATCATCTATGACGCTATCGAGGAGATCTCCACAGCCATGAAGGGTATGCTCGCTCCGAAGTACCGCGATGTTGAGCAGGGACGTGTTGAAGTACGTCAGGTATACAAGATATCCAACGTTGGTATGGTAGCAGGAAGCTACGTACTCAGCGGCAAGGTAACAAGAGGAAGTCAGGTACGTGTTGTACGTGACGGTATCATCATAGCAGACGACAAGATCGCAGGCCTCAAGCGCTTCAAGGACGACGTAAAGGAAGTTGCAGAGGGCTACGAGTGCGGTATCAGCCTTGAAAAGTTTGCCGACGTCAAGGAAGGCGACATATTCGAGACTTATATCGTTGAGGAATACCGCGAGGATTAACGGCAATTTCCTCGCAGATCAATGATAAAGGGGGAATTTCTTATGGATAACAGCAGAATGAGTACTGCGGATATGCTGCAGTACTGCAACGAGGCACTGGCATGGGACGATTTCGGACCGATAGATATTTTCTTCTTTCAGTCGGTAAAGAAGATACTCCTCGGTCAGTGCAGCGCAATGGAAGAGCCTGAGGAGGATCTCGGAGACCTCATGGGTATCGAGCGTCCCGTAAGCGACGTGGAGCTGGAGCCCGAGTACGGAAAATATGCCGATATCTATTACGGCGAAGAGGGCGACGACGATATCCCCGACTACAGCGCAACAGCTGAGGACGAGGCTTTTTCGGCAGAGATGTTCACAGGCGGATTTTTCAACGACCCGGAGGGCACAGCCGCTGTAGAGGCAGCTGAGGCGGAGGCTGAAAAAGCTGAGAAAAAGTCTGCGGCAAAGACTTCAAAGAAGCCTGCCGCAAAAAAGAGCACAGCAAAGAAAACGGCAGAAAAAAAGACTGCCGCAAAGAAGCCGGCTGCAAAGAAGACAGCCGCGAAGAAAGAAAAAACTGCCGAGCCCGAGAAGCATGAAGAGACAGCAGGAGGCGGCTTTACCGTCAAACTGTAAAGACAGAAAGGAAAAAAATGCCTAATTTCAAGAACAGCCGTATGGCTGAAGATATAAAGCGTGAGATGACGGCTATCCTCCGCGAACTGAAAGACCCGAGGATAGACAAGATGCTCACCATTGTAAGAGCGGACCTCTCGGGCGATATGTCGAGCTGCAAGATATACGTTTCCAGCTTTGACGGCATCGAGAGAGCAAAGGAATCGGTTGAGGGATTGAAAAGCGGCGCAGGCTTTATAAAGCGCGAGCTTTTTCACAGACTTAAAATGCGCAAGGCGCCCGAGCTCACGTTTATCGCCGACAATTCTATCGAAAGAAGCGCGGAGATAAGCAAGAAGCTCCACGACTTGCTGTAAAGGAGGGCTTTGTATGTTCATTGGATTCAGTGAGGCTGAGCTCTTTCTCAGAAACTGCGAGGACGCAGTTATAATCACCCATCGCAATCCCGACGGAGACTGTATAGGCGCAGGCTTTGCATTGAAGGATATTTTCACACAGATGGGCATCAGAAGCAGAGTAGTATGCCATGACGAATTTCCGTCGCGCTACAGCTTCCTCACGGAAGAGGGGGCAGGCGAGGAGTTTGAACCAAAGACTATCATCGCTGTTGATATAGCTGACGAGACCCTTATGGGCGATTATAAGGACATCTACGGAGGAAGAGTGCAGCTCTGTATCGACCACCATATCTCAAACAAGAACTATGCGGAGAAAACTCTTCTCCGCGGCGACGCCACGGCTTCATGCGAGATCATCTACGACCTTGCGAAGTACATGGGCATAAAGATAACGAAGCACTGCGCTATGTGCCTTTATACGGGCATAGCTACGGATTCTGGCTGTTTCAAGTACGACTGTACCACTCCGCGCGCTCACGAGATAGCGGCAGAGATGATGAGGAGCTTTGATATCAATTTCGCACGTATAAACCGCTATATGTTCGACGTAAAGTCTATGGGCAGACTCAAGCTCGAGGCAAGAGTCAACGAGCTCATGGAGTACTGTCTCGGCGGAAAGCTTGCGATAGCTGCCGTAACTCAGGAAATGATGAAGGATATGGGCGTGTCCATGGAGGAGCTTGAAGGCTTCGCACCGCTCACTATCCAGCTTGAGGACACAGAGGTGGGAATACTCATGCGCGAGCGTGAGGACGGAGTATACAAGTGCTCGTTCCGTTCCGCAAAGGACGTTAATGTATCCACTATATGCCAGTCCATAGGCGGCGGCGGTCACGCAAAGGCTGCAGGCTGCACTATAAGCGGACCTCTTGAGGACGCTAAGAAGCAGCTCATAGAAGCTGTCAGAAAGGCTCTTGGCGAATGAACGGGATACTCTGCGTTGACAAGCCGCAGGACTTCACGTCCTTTGACGTAGTCGCAAAGCTCCGCGGCATACTGCGGATAAAGCGGCTCGGTCACGGCGGAACTCTCGACCCTATGGCTACAGGGGTGCTGCCCGTATTTGTGGGCAATGCCACTAAGGCCTGCGATATAATGCCCGACAATACAAAGAGCTACCGTGCAGGCTTCCGCTTGGGAGCCGTATCGGACACCCAGGACGTGTGGGGCGAGGTGCGCGGATACTCGGATATGGCTGTGAGCCGCGAACAGATAGAAGCTGTTATCCCCGGTTTCATCGGCAGGATAATGCAGCTTCCGCCTATGTATTCGGCTGTTCAGGTGAACGGTCAGCGCCTTTACGACCTTGCGAGGCAGGGCATAGAGGTGGAGCGTCAGGCCCGTGAGATAGAGGTCGAAAGCCTTGTGCTGGAGGAGTATGACAGCAGCGCCCGTGAGGGAGTTCTGTCCATAGCCTGCGGCAAGGGCACCTATATAAGGACTATTATCAGCGATATCGGAGAAAAGCTGGGCTGCGGCGGCATAATGACCTCGCTGGTCAGAACGTCGTCGGGAGGCTTTACCCTTGAGGACTGCCATACTCTTGAGGAGATACAGCAGGCAAGGGACGAGGACAGGCTCGAAGAGCTCATTCTGCCGATAGAGCGTGTGTTTGAGAAGCTCCCGAAGCTGAGGCTGGGCGAGGCTCAGACAAAAATGTACAGGAACGGCGTAAAGCTCGATATATCAAGGCTAAGGGATATCCGCAGCGGCGTTGACCGCTACGGAGTCTACGGCTTTGACGGGGGCTTTATCGGTACTGCTTTTGCAGACTTTGAAAGCGGCGAGCTCCGTATCGGAAAGAACTTAGGGTGACTGTATGGAGAAAAGACATTCGGCAGTCGCACTGGGAATATTTGACGGAGTACACCTCGGACACCGCGCAGTTATAAACGCGGCGCTGTCACAGAGGGAAAACGGGCTTACAGCGGCGGTCTTTACCTTTGAGCCCGAGTGTGCTCTGCGTAAGGCAGGGGGCTCGTCGGGATACATCTACACAAAAGCCGAAAAGGACATACTTCTCTGGGAGCAGATGGGCGTGGACGATGTTTTCAGCCCGTCCTTCGAGAGTATGTGCGGACTTTCGGGCGAGGAATTTGCCCGTGAGATACTTGCAGGGCGCATGGGTGCAGCTCATGTGTGCTGCGGCTGTGATTTCAGGTTCGGAAAAATGGCTTCATGCGGCGCTGCGGAGCTTAAAGGCTTCGGCGAGCGCTTCGGCTTTGAGGTGGAGATCGTAGGCGAGGTGGACATCGGCGGAAGCGCGGTATCATCGAGCCGTATAAGGGAGCTCCTGCTGAAAGGCGACATCACCGCGGCAAACAGTCTGCTCGGCTCTGACTATTTCATAAGCGCCGGGGTCGCGGACGGGAACCACATTGGCAGGACCATTGATTTCCCAACAATAAATCAGGACTTCGGGAACGGTCAGCTCGTGCCGAAATACGGCGTTTACAGCACTGTGACCGTGTTCGGCGGAAAGGAATACCGCTCCGTGACGAATGTGGGAGTAAAGCCCACAATAAAGGGCGGGCGCAGACCTCTTGCCGAGACGCATATCATCGGCTACAGCGGCGACCTTTACGGAAAGTCCGTAACTGTCAGATTCAGGGATTTTGTGCGTCCCGAGCGGAAATTCGGCTCGCTTGACGAACTGAAAAAGCAGATAAACGCAGATGTAGAGTCTGTCATGAATATATTTTAAAAAATTCGTATTGCTTTCACTCTGTTATCACATACAGGTATTAACATAATAAAGGCTGTAAATTCCGGCGGCAGGGCAGGCGCTCTGCTGCCAACATACGCAATAAGGAGGGTAAAACCCAATGATAGAGGTCAGGAACCTTACTAAGAAGTACGGTGACAAGGTCGCTGTAAGGAATATAAGCTTCAAGGTCGAAAAGGGTGAGATACTCGGTTTCCTCGGACCGAACGGTGCAGGAAAATCAACGACCATGAATATGCTTACGGGATATATCTCGTCAACCTCGGGAGAGGTCCTTATAGACGGTACGGATATTCTTGAAGATCCCAGGAAGGCAAAGGCTAACATAGGCTATCTTCCCGAAATACCGCCGCTTTATGTGGATATGACCGTTGAAGCATATCTCAGCTTCATATACGATCTTAAAAAGTGCAAGCTCCCGAGAAGCGCACATATAAAAGATGTATGCTCTCTCTGTAAGATAGAGGACGTAAAGCACAGGATAATCAAGAACCTTTCAAAGGGCTACCGTCAGAGAGTAGGACTTGCTCAGGCGCTTATAAACAATCCGCCCGTGCTTATCCTTGACGAGCCTACAGTCGGTCTCGACCCGAACCAGATAATCGAGATAAGAAGCCTTATCAAGAAGCTTGGAAAGAGACACACAGTTATCCTTTCATCTCATATCCTCCCCGAGATACAGGCTGTCTGCGACAGAATAATCATCATCAACAAGGGCGAGGTAGCTGCTGACGGAACTGCGGACGAGATCGCAAACAATATCACCAACGAACACAAGATGACCCTGCGTATCGAGGGACCTACTCATACTGCCGACGACAAGCGCCTTATCACGGACGCGATCAAGGGCATACAGGGCGTTAAGTATATCCGCGCCGATATGGAGCGCGAAAAGGGCATTTACGACTACGACGTGGAGACCGACGGTCAGACCGACGTAAGGCGCGAAATAAACAGGGTATGCAGCGAGAACGGCTGGAATATCCTTATGCTCCAGCTTTCAGACCTCACTCTCGAGGACATCTTCCTGAAGATCACTATGGACGAGGGGATAGGCAGCAAGAACGACAAGAAGAAAAAGGCTGCTTCTCCGAAAATAGGACTGAAGGTCGACGATAAGGGCAGACTCAATGCCGTTAAGGAAGGCGAAGAGGAAGAAAAGGAAGAAGCCGAACCTGAAAAGGCAGCAGAAAATGAAGAAAACAATGGAGGTGAGGAATAATGCTGGCGATCTACAGACGTGAAATGGGCTCGTTCTTTACATCGGGCGTTGCATATGTATTCCTTGCGGTGTTCTGGCTCGTTTCGGGAATATTCTTCTATAATACGGTAATAGCCGCGGAAAATGCGGATACTTCAAACCTTTTCCAGTCAATGTTCATCATTGTACTGTTCCTCATTCCCATACTCACAATGAAGCTCCTCAGCGAGGAGAAGAAAAACAAGACAGATCAGGGACTCCTGACTGCTCCCATAAGCCTTTGGGACATCGTTCTCGGCAAATACTTCGCAGCTCTTACACTGTACATCATTGCCGAGTCCATCATATTCGTATACGCATTCATCATCAATTATCTCGGCGACGTCATATGGCCGTCACTGCTTGGCAATTACTTCGCAATGCTGTTCCTGGGAGCTGCATTCATAGCAGTAGGACTGTTCATATCCTCGCTTACCGAAAATCAGATGGCTTCTGCGGTAGTCTGCCTGGTAGTACTCTTCGTTATCTACCTTTCGGAGAACCTTGTAGCTACCTTTGAGAACGGAAACTTTGCAAAGAGACTTGCTTACAAGGCAGTTACCAATATGGCATTCTATTCGAGATATGTTGAATTTACAAGGGGAGTATTCAGCCTTCCGAGTGTGTTATTCTTTGTCAGCACAGCATTTGTCTTCAATTTCCTGACCGTCAAGGGTCTGGAGAAGAGACGCTGGAGCTGAGATACGTGAAAGGAAGGTTTTGATACAGATGAGTAAAAAAGATCTCGATGAGCAGAAGATCGGAGAAACTGCCGGCGAAGTCACCGAAGCTGCGGAAGCAGCCGGTGAAGCTGCTGAGGAAAAGATCAGCAAATGGAACGGCAGAAGACTGAAATACGGTACGATGTTCTACATCATCATAATTCTTGTTATAGCAATAGTAGTGGTAATCAACGTCATGGTAAGTATTGTGGCAAAGAGATCACCGCTCAAGATCGACATTTCTCCCGATAACAGGTACGATATCACCGAGGAGTCGATAAGTGTACTGAAAGCTCTCGATAAGGACGTTGACATAACAGTTACCTCCACAAGGGACTACTTCGATTCGCTCAGCGCCTACAGAGAGAACTATTACGCACAGAATTACGGTGTTCCCTCAGATATACCCTACGAGATGATACCTGAGATACTGGATAAGTACTCGGTATACGCAAAGCAGGGCAGCGGAAGCGTCAACGTAAAATACGTTAATATGGACGTAGACCCCGATATCATCAACAAGTACAAGGAGTACTACAACGGCGATATCGGAAGCGGCAGCATTATCGTAAGCTGCGGCGAAAGAGTAAAAGTCATCTCACCCTCCGAGGTAACGGAAATGCTGGCAATGGACGAGAATGCCCTTAGAAACCAGCAGCTCATATTCAACTTCACAGGCGAGAGCATGATAACATCAGCTATCAAGGGCGTTACAGACGATAATCTTGTAAGGGTAGCCTTTGCGAACACAATGAACGGCGCAACTCTTTACGACGCTCAGTTATATCAGAACGCAGCAGTCACATTTGAGAAAGAACTTCTTGCCAAGAACGGCTATGACTGCACCGAGATCGACATAGCAAAGGACTCGATCTCTCCCGAAGATTACGATATGGTAGTAATTTTTGCTCCGTCAGTTGACTTTACCGAGAATATAATCCAGAACCTCAGCGATTTCCTCTACAACGGCGGAAAATACGGCAAGAACATGATATATACCCCCGACCTCAGCAAGACAGGTCTCACCAATATCGACGGATTCCTTGCCGACTGGAGCATCAAGGTTGAGGACAACTATATTTTCGATGATGATAACGCAGTTGTCAGAAACGACATGATAATGCTCAACATCAGTGATACAGATTCGGTAGGCGAGCTGCCAAACTCAAAGCTGCCTATCATTGCAGAGGACACAAGAGAGCTTTCTCAGATCAACAAGAAGAACGACGATATCGTCAAGGAAGTTCTCAAATCATTCGATACTTCTTATACAGTGGATATAACTGGCAAGAACAAGGTGCTCGGCGAAAAGGGCGAAAGACCTGTTGTTATGCTCTCAAGAAAAGAGCGCTCCGAGGAGTTCAAGCTCATGGCAAGCGAGCTTCTCGTAATAGGAAGCCCTCTTATGACGGGACAGACCTATATCCAGCAGAACACAACGTTCAACAATGCAAACGTACTTCTCTATACGATCAACAATATGACAGGCAAGGAGAGCAGTATCGTAATTCCCGATAAGAACCTCCAGAGCTCGTTCATAGCTCCTACCGCAAAGCAGGCAAGAAATATCCAGATTATCGTAATGTGGGTAATACCTTTCATTATTGCTGCGATCGGTGTATTCGTGCTGTTAAGGAGAAGAAATAAGTAATGAAAAAGCAGGCAAAGGGAATAATCGCTCTCAGCGCTGTACTTGCAGCGCTGCTGGGCGGAGGATATGCTTATATGAAGCTCACGCCCGAGGACAGCGGCGACAAGGGCGGCAAGTCCAGCGAGCTCCAGCTGCTGGCAACTTCAGCCGACGGCGAGGGAACCGTCCTTGTAAGTGACGGCGGCAGCGAGACAGGAGTTGTAAAAAAAGCTGTAATAACCAACAAAGGCGGCACTATGACCGTTGTAAAGAAGTCTGCTCCCACAGCAGAGGGAGAGGACGCAGCTTATACTATCGAAGGATTTACAGACCTGAAGCTCGATGAGGGAATGGTGGCGTCTCTTGTCAACAACGGAAACGGCATGGCTGCAAAGTCCGCAGTTGCAAGGGATTGCGCTGATACTGCGAAATACGGTTTTGACAAGCCCCACGCAACAGTGGAATTCACCTATGAATCGGGAAACAAGGCTAAGTTCATCATAGGAGATACAGCTCCCTCAACAGAGTCGATATACGTAATGGTGGACGGTGAGAACGACGTTTACGCTGTTGAGCCGTCAAATGTTGCCGTATACATGAGAGAACTCAAGAATTTTGTAAAGACTACAGTGCTTGAAAAGCCTGCCGACGGCTCAGAGCCCGACGTAAAGAGCGTTGAGGTGGAGCGCGGAGATATGGACACCAATATCTATATCGAGTACGACAAGACCAGCGAGGGCGACCATACAGGCGGAACTTCTTCACCGTTCAAGATGAAGAGCCCGACGGAGAGCTACCTTACAGTCGAGGGCTCAACGCCTACGATAACGGGAATGTTCGGACTTACCGCTTCGGAGATCTATGTGCTGCACTGCAAAGATGCAGATATAAAGGACGCAGGTCTCAGCGAGCCCTTCTGCAGAGTAACTGTTGAGTGCAAGGACGGCACAAGGAACGTTCTTCTCCTCAGTGAAGTATTTGCCGATAATTCCGGCAAAAAGTGCTGCTACGGAATGCTTGAGGGCGATAATGTGATATATATCATCGCTGCGGAAAACGCTCCGTGGCTGACAGTTCAGCCTATAGACGTGGCTTCAAAAATGCTCATTACTTCCTATGTATGGAACATAACCGAACTGAGCGCGAGCTGCGGCGGCGAAAAGGCAGACTTTGTCATAAAGCCTGTTGATCCCGATAACAAGCCCGAAACTCCTTCGTCTGATGACTATAAGGTGACTCTTGACGGCAAGGAGTTCGACGCGGAGAGATACAGAAAATTCTTTGCTTTTGTCAACGGTTCAAATGCCGAGGAATTTGCCCTCGGAGTTCCTGTACCGACAGGAGAGCCGCAGGCTACTATAAAGCTCTATGATTCATACAGGGGAAAGACGGAGACCTATGATTTCTACGATGATTCGGTAATGCGTTCGCTCATAGTTGTTGACGGGGAGAGCAAGTATTACTGCACAAAGGCATTCGTCAGCGTTCTTCTGGACAACATACGCAGATTGGAGTCGGATGAAGCTTTCGTCACGACATGGTAATTCAAGGAGGTATATAATGATCGAGAAATTCAACACATACAAGGGATATCCGCTTGTAAGAAGCGGCAATCAGATATACTACGGTTATATGTCAGATCCTTATGTAATTTTCATACAGATCCTCGAGACAGAAGAGGAGAACGGGGAGCAGATGACTTCAAAGGTGAGGGTCGTACAGATGGATACGAACGAACCTGACCCTCTCAAGGCTTTCGTCAAGAATGCGGAGCGGGAGTGCGGACTTTACGAGGCGCTTGATATTGCCAACGTATGGCTTGAAAAGGCGCTCAAAGGCTGAGCAGCAATGCATAATTAAAAAGGCGCTCATATTGTGATATATTCACAATATGAGCGCTTTATTTTTGTGCGGAACATAGAATCTGAAAATTATTTTTTTCTTATTAAACGGTTTCCCGTTTAATTTCACAGGATTTCAGCCCCCTTATAGGAAGTGTTCTGTTTGCGAAAAAGTCACTCTGCCCATGAAAGGGATTCCAAAGGGTCCACAACTCTTTGGCAGAGTCCAGAGGCAGCGCCTCTGGTGGGGAGTGGGGCAAAGCCCCGCATATTCCCTCAAAGCTTCCTGCAAGCGAGGGCGTCTCTTTAAAAAATATAGTTTTTCTGACAAACTGAGGGCGTACTGAATACGCCCTCTCTGAAAAAATATGCTGATCTTATTCTATGGAGATGATATAGTAATAAACGGGCTGTCCGCCGTTTACGAGCATTACCTCGATCTTGTCGCCGAGCTTGGACTGTATGAACTTCTGCAGCTCCTCGGCGTTTTCCTCTGGTACGTCAGCACCGTGGATAAGGGTAACATAGTTCACATCACCCTTTGCGAGCTTCTTTACAAGCTTGTAGGTCGCCTTGTTTATATCGCGCTCGGTAAACGAGAGCTTTCCGTTATCGAGAGCAAGTATCTCGCCCTCTTTTATCTGATGTCCCTCAAATTCCGAGTTCCTTGCGGCAAAGGTGATAAGACCCGTCGATACCTTTTCAAAGGCTTTGGTCATATCCTTGCGGTTGTCGTTGAGACTGCGGCTGTCGTCAAATGCCAGCATTGCCGCAATACCCTGGGGTATGGTCCTTGTCTGGAGCACGCAGACCTTTCTGTCTGTGAGCTTCACAGCCTGTTCAGCCGCCATGATTATATTCTTATTGTTCGGGAGCACGAATACTGTGTTCGCAGGAGTTTTCAGTATAGCGCGGAGGATATCGTCGGTAGAGGGGTTCATGGTCTGACCGCCCTTTACAACAACGTCTGCGCCCAAGTCTGTGAACATAGCCTCAAGACCGTGTCCGGCCGCAACTGCAACAAAGCCGAATTCCTTTTCGGGCTCTGCGGGGGTAAGTCCCTCCTCGGCAGCACGGGCGTCCTTGACCTTGTTTTCGTGCTGGATACGCATATTCTCGATCTTCGGACGGGGATCGTTCGTGAAGTGTCCGAACTCGAGGCCTTTCTGTATAGCTTTGCCCGGATTATCGGTATGTACGTGTACCTTTATTATCTTCTCATCGTCAACGACAACAACGCAGTCGCCGATAGTTTCAAGATAAGCGCGGAGAATTGACGCGTCGGGGCAGCCGCTCTCCTTTTCGAGCATGAACTCGGTACAGTATGTAAAGGTTATATCGTCATCGTACTCGCTTACGGCTGTTCTGAACGAATCAGGCTGGCTCTCCTGAGCTGCGGGAGCTTCATCGGGCTCGGCTATCTTTCCGCCTGCGAACACATCGCACATAGCTCTGAATATGATACACAGACCCTTTCCGCCTGCGTCGACTACGCCTGCCTTTTTAAGCTGCGGGAGCATATCCGTGGTCTTTGCAAGGGTAGCCTCTGCTTCCGCGCAGACCTCCTCCCAGAAAGCGACTTCGTCGTTGGTCTCAGCGCAGATCTCGTTAGCCTTTGCAGCGGCTGCCTTGACTACTGTGAGGATAGTACCCTCAACAGGCTTCATTACAGCCTTGTATGCAGCCTCGACACCGAAGTGGAGAGCGTCTCTGAAGTTTTCGCTTTTTGCTTCCTTGCAGCCTGCAAGTCCCTTTGAAAATCCTCTGAATATAAGTGAAAGTATAACGCCCGAGTTTCCTCTTGCGCCTCTCAGAAATGCCGAAGCTGCCGTTGAAGCTACCTCGGACACGGGAGCCTTTGAGTCAAGACGTTTAAGCTCTGCAATGGAGTTGCCGATGGTCATTGACATATTAGTTCCTGTATCGCCGTCGGGAACGGGATATACATTCAGCTCGTCGACCTCGCGCTTTCTGTTTGTTATGGTAACAGCTGCGGAGATTATCGCATCTCTGAGTAAAGAACCGTTTATCACAGTTAAATCCTCCAATTCTATAACAGGTAAGATATTACGTGTCAAGCGTTAAGATCGTCAACGAATACGTTGACCTTGTGGACATTTATTCCTGCCGCTTCCTCTACTGTGAAGCTGACCTTATGAGTAATGCTGTTTACGGCTGCAGTGATATTCGTACCATATGTCACTTTGATATGGAGGTCTATGATGAGACCGCCGTCCTTATCGGTGCGTATCAGGACTCCCTTGTTCTTCCTGAAAGCCTTGCCTGCTGTAAGAGCGGAAACGGCAGAACGGAAGGTGCTGACATTGCTCACGTCCGCAACGCCGAAGCAGTCGCTGACAGCGTGTTTTACCAGCTCTGTGAGATAATTCTCCGAAATAGTGATCTTTCCGATATGATTTTCAAAGCCTACCATGTGGTCGTCACTCCTTTGGTAAAAATTGCCGCGGTAAAAAAACTGACCGCTATCTTAGTAATTAATGTCTGCTCAACAACTTAAAATTGACTATAAAATTTGTTTTATAGCCAATTTTAAGTTGTCAAAGTGCAGGAAAAACTTCTTTTCCCTGCACTTTGTTTTGCCCGAAAGGGCAAAATGAGCTTGACATAAAGAAATGTGCAGCGCAAATTCCAAATTTTAAAAGAATTTGCGCTCCCTGAACTATGTTCAGGGCAATAACCGCCTAACGGCGGTTACAGAGTGCACATTAATTATAACACAAACTTATATGATTTACAATACCTGAACGGAAGAATTTTTATCACAGCTCCGAAAGAGCGGAATTTACTATTTCATCGGGGAAACCGATGACGCTGAGAAGCTTTATTGCGTTGCTGGAGCGGCATATGCCCTTATGTATGGTATAATCGAAGATTATGTCCTCCTCGTCCAGCTTTTCGCAGAAATAATAATTCTCATACAAGCCTTCAAAAGCTTCCGCAAGTTCAACATCGTGAGTTGCCACCATGAGAATGCAGTCGGTGCTGCTGAAATAGCGGAGCACTGCCTTTGAAGCGGCTATCCTCTCCTTTGTGTTGGTTCCCTTGAGTATCTCGTCTATGGCAAGGAAGAGGAGCTTTCCCTGCTTTACGCATTCCGTCATACGTTTTAGGTACTTTATCTCGCGGATATAGTAGCTCTCTCCCGAAGCGAGGTCGTCGCGCACCGCCATTGATGTTATGACTCCGCAGCGCGGGACACTTGCGTATTCAGCAGTACAGGTGAATAATGTCTGTGCAAGTATGAGATTTATCGCCACGGATTTGATGAATGTGGACTTTCCCGAGGCATTTGAGCCTGTAAGTATGATATTTTTCTTCTGTTTTATGTCGTTTGCTACGGGATCTGTGAGCATTGGATGGAAAACTCCCGTAAATTCTATACTTCTGCCGTCACTGAACTCGGGCACGCAATACCCTGAAAGGCTCCTTCTGAATGAAGCTATGGCGATAGAGCAGTCGATATCCCCGACAAACCGGTAAACTTTCAGATACTCGCCGGTCTTGTCGGAAAGCTCTTTCAGCCCCATGTTGTACAGTATCATATCCAGCATGAAAGGTCCGATGATGTAGGACGCCAGTGAAGAAAGCGGATCGTCGGACTTCAGCATGGAATTTTTCATATTGAGAAGATTCATGACCGAGGCGGCTTTTTTCAGCTTTTTGAGACTGTCGGTGACTTCGCCGGAAAGCCCGGGAACTATACTGCTTATGGAAAAGCCTGCATTTATGGTAAGCCCCATTGAGAAAAGCGACTCCAGCCTTGCTTCAAAGCTTTGCCTGAGAAAAATATGTATCACAAGGTTAAGAAGATAGTTGCCGAAGCAGAGCATTAGCAGGGCAGGACTTCTCAGGACCAGACCGAGAACTCCGAGGATCACAAGAGAAATGAGCAGAAGAGGATAGATGTGCCTGCAGGGAAGATACTGATTGCTGAGATCAGCTGCGATATTCACAGAATAATAGCCGTTTATGGGCTTGCCTACACTGTGCAGCAGCTTTCTGACCTTATTGCGTTTTTCCTCATTCTTGTCGAAAAATTCGGCGCTTTCACTGTTCATTACGCTGCTCTGAGGCTTGTCGCTGAGAATATGGAGCGAGGAGTACAGGCATTGCTCCCCGGCAAAGCTGTCCGTATGGTCGGCGCGGAGAAATATCGAATCCATGTTCAGGTCGTCCCATGTTACGTCGTCAACGAGCTCTGAGGAGCTGTAATTTTTCTTTTCATTCTCATAAAGCAGTGAAACAGCTTCCATCCGGTCGCTCACATCGTCCTTTACGCGGTTTTTGTCGCCATAGGAATGCCTTATGCAGAATTCTATGGCTTTTTTGTTCCTGACGCGCAGAACGACAAAAATCAGGAGTAAAAGTGCTGCTGTTCCGACTGCAAATATGATTTCCATTTTTTACCACTCCAGATATATCATTTTATTTATTATATCATGAAGGGTGAAAAATTGCAAGTTTTCGGCATTTTGACTGTTTAATCATCAAATTGGCGAAAGTTTTTAAAAAACATATACGTCGTTATGCAAAAAAATATGGTTTTCGTATTGATTATTATAAAAAATTATGGTATCATATAAACTAAGCACATAAATTAATCATGAATATATGGTTCATTTGTCGGACCAATATCCTTACTCACGGAGGTCGCAATGAAGCTTCTCGCAATCGACGGCAACAGCATTCTCAACAGAGCTTTCTACGGAATAAAGCTGCTTACAAACAAAAAAGGGCAATTTACCAACGCTATTTTCGGTTTTATGAACATCTTCCTGCGTAATACGGAGGACGTAAAGCCCGACGCAGTAGCGGTGGCTTTCGACCTGAAGACGCCTACATTCCGCCATAAGGCGGTATCCTACTACAAGGCGAACCGAAAGGGTATGCCCCCCGAGCTTGCTGAGCAGCTCCCGAAGGTTAAGGAGCTCCTGACCCTTATGGGCGTAAAAGTTGTGGAATGCGAGGGCTACGAGGCGGACGACGTTCTCGGAACGCTCTCGAAGCTGTGTTCGGACAGCGGAAACGAGTGTTACGTTCTCACGGGCGACCGTGACAGCCTGCAGCTCATTGACGATAAGGTCACGGTAATACTTGCAACGAACAAGGAGAATATCTACTATACTCCCGGGAGATTTACGGAGGATTACGGCTTTGAACCCATAAAGCTCATAGACCTCAAGGCTCTCATGGGAGACAGCTCGGATAATATCCCGGGAGTTGCAGGTATCGGCGAAAAGACCGCTTCAGCGCTCATAAAGGAGTACGGCTGCATAGAGACTCTCTATGAGAAGTACGAGGAGTCGGGACTCACAAAAGGCGTAAAGGCAAAGCTTGCGGCAGGCGCAGAATCGGCAAAGGAGAGCAAATGGCTGGCGACTATCGTCCGCGACGCTCCCATAGACAGGGAGCTTGACAGCTATAAGCCCGGTACTCCCGATAACGGAGCTATCGGACGTATGCTCACAGAGCTGGAGATGTTCAAGCTTCTCGACAAGCTGGGCATAAACGCTGCGGAGAGCGCTAATTCGGCTCCCGAGGCAAAGGCTGAGGAGACTGAGGCGATAAACGCCGAGGTGAGCGGCCTCACGGAGGATATCATCGGCAAGATAAGCGAATGCGAGTATCTTTTCCGCGACGGCAAGCTGTCCGTCCGCAGCGGTGACAGAGTTTACACTACTGAGGACGAAAAGACTATACTTGCATTTCTTTCTTCGGACTGCTGCAAGGCTACAGATGACGCAAAGGCGCATTATCGCTGGGCTATGGCTCGTGGGGGCGGGCTGAAAGGGCTCAGGAGCGACGCGGCTATATGCGGTTATCTGCTGAATACATCTGCTTCCGACTATGCTGTTGATAAGCTCTGCGCCGAGTACGGCGTACACTATTACAGCGAGAACGGCGACCTTGCAGAGCTTTTGTCCCTCCGCGGACTTGTCGCAAAGCTTAGAGCCGAGATAGAGTCGGAGGGTATGACAGAACTCCTCGAAAAGGTGGAGCTCCCAATGACAGAGGTGCTTGCCTCTATGGAGGACAGCGGCGTACTTATTGACAGGAAGGGCGTTGAGGACTTCGGCGTGTCTCTCACGGAAATGATCGAGGAGACTCAGCAGATGATCTACGACGAGGCAGGACATGAGTTCAATATCTCCTCCCCGAAGCAGCTGGGAACAGTTCTTTTTGAGGAAATGGGGCTTCCTGCCAAGAAAAAGACCAAAAGCGGCTATTCCACAAATGCGGAGGTGCTGGAGGAGCTGAGAAATTACGCGCCCATAGTTGACAACGTGCTCAGGTACAGGCAGTACACAAAGCTCAATTCCACCTACGTTGTGGGACTTCTTGACAAGATAGCGCCCGACGGCAGGATACACACATGGTTCCGGCAGACCGAAACAAGGACGGGACGTATCAGCTCGACAGAGCCGAATATGCAGAATATCCCCGTCCGCACAGAGCTTGGAGCGCAGATGAGAAAGTTCTTCACCGCAGGTGAGGGAAAAACTCTTATCGACGCCGATTACAGTCAGATCGAGCTGCGCGTTATGGCTCATCTCTGCGGCGACGAGAATATGGTGGAGGCTTTCAATTCGGGAGAGGATATACACACATCTACTGCGGCACAGGTATTCGATATGCCGCTGTTCATGGTGACTCCCGAGATGAGAAGCGCAGCCAAAGCCGTAAACTTCGGTATCATCTACGGTATCGGAGCATTCTCCCTTGCAAAGGATATCGGCACTTCCGTAGCGAAGGCAAAGAAATACATCGCCGATTACCTTGCAAAGTACCCGAAAGTAAACAGCTTCATGGAAACCACCGTGGACAATGCGTTCAGGGACGGCTGCGTTACGACAATGTTCGGAAGAAAACGCCGTATCCCCGAGCTTTCATCGTCCAACAAAATGTTACAGGCGGCAGGCAGGAGGATAGCAATGAACACTCCTGTACAAGGAACAGCCGCAGATCTCATAAAAATAGCAATGATAAACGTATATAACCGCCTCAAAGCCGAAAAACTCGACGCTAAGCTCATATTGCAGGTACACGACGAGCTCATCATCGAGTCAGACATAGCCTGTGCAGACAGGTGTGCGGAGCTTCTCAGGGAGGAAATGCAGGGCGTTTACGATATGAGAGTTCCGCTTGCAGTCGATGTTCATCAGGGCAAGAGCTGGTATGACGCAAAGGGCTGATAATTATGTGTAAATTTAATTTGAAGAGGATTACTGAAGACTTTCCGCTATGTATATTTGAAGAGCTCTCCGAGCTGGACAGTGAGTGCTTCGACTCCGAAAACTGGTCGGCACAGGATTTTATCTCGGAAGCAGCAATGCCTACGGGCGTAGTCATTGCAGTATACTGTATGTCAGAGCCCGCAGGTGTTCTGGCAGGGTTCAATTCGTCCGATACGGGCGAGATACTGACCCTTGCGATAGCCAAGAAGTATCGCAGGAAGGGCATCGCTACCATGCTTCTCGAGAACTTTTTCTCCCACCTCCCGAAAGAGGTGGAGACTATAGCCCTCGAGGTAAGACATTCAAATGAAGCCGCTATATCCCTGTATGAGAACTTCGGCTTTGAAAAGGCAGGGATAAGGAAGCGCTTTTACAGCGATCCCGTTGAGGACGCGGACATAATGGTCCGCAAGATCAGCTAAAACGGAAAAAGAAGGAATCAATATATGCTTATACTCGGAATAGAAAGCTCCTGCGACGAGACCGCCGCAAGCGTGGTAAAGGACTGCCGCGAGATCCGTTCGTCAGTCATATCCACTCAGATAGAGGAGCACAGGAAATACGGCGGAGTTGTGCCTGAAATAGCTTCGCGCCGGCATTGCGAGAACATTCTCGGCGTGGTAAGGCAGGCTCTCGGCGAGGCGCAGGTGAGCCTTGCAGACCTTGACGGTATCGCCGTTACCTATGCTCCCGGTCTTATCGGAGCTCTTCTGGTCGGAGTCAGCTTTGCAAAGGCACTCGCCATGTCCTCGGGTAAACCGCTCATTCCCGTACATCATATCGCAGGTCATATAGCCACGAACTATCTGACTTTCGGAGAGCTTGAACCGCCTTATCTCTGCCTTGTGGCAAGCGGCGGTCACAGCCATATCATCGAGGTACTGAGCTATACCGGATTCCGTGTAGTGGGAAGGACTCACGACGACGCGGCAGGGGAGTGTTTTGACAAGTGCGCCCGTGCTATGGGATTTCCTTATCCCGGAGGCGTGCATATCGACAATGCGGCGCAGTCGGGTGACAGGAACGCTTTCAGGCTCCCTCACCCTGCTGTTGCAGGAAGCGAGTTCGATTTCAGCTTTTCGGGTCTGAAGACGAACGTGATAAATCTGCTCCACAACGCAGAGCAGAAGGGTACGGAAATAAACAGGAACGACCTTGCGGCAAGCCTGCAGGCGACTATCGCGGATATCCTCACGGATAAGACGATACGCGCCGCCGAGGCTCTCGGCTATAGAAAGGTCGCTCTTGCAGGCGGAGTTTCCGCAAATACGGGAGTCCGCGCAGCTCTTGCGGAAGCCTGCAGGGAGCGCGGGTTCGAGTTCTATATGCCCGAAAAGAAGCTCTGCGGCGACAACGGAGCTATGATAGCCTGTCAGGGCAGCTATAATCTGCTGGCAGGCATTACCGCCGACGAAAGCCTTAACGCAGTAGCTACGCTTTCAATGGAAGATATCTGAAAAAGGAGGAGCTGTCATGGGATTCCATTTCAAAAAAAGCTTTAAAATAGGCAAGCTGTTCAAGTTCAACAAGAATAAGAAGGGCGGCAGCATTACCGTGGACGGTCCTACTATTGCAGGAAAAAAGGTGAAGCTGACTGTTAACGACAAGAAAAAAGCCACTGTCAGCCTGCAGGGTACGGGTATCTCATACGATACTAATCTTGGCGGAAAAAAGAAAAAGTGACGGTATAATATGAAAAATCTTCTTTTTATCGGCGACGTCGTGGGAAAAGCGGGCTGCGACTTCCTCACCGAGAAGCTCGGAGCGCTCAAAAGGGCTCACGATATCGACATAACTATCGTTAACGGTGAAAATTCTGCCCAGGGCAACGGCATAACACGGGTCTCTGCGGAAATGCTGGTAAGAGCCGGGGCTGACGTGATAACCACAGGCAATCACGCTTTCCGCCACAAGGACGCTATGGAGCTCTTCGAGTACGACTACATCGTGCGCCCTGCAAACTTCCCCGAGGGAGGCTGTGTGGGCAGCGGAGTCCGTATCATGGATATGGGAGCGTACTCGGTGGCTGTGGTGAACCTTATGGGAACGGTCTACATGGACCCCCTCGATAATCCGTTCAGTACTATGGACAAGCTCCTGAGTGAGATAGATACGCCCAACATCTTCGTGGATTTCCACGCGGAGGCTACCTCCGAGAAAAAGGCTATGGGACACTATCTTACGGGAAAGGTGAGCGGAGTTTTCGGAACCCATACCCACGTTCAGACGGCGGACGAGTGCATACTCGGCGGTCATACGGCATATATCACAGATGTGGGAATGGTGGGTCCCGAGATGTCCTGTCTGGGCGTGGATACAGCGTCGGCAGTGGACAGGCTCAGGTTCAGGATGCCCGTTAAATTCCAGGTGGCAGAGGGCGATTGCTTCCTTTGTGGAACTATAGTTAATTTTGATGAAAAATGTGGCAAAACGCACAAAATGGAAAGAATAATTATAAGATAGTCTACAAAGTTGGCTAAAAACTATTGCATTTTTTATAATAATAAGTTATAATACAATTGTACAATAGCCTAAAGGCATTTGACAATAAACGTACAAATATTTATATCAGGAGGGTTATTTGTAATGGAAATTCTGAAAGTATCATCACACTCATCACCGAATTCTGTAGCTGGTGCTATTGCCGGCGTTATAAGAGAACAGAAGGCTGTTGAGGTTCAGGCAGTCGGTGCTGGTGCGGCAAATCAGGCAGTTAAGGCGATAGCTATCGCAAGAGGTTATCTTGCACCTATCGGTATTGACCTTATCTGTATACCTGCTTTCGCTAATATCCAGATCGACGGTGAGGAGCGAACCGCTATCAAGCTTATCTGCGAGCAGAGATAATCGGTAAAACACACTGGGCGGACAAATTGTCCGCCCTTTTTAATGTCCGCAGTTATTCGTAACAAGGAGTTTTTATGGCAACTACACTTTTCAGCGATATCGAATACCTCAAGGGAGTCGGCAAGGCACGCGGTGAGAAGTACCGCAAGCTGGGCGTGAACACTCCCTATGAGCTGATATACCATATCCCACGTGATTATCTGGATTTCCGCACCCATGTGCCTGTTCAGCAGGCTGTGCTCAACGATTACAACGTGCTGAAACTGACTGTATTCAAGAAAATGCCGCCGCAGCGCATAAAGGGAGGTCTTGTCATCTGCAAGGCAGCCGCTACGGACGGCATGGACGATATCCTCATCGTCGTGTACAACAATGTGTACTATTTTCAGGCGCTGAAAGAGGGCGCGACCTACTATATGTACGGTAAGGTAACAGGTTCTTTCCTGCGTAAGGAGATAAGCTCGCCCGTGTATATCAGCGCGGACGAAAAGGTGCTGATACAGCCGAAATATCACCTTACTCAGGGGCTTTCCGTCAATATGATACGCACAAATATGCGTCAGGCGCTGGAAATAATGCGGAATGAGCCCTTTGAGACTCTTTCTGACGATATAATGCGGAGATATGACCTCTGCCCCCTCATGCAGGCTCTGGAGAATATCCACTTCCCCGAAAGCGAGCTGGCTGCCGAGACTGCAAGGCGCAGGCTCGCCTTTGACGAATTGCTCAAGCTCCAGATAGGTATGTCCGTTATGAAGTCGAGAAGCCGCCGCAGCACTGCTTTCAGAATGAGTGAGCCCTCACGGGTTGAGGAGTTCATGAAAGGGCTGCCCTTTGAGCTTACCGACGACCAGAAAAAGGCTGTGGCGGAGATAACTGCCGACCTGTGCAGGGGAGTTCCTATGAACAGGCTCTTGCAGGGCGACGTTGGAAGCGGAAAGACAGCTGTTGCAGCCGCAGCTTGCTATTTTGCAGCGAAAAACGGTGTACAGTCGGCGCTTATGGCTCCTACGGAGATACTTGCGTCCCAGCATTTCCGCACACTCAGCGACTTCCTCGAACCCTTCGGCGTCAGCGTTTGTCTGCTCACAGGCTCGACCACCACTAAGAAAAAGGCGCAGATACGCGAAAAAATAGCCTCGGGTGAGATAAGTGTGATAGTCGGCACTCACGCTATCATACAGAAGGACGTGGAGTACAGCTCCCTCGGGCTCGTGATAACAGACGAGCAGCACCGCTTCGGCGTAGCTCAGCGTGCTGCTCTTGCAGAAAAGGGGGATTCTCCTCATAAACTTGTAATGTCCGCAACTCCCATACCGAGGACGCTTGCCCTCATTATCTACGGAGACCTCGATATATCGGCGATAACTCAGCTCCCGAAAGGCAGGAAGCCCGTAAAGACCTACGCCGTTACGGGAAAACTCCGCAGCCGTGCATTCGGCTTTGTAAGGGAGCGCCTCGACGAGGGCAGGCAGGCTTATGTGGTCTGCCCCATGATAGAGGAAAGCGAGAGCGAGCTCTTCGCGGTCAAGACCTATGCGGAAAATGCAGAAAAAGGCGACCTTATGGGCTATACTACGGCTCTGCTCCACGGAAAGATGAGAGCTGCCGAAAAGGACAAGGTCATGCAGAAGTTCCGCGACGGAGAGATACAGGTGCTTATCTGTACAACCGTTGTGGAGGTTGGAGTTGACGTACCCAATGCTGCTGTTATGGTCATCGAAAACGCCGAACGCTTCGGTCTTTCACAGCTTCATCAGCTCCGCGGGCGTGTGGGCAGAGGAAGCTTCGAGAGCACCTGCATACTCATCACGGACAACACCTCGGACGAGTGCGTAAAGAGAATGAAGATAATGTCCTCCACCACCGACGGCTTCAGAATATCGGAGGAGGACCTGAAAATGCGCGGTCCGGGAGATTTCTTCGGCAACGCGCAGCATGGTCTGCCGCCGCTTAAAATAGCGGATATCGCCTGTAATATGGAGCTCATGAACCGCGCTCAGAACTGTGCGAGGGAGCTGCTTGCGGACGACCCGATGCTGGAAAAGCCGCAGAACCGTGCGCTTAAAATGGACGTAATGCGGCTTTTCAGCAAGGATATCATCGGCTAATCGTTTACTCCGTCGTCGATGAATTCCAGTATATCCCCCGGCTGACAGCCCAGCGCCCTGCATATGGCGTTGAGGGTGGAAAAGCGTATGGCGCTGACCTTGCCTGTCTTGAGCTTTGAAAGATTCACATTGCTTACCCCAACACGTTCACTCAGCTCGTTAAGGCTCATTTTTCTGTCAGCCATTACTCGGTCAAGTCTTAAAATTATGGACATACGGGCTCACCTCACAGAGTTTCGTCGGACTCGTTCTGAAGCAGCCTGCCGTATCGCATTATCTCTGCAAAGAACAGGAAGAGTACGCATATGAAAGCAGAACCTGATCCGATGAGTCCTGCCTTTAAAATTCCGAGAGCGGCACTTTGGGTGAATATGGGAATGAGAGCTTTCAGCAGGAAAAGGCCTGAGATCCCTCTTATTGCCCATATGTTGCCCCGTGTGAATGGTCTGTTGCTTCTGAATATTCTGAAAAATACGATGGCAGCAAGGACGAGTATTGCGCCCTGAATGCAGTAGCTAAGCATTTGTCCGATGTAAATATCTTTTGTAAGTTTTTCCTTCATCGGAAGCGTTAAGAATGATATCCCTACAATGACGCTTAATACCGCACCGAGTACCGATAATATCATTATAACGAGACTGCTTCTTTTTATTATATTTATATTTTTATTTATCATATTTATCTCTCCTTTGTTCTTAAAGCGTCTCGTCGGATTCGTTCTGCAGAAGTCTGCCGTATCGCATTATTTCCGCAAAGAACAGGCAGAGCACCGCTATGAATGCAGGACCTATGCCTTCCAAAGCTGCTCTGAATATGTCAATGCCCTGTTTTTCAATGAATAAAGGGATTACAGCCGCGGCAAGGAAAAGTCCTGCTATTCCTCTTACAGCCCATACATTGCCGCGTGTGAAAGGTCTTCCGTTACGGAATATCATGAAAAATATAAATGCGGCGACAACAAGAACTGCAGCGTATATCAGTCTTTTTATGAAAACTTCAAAAGCGGCGGCCTCTACGCCGTATACAGGCAGATGCAGAGTTTTTAAGCCAGATATTCCTGCCATTACACATATAGCTGCTCCGAGCAGCGATAATATCATTATCACAAGGCTGCTTTTCTTTATTACCGATGTGTTTGATAAGCTCATTTTGCTTTTCTCCTTTTGTAGTTTGTTACTGGAATATTGAAGCTCCGTTCCATGAGCTTATAATATCACTGCAATTAATGTTTGTCAATACGTTTTTAATGTTTATCATTAAATATTGTATGATTAAACATAAATCAGATATGAATACGGACTGTGGACTGTGCAGATTTCACGATAAAAATTTATCGTTTATCATTAAATAGCGAAAGGTAAATTGTGGGCTTCGGTCATTTTTAATAGTTTTATTGTAGACAATGGCGCGGAAATGTGATATAATATATGTAGTGAACGGCGAGGGCGCCGTTCACTACAAAGTTGAATCAAAACCATGTGAAGCATGATTTTGATCTGAACAGGGAGGAAACCACATGAAAATGACTTTCATCGGTGCTACCCACGAAGTAACGGGCAGCTGTACTTATATAGAAGCTTGCGGCAAAAAGTTCCTCGTGGACTTTGGTATGCAGCAGGGCGAGGACGTTTTCGAGAATGTTCAGATACCTGTTTCTCCTTCAAATATAGATTTTGTTCTTTTAACTCACGCTCATATAGACCACTCGGGACTTCTTCCGCTGCTGTATTCGGGAGGCTTTCAGGGAGAGATACACGCTACGGAGGCTACTTCAAACCTCTGCTCGGTAATGCTCCGCGACAGTGCCCATATACAGGAGTTTGAAGCGGAATGGCGCAACCGTAAGGCTGCACGCCGCGGCGAGCCCGACTATGAGCCCCTTTATACAATGGACGACGCCATCGGTGCTATTGAGCTCTTTGTACCTCACAGGTACGATCAGGAATTTGAGGTCTGCGAGGGCATAAAGGTGCTTTTCCGCGACGCAGGTCATCTTCTCGGCTCGTCAAGTATACTTCTCACCCTCACTGAGGACGGAGTTTCAAAGACTATTGCTTTTTCGGGCGATATCGGAAACACCGAGCAGCCCCTCATACGCAATCCGCAGTATATCGCTTCTGCCGATTACGTTGTTATGGAGTCCACCTACGGAAACCGCGTTCACGACCGCCCTACGGACTATACCTCGTCCCTTGCAAGAGTATTGCAGGAGACCTTCGACCGCGGAGGCAGCGTTATAATCCCGTCCTTTGCAGTTGGAAGAACGCAGGAGATGCTGTACTTCATACGCCATATCAAGTCCGAGGGACTTGTGAAGGGACATGACGGGTTCCCCGTTTATGTGGACAGTCCTCTTGCCAATGAGGCTACGGATATATTCATAAGCAACCGTGAAAGCTGCTACGATGAGGAGGCTCTTTCCTTTGTACGTCAGGGCATAAACCCTATCAGCTTCACCGACCTTATCAGGACCGTCAGCAGCGATGATTCCCGCGCTATCAACGAGGATACGCGCCCTAAGGTCATCATTTCCGCCAGTGGTATGTGCGAGGCAGGACGTATCAAGCACCACCTCAAGCATAACCTCTGGAAAAAGGAGAATACTATTCTCTTCGTCGGCTATCAGGCGAGCAATACCCTGGGCAGAGCCCTTGTTGACGGCGCAAAGCGCGTAAAGCTCTTCGGCGAGACCGTCAGGGTAGCAGCCCATATAACTCAGCTCCCGGGTATCAGCGGTCATGCCGATGTGAACGGACTTCTTGCATGGGCTAAGTCCGTATCGGGAGTTCAGAGATACTTTATCAATCACGGCGAGGCAAGCTCCTCCGAGAGCTTTGCCGAGCGTCTGCGCGAGGAGCTCGGCGCTGAGGTATATGTTCCGTTCAGCGGTGCGGAGTTCGATATAGCGGAGAATGTCGTTACTGTTGACGCAGAGCCCATTCCGATACCAAAGCGCAGGAACACCGCAAACTTCAACATCGCATACAGCGACCTTATCGCGGCTTCGGATCGCCTTTCGGCTCTTATCAAGGACTCCGACGGCAGAACGAATGCAGATATGAGGCAGCTCACAGAGGCTATCCACAAGCTCTGTGATGACTGGAAGCTGTAATGCGCGTCTGCCCGAAATGCGGAAGCAGAATAGACGATAATGCAGAAAAATGCCCCGTTTGTGAGTCGGGCAGCGAAGAAGAACGCCGCTCCTACAAACGTTCAAGCAAAACACTATATTATGTATCGATCATATTGACTTCTTTATACGCAGTTATCTGTGCAGTAAACGGTATAGCAAATATTCTTGGCATTAGATCAAATATCCGCTCGCTTGACGACAGTTACTTCGGAATGGTAGGGAACGACCATGTACTGACCGTTATATATACTGTCTCAGCAGGTCTGCTGCCGCTTATCTTCATATTATTCATTGGCGTTATAATGGTCAGTGAACGTTCCGCTCTGCTTTTGGTATTCCCTGTGGCGGGAATACTGGTGGAGATCGCACAGATAATCAAGGAGTACAGGAACTACCTGTATATAATCAGGGAGAAGCAGTCCTATTTTTACGGTATAATGGCAATGGATATCTTTTCGGCTCTCCTTGTTATATTGTTCTTTGCGTTCATGATACGCATGATACTGAAGGACTTCACTATCTCACAGAGCCGTATGCTGGTCGTATTCGCCTTTATACTCGTGGCTTCGAGAGTGCTCCTGAAGATAAATATGTCTGATGAGCCCGAAATACTCAGGTTCGTATCAAATACGAAAGCATATATCTTGTTTTCGGCGATACTCATGAATGTCAGGAAAAGGTATTCCAACAGCAGGAAAATGTAAAGCCCCGAAGCAGTCTCCGACTGTTTCAGGGCTTTTTTTGTGCTGTTACTGTACAAATTCTTTCTTTAGTATGGCATAAACGTAGAAATTATTGAATATTTCCTTGTTCTCCTTGCGCGGAAAGAGTTCCTTGTGCTCGGCTTCACGGCGCATACCCAGCCTTTCCGCAAGCCTGTATGAGCGGGAGTTCCTTGTGTCTATCTCAGCCATGATGCGGCGGACACCGAGATAGCCAAAGGCATATTTCATAAAACTGCGAAGGCTTTCGCAGGCATAGCCCCTGTCCTGATACGAACTGTTGAAGGTGTATGTCAACAAAGTTTCAGCCCCTGCGGCCATGCGGTCACAGGGGCTTTCGGGATGATTGTATATGGGAAAATTTTTCTGAGTTATGAAGCCTTTCCGAGAAGCAGCTTCTGGAGCATTACTGCGTCTGCAACTCCTGTTTCGCTGTCGCCGTTGACATCGGCGTTTGAAAGGGAAAGACCTGTGAGCTTTAAATCGCTTGTGAGGGCTTTTCTGTAGCGTATCATATCGAATACGTCAACGCGCCTGTCGCCGTTGATATCGCCCTTTATGCCGTAGAATCCGAGCTCGCCCACATTGAATAGGTAGCCGTCGTCTCCCTTGAATACAAGATAGACGTCGTGAGCTCCCGTGCACTGCTTTGTATTGCAGCTCATTTCCTGATACTCGTTCCAGCCGTCGGTACCCGGGATATCGCACGTGCCTATGAGAGTTCCGTCGGAGCCTCCTATGCGTATCTCAATGGTACCGCCCTCTGTAGCGCTTGCTGCGCTTACGCGGAATCCCTCCGCGCCGCTCTCGAAGTCGAGATTGCGGAAAACTATGTACGAACCGTCGGTGATGTAGCCTATCGCATTGCCTGCCTCATCGTCCTTGCGGATACCGCCGTACATGAAGTTATAGCTGCTGCCGCTGTACTTTTTGTAAGCTGAGCGGGGAACAGGCGGTTTGTCGTCCTTGCCCCATATCTCCAGTTCATAGACTGAAGCTCCTCCATCATTTGTCTGAGTTGAAGTCAGCATTTCCAGTTTGATGTACCTTGCCGAAACTCCGCTGACATTGCGTCCGCAGGAGCTCTTTGTGTTGCCGTATACAACGGCTATATCAGTCCAGCTTTTGCCGTCTGAGCTGGCCTGAAGTCTGAAATCACGGGGATTGTACCTTATATCGTCCCTTATGCCTGCGAATTTTGCGTTCCAGCGCTGTATATCGTAGTTTTCGCCCAGGTCTATCTGTACCCATTCGCCGCTGAGCCCGTCATTGTGGCTCCATTTTGTGCTGTCGCTTCCGTCTGTGATGTTGGAAGCGTCTGCGTTCTTCTCGGAGCCCGAGGCTGTAACTTCCTTATTCAGCGCAAGATTCTGCAGCTCGCTTACTGAGCTGTCAAGCTGTAATTCGCCGCTGAGTCTGTACTCCCTGCCTGCCTCGGTGTCGAAGCTGACTACTGTGCCGCCGTATCGCACAGTGCAGGTGCCGCCTGACTTGGAGAGTATAGCCGCTTTTTCAAGTATACCGTTTTTCCAGCTCATCTCTGTCACTTCAAAGTTGCCCCGTGCACAGAGACCGTTTGCGTGACCGTTCGCCCACTGCTTCGGGAGAGCAGGGAGAAGCGTTATAACGTCATTCTGACTTTGCAGGAGCATTTCCGCTACGCCCGATGTGAAACCGAAGTTTCCGTCTATCTGGAAGGGCGGATGTGCGTCCCAGAGATTGTCGTAAAGCCTGCCGTAGTTGTTTACGGGCGATATAAGGAGCTTTACGAGGTTATATGCATGAGCTCCGTCCTCGAGCCTTGCCCAGCAGTTGAGTTTCCATGCCTCGGACCAGCCCGTACCGTCGTCGCCTCTGCCGTTGAGAGATGTGGCAGCTGCCTTAGCGGTGGTGGGATTGTCCTCGGGAGTGATCTCAAATCCGGGGTAAAGAGCGTACATATGCGAGATATGACGGTGCTTTTCGTTGGGATTGTCCCAGTCCTGAGCCCATTCCTGTATCTGTCCCCATTTGCCTATAGTTTCGGGGCGTATCATTGTGAGCCTTGAGTTGAGAGTGTCCCGTAGAGCGGAGTCTTTGCCAAGTATCTCCGAGGCTTCCGCAACGTCCTTGAAGAGCTCACGGGCAATGCCGTTGTCCATGGTAACACTCTGATCTATACAGGCGTCGGGGAAAGCAGGGAGATTTATCTCGGGGGAGGTACTCGGACTTATCACTGCGTACTCCTGACCGTTTATCTTTGCAGTTGTCATGAGCTCGTTGAGGAACTCTGCGCTGCCCTTGATAACGGGGTATATATCCGCAAGGTACTCCTCGTCCTGATTGAAGCGGTAAGCGTCATAGAGCATATTCGATACCCATGCGCCGCCTGTTGGCCACTGTCCCCACGCACCGTCTATAGGACCTGTTCTGTTCCACAGGTCGGTGTTGTGGTGGAGCACCCAGCCCTTGTTTATGCCGTAGTTTACCTTTGCGGTCTCACTGCCTGCCTCAGCCAGTCCCTTTGCTTTCTCTGCGAACGGAGCGAAGCATTCTGCAAGATTCGTAGTGAATGCAGGCCAGTAATTCATTTCGTAATTTATGTTTGTGGTAGCCTTGCTGCCCCATGCCGGGGAGGAGTATTTATTCCATATGCCCTGTAAATTCATCGGCTGAGCGTCGCGTGAGGCGCTTATCATGAGGTATCTGCCGTACTGGAAGAGGGTTTTGACCATTTTCGGGTCGTCAGAACGGTTGAAATCTGCTATACGCTGCGGAGTAGTCATTTTGCGTACAGCTTCGGTATCTCCGCCGAGATCCACGTCAACCCGCTTGAAAAGCTCCTGATAGTCAGCCTTGTGATTTTCGTAGAGGGTGTCGTATGAGAGCTTTGAGGCTCTCTCTATATCTGCCGCAGCTCCGCCTTTTTCGTCGCCGTTGCAGGTCTTGTAGTCCACAAAATTAGTGCGGACAGATGTTAGTATGAGCACTGAATCCGCGTCGGAGACCGTTACCTTGCCGCTGCCAGCGCTTACCCTTCCGCCGTCGGGTATGAACTTGCTGCGTGAGGAGAAGTAAACAGCTCCCTGTATCCACAGATCCTCGCTGCCGTGACCGTTGGCCACGAGAGTATCGTTCCCGTCGGTGGTGACGCCGCCGTTGAGAACTCCGTCGTAGCCTGCCGAAAGCGACACCGAGCCGGGAGTATCGCAGGTTATGCGTGTAACTATTACCTGGTCGGGGTGACTTACGAAGGATTCACGGGTATACTTTTTGCCGTTGAAGGTATAGACTGTTCTTGAAACAGCGTCATTCATGTCGAGCTCCCGGGAATAACCGCCGACTCTCTCATGTCCGAAGCTGAGCTTTAAAGCACCTACTTTCTGGTATTTTGCCTCGCCGCCGCCGATCATATACCGGCCGACGATGCCGTTCGCGTCGTTGTACTTGCCGTTTTTGAGAAGATCCTGTACCTCCTTGATGTGGGAGGCGGCTCCCTCCCTGTTGTTAGTACCGGGGCCTGAGCTCCAGACGGTACATTCATTGATGTCGATGAGCTCGTCGGGGCAATTGCCGTAGACCATTGCGCCGATACGTCCGTTTCCAAGCGGAAGCGCCTTGTAGAACGACTCGTCGTTATTGAAGGCGTTGTCGGTATTGACAAAGCCTGCCATGCTGTCGTAGCGGAGAACGAGATCGTCGTCATGCGGGTATTCCGCAGCAGCTGCCGCGCTTGTGTTTTTCAGCCGATCAACTGACATTCCGCCCGTAACGAGCGGCATAGCCATACAGGCTGAAAGGAAAACGGAAATGAGCCTTTTTGTCTTTTTAAGTTTCATTCCTTACCAACTCCCTGATGGATGCCCTGCCTGTATATCCCCTAACAGGACAGGTACTGTTGTTTCTCTGTATATAAAATATTACCACCTTCGTAACAAAATGTCAATAAAATATATACACTTTCTACAAAGTAAATACATTTTAGGTGATGATTTTGCGAAAACGGCACATAAGAGGGCAAGATTTAAGTAAAGTTTAAGGGGGAGTGTAAGAAAATAAACATCGGGCGGCGTTCTGCCTGCGAAACAAATAAGACTGTAGGGGACGCCGCCCTCGGTGTCCCGAGATATATTCTGAATAGTAGGGGCAGATAATATCCGCCCGCATAATGCAAAACGAGATTTTTTATAAAAATCAGAAAAAATTTTTTAAAACCTGTTACGCTTTCCACAAAAATTGCGTTACTATAATTGAAGGCTAAAAATAGCCTCAGAATTTATTTTAAAGGAGTAATAATTATGAAAAACGTAATCAAAAAAACTATTGGTGCTGTGCTTTCTGCGGTTACATTATCCGCTTGCGTAGTAGTTCCTGCGTCATTCAATCAAACATCAGGCAGCTCATCATTTGTGAATTCTATAGTAGCTAATGCTGTAAATACTAATTATACACGCAAAATAACAACAGGTACGGTAACAGTTAAGTTGGCAAGAATTTATATTTATAAGAACGGAAAATTTATATCTTATGAGGAAGATACAGGTATATCTGCTAATGTTGCCAAAGATACACCTGTTGAAATACTTGGTGAAAAAGATAAGTACTATTTGATATCATATGCAAATGACGGATTGTGGATGAAGAAATCTGAAATCAAGCTCGATACTAAAATTATAGCATACGAAGTTACTCAGGATATAACATATACGGTTTCGTCAATCTTTGGCAGCTATAATATTATCATTAAAAAAGGAGATGTGTTGGAGTTGGATCCTAAAGGAACGTGTGTTCGCTATTATGGAAACAGTGGATATTTGTATATAAACAATAATACAAAAATTTCACCTGTAGGCTCTAATTTCCATAATTATATAGGATATGGGCTTAAAAAAATAAATTGACTTGCATTAATAATTATCGATGAAAAGCTCACCTAATAACAGGTGAGTTTTTCTTTATTAAGACAACATATGATTGCTTGAATAAATAGCTGTAAGGGCGGATAATATCCGCCCGTTTTACTGATCACTATTCACTAAAAAAGCGGCACTCTTAACGAGTACCGCCCATGTATCACTGAATGCCGTTTTTCTTGCCGTCTGTGGTGAGACCTGCTGAAACCGTGCTGCCCAGCTTGCTCTTTACGACCTTTATGCTCTGGAGGTTCCTTGAGTAGTAGCTCTCGGTCTCGTTGAGCATTTTGGCAACAGAAGCCGCAGCGTTCTGCTGGAGGTTCTTTGAAGCTGTCTGAGCCTTATTGAGCATATCGAGAGCCTTTTTCTTAGCCTCGGTAACGATAGCCTCTCTTGAAACTATCTGAGCTGCACGCTCCTCTGCCTTTCTTATGATAGACTCGGCATTGAGCTTTGCTTCATTGAGGATACGCTGGCAGTCAAATTCGATCTTCTTAGCCTCCTTGAGTTCGTGAGGCATATTAAGACGGACGTCGTTGATGAGCTCTCTCATGCGCTCGCCGTCGATGACCTTCTTATGTGCTACAAAAGGAACGGAACCTGCCTTATCGAGGAGTTCGTCCATTTCTTCTAAAATCTCATCAATGCTCATAGTGATTACCTCTCCTTAATTAGTCTTTGTTTTATATCATCGAGAATCTCGTTGGGAACAAAATGGCTTATATCTCCGCCGAAGTAAGCTATCTGCTTTACAAGGCTCGAGCTGAGATACATATTTTCGGTAGCTGTTGTGAGGAAGACTGTTTCCGCACCTGCATACAGCTTTTTATTGGCAAGAGCCATCTGAAATTCGTATTCAAAGTCACTGACGGCTCTCAGACCCTTTACAATGGCGACAGCGCCCACATCTCTGACGTAATCCGCAAGGAGACCGTCAAGAATGTCGATAACGACGTTGTCGAGGTCACGTGTTACCTGTTCTATCATAAGCATACGCTCCGTAGCCGTGAAGCTCGGCTGTGCCTTGCCTGCGTTTCTGGAAATAAGGACTATCACCTTGTCGAAGAGCTTTGAAGCCCTTGTGATGATGTCTATATGTCCAAGAGTAACAGGGTCGAAGCTACCGGGACAAACGGCGATCCTTCTCATTCTTCAGCCACCTCCTCGGACGGTTTGCAGAATATGGTCACATTGATCTTGCCGTAGTGGTAGGTCTTTCTCAGCGTCATTCCCTCGGGAGCCGACGGTTCTTCCGCCTCGCTTTCGTACTCGCAGATAATGGAGCCGCCCTCATTGAGCTTTTTTGCAGCAAAGGGGAGGATATTTGCGATATGGTTATAGCGGTAAGGGGGATCGAGGATAATGATATCGAAGGTCTGTGCGGTGAGCTTTATATAATCGTAGCTGTCGCGGTTTATGACCTCAGACTGACGTTCAAAGCCTGTATTTCTCAGGTTTTCGTTCACGCATCTTATAGAACGCAGGGAATTGTCGATAAAAACGGCGTGACCTGCGCCTCTGCTGAGTGCTTCGATACCCATCTGACCGCTTCCTGCGAAGAGGTCGAGTACTCTTGCGCCCTCAAGCTCGAACTGAACGGCTGAAAAGATGCCTTCCTTGACTTTATCTGCTGTAGGCCTTACATCAAGACCTTCCGGCGCGACAAGCCTGCGGCCTCTTGCAATGCCTGTGATAACTCTCATGTTTTAGTGCTCCGAAGCCGCAGAATCAACTGCGGTTTCCGCATTTACGGTATACGGATACCGAAATGTACCTGCTGATACGGGATTTTCCGCGCATTACCGTTGAAAAGCAGTGGTAAAATGCAGATGATGACCCGTTCATACAAGTTTTTATATACACTATATTATATATTATTTTTTGCGGCTTGTCTATATTATTTCTTAAAAATAGGCGATTTTGACTAAAAATGGTTGTTTTTATTTGTCTGTCATATACACATTTAAGCGATTAGTGAATAGTGATCAGTGAGTAGAATTGCATGGACACGCAATGCGCGTCCACGTATGCTATACGTAATAAATGGCATGAATCAATGGCAGAAACGGCATTTCCAACTGATCACTATGCGCTGAAAACTGATCACAAAAATTTGTTTCAAAAATTTTTTGCAATGGTATTGACAAGTGTGTATATAAATGCTATAATGTGTATAACGTATATATACATTATGAGGTGAACTATGGATATTATTATCAGTAACTCATCAGGTGAGCCTATCTATCAGCAGATTTCTTCTCAGATAAAGGGGCTTATCCTCAACGGTACGCTGAAAGCAGGGGACGCTCTGCCTTCCATGCGTACACTTGCACAGCAGCTCCGCATAAGCGTTATCACTACGAAACGCGCCTATGAGGACCTCGAAAGAGATGGTTTCATCGAATCGTATACAGGCAAGGGCAGCTTTGTCAAGGGGCAGAACACCGAGCTTCTGCGCGAGGAGTACCTGCGTCAGACCGAAGCTCTGCTCTCTCAGGTATGCGATAAAGCAAGACAGTGCGAGCTGAGCCTTGACGAGCTCAAGGAAATGCTCGAGCTGATTTACGGAGGGGCAGAAAATGAATGAATATGAAAATGCTATAGAGATAAAGGGACTTACCAAGAAATATGACGGCTTTACGCTGGACAATGTGAGCTTTAATGTGCCTAAGGGCGGTATCATGGGATTTATCGGTCAGAACGGCGCAGGAAAGACCACTACTATCAACGCTATGCTGAATATCGTCAGAAAGGACGAGGGCGAGATAAAGCTCCTCGGACTTGACAGCGAAAAGGACGAATATGAGGCAAAAAAGCAGATAGCTGCCGTTTTTGACGAGCTTCCCTTTGATGACAGGCTCAACGCTATAGCTATGGACAAAATACTCCGCGAGATATTCGAGGAGTGGAGCACCGATACCTTTTTCGGCTATATGGACCGCTTTGCGCTGCCGAGAAGGAAGAAGTTCGGCAAGTTCTCAAAGGGTATGAAGATGAAGCTGCAAATCGCGGCTGCGCTGTCGCATAATGCGAAACTGCTCATCATGGACGAGTCGACAACGGGTCTCGACCCGGTCGTGCGTAACGAGATACTGGATATTTTCCTCGAATATCTGCAAAACGAGGAGAATACTATCCTCATGTCCTCACATATAACCTCGGACCTTGACAAAATTGCCGACTGCGTTACATTCATCGACAAGGGAAAGGTGCTTGTAAGCGGCTACAAGGACGATATCCTTGACAGCCACGGCATACTCAAATGCACTAAGGACGACTATAAGGACATAGCTCCCGAGGATATCGTGAGCGCCCGTCTTTCGGATTTCGGCGCGGAGATAATGGTGTCCGACAGGGCTGAGTGCAGCCGTAAATACTCGGGAGCGGTCATAGACCCTGCAACTCTCGAGGACATAATGATATATTATGTAAACCGCGGCAAAAAGGAGTGGAGATAAATGAAAGGTCTTATTTACCGTGAGTTTTATCTTATCCGCAAAACGCTTATACTTACTCTGCTTGTTTATTTCGTTTTTGTTGCCATGATGTCGCTGGTGTGCATAAGCACCTATGCAGGCAACCTCAGAGGAGTGAAGGGCGTGATAGAAGCCTTTTATCCGCAGGCGTACTTCTATGCGGCGTGTATCGCCCTGGTCGGTATGGGCTACGGAAATAACGATGTCATTCAGAAGGACTATCAGTCACGCTGGCAGCTCTATACCTATACTCTGCCTGTAAGCGACAAAAAGATAATCGCTTCAAAGTTCATAGTGCGCGGTATATTGCTGCTTGCAGGTCTTGTGCTTGCAATTTTGGCAGAGGTGATAATAGCTGCTGCGGCGAAAATGCCCGTAAGTACGGATCATATCAAGAATATCCTTATCATCGGAGCTCTTATGACTGTTGGCTTTTCGGAGATACCTCTCATGCTGCGCTTTAAGAATCAGAACAAGACAGCGATTATCATACTGCTCGCCTTTGCGCCGATTCTGGCGGCTATGTTTTACTTCGGCTGGAAATTCGTGAAGTTCTGTATGGCTGAAGCAACAAGGCTTTACGGAGAGGCGACAGACGAGACTATGGCGAAGGTATTTGCGCCCTATTTTGAAAAAGCACGGAATATAGGATTTATCGTCGCTCCCTTCTTTGTGGTCGGCATACTGGCGCTGTTCTATGTGTGGGCGCTGAAGGAGTACAGAAGGAGGCGTTACTGATGACAGGATATCTTTATAAGGAATTCAAGCTCAATATTCGCCTTGTACTTCTTTTTCTTCTGACATATCTGTTCTTTTCTGCATGCCCGATCTTTGCGGTAGTAATATCGAAAGATGAGGATACTATCGGACAAACGCTGACAATGATACTGGGAGTGTTCTGCATTTTTACGTTTATTACTGCAGGCTGCATACAGAGCGGAGTTTTCAACGGCGACGACAGAAGGAAGTGGGCTTACTTCGTGACCTCGACACCCTCGGGGATAAAGGGATATATGGGCGCAAAGTACCTGTTCACAATGCTGTTCTGTATGTTTGTCGTGACTCTCGAAACGCTGAAATTGTCACTTGCTGAGCAGATATTGGGACAATCGAGCGGACTTTCCGTGCTTATTATGGCGATGTTCTATGTGCAGCTCCTTATGAGAGCCGTGGAGTATCCGCTGATAGTGCGCTTCGGGGTGAAGATGGGAAGTATGGTGAAGATAACGGCGGTATGCGTTATCATACTTGCCGGTATAATCTATGCGCTTTTCGGCGACACCTCGGCATTTGCAAGCATGGATACCTTCTGGGAAAGAATGTTTGCCTTTGTGGGAGATCCGGACAAGTTGAAAAAGCTGCTGCTGTGGACAGGCATATGCACACTTGCTGTACTGCCGCTGTACTATATTTCCTACAGGATATCCGTGAAGCTGTATCTGAAAGGAGCTGAGAACTATGCCAAGTAAGAAGAAAACCATACTTCGTATACTTATATACCTTGTACTGGCTTTTGCTCCTGCTTTTGCAATAGAGCTGATATTCTCGGACAAGCAGGGAGGCGTGACCAACGCATTCTGGGGTGCTACATTAATGCTCTATCCTGCTATAGCCTCCATTATCACGAGGCTTGTGACGAAAGAGGGTTTCCGTGACGCGATGCTGGGCTTCGGCAGAAGAGGCAGCGCCAAATACTACGCGGCGGCTGTTCTTTATCCGCTGGTGCTTCCTTTCGTGGGGGCGGCGATTCTTCACCTGTTCATCGTGAAGAACGGAAGTGTCTCCGACAGCGCTTTCGGCAGCGACGTCGTAATGGGGGTCGCTTCACTGCTGATAGGCCTTGCCTCAGGCATTGCAACGCTGTTCCATGGTCTCGGCGAGGAGCTTGGCTGGAGAGGTTATCTCACGCCGAAGCTTGAACAGCTCATGCCCACACCTGCGGCGATAGTCGTTACTGGTATCATATGGGCGCTGTGGCACGGACCTCTCCTTGCCTATGGCTACAACTTCGGCAGGGACTATGACTTTTTCCCTTACGGCGGCTTCATTGCCATGACAGTTATGTGCATATCCTGGTCGGCGCTTCTGACATGGCTCACAAAGCGGACGGGCTCGGTATATCCTGCGGCGCTGTGCCATATGCTGATCGATACTGTAGCGGTATTCCTGCTCTTTGCATATAATGCAGAGGGGGAGTACTTTGAGTTCGCGGTTCCCGAGTTCTGGGTGAAGATACTTGCGCTGTTCCCGATGATAATCGCAAGCGGAGCTGTCTGCATGTTGCTCATATGCAAAAAGAACAAACAGGGGACAAAAGCATAACGGGTAAATATAAAATGGGGTAAACAATGTTATTTTAAAATTGGCAGCTTCGGCTGCCAATTTTTTATGCCGCAGAACGGCTGTATTCTGCGGTTTCTGAAATAAAATGAAAAAATCTCAAAAAAATTTTCAAAAAATGCTTGACAAACCTGAGATACTGTGATATAATTATTTTCGTCGCCGAGGATACGGCGTCTGCGAAGTGGGGGTTTAGCTCAGCTGGGAGAGCATCTGCCTTACAAGCAGAGGGTCACAGGTTCGAGCCCTGTAGTCCCCACCACACATGGCCTCGTAGTTCAGTTGGTTAGAACGCCTGCCTGTCACGCAGGAGGTCGACAGTTCGAATCTGTTCGGGGTCGCCATGCGCTTCTGTAGCTCAGTCGGTAGAGCAGGGGACTGAAAATCCCCGTGTCGTTGGTTCGATTCCGACCGGAAGCACCATATAGAACGCTTCCGCGTTCTATATATAATGCGGATTTAGCTCATCTGGTAGAGCGCCACCTTGCCAAGGTGGAGGTAGCGAGTTCGAGCCTCGTAATCCGCTCCATAGTGGCGGGGGAATACTCTCGTCATTACATGAATCCCGAAGCAATGGTTTCGGGATTTTTTATTTAGAAGATCGGTAATACAGTTAAGTTTCAGCTAAGATCGGAGATTGTTATGGGCAGGAAGTATAAAGAAAGTGCCTCAAAGGTGAAAAAAGAATTCAGGAATATGAAGATCCTGAAATTTATAGGCGTCGTAAAGTGGCTGCTTATCGTCCTTGCAGTGCTCTGCTGTGTGGTGATACGACTGTTCTACTGGTACGACAAGCCCGGTAAATTCTATTCCTTCGGGGATATAACTCAGGTAATAATCGCAAATATAGCGCTTCTGGCGCTTATACCCATAGTCTGCCTGAGCGCTCTGCTGTTCCTCGTTCAGAAGCTCTCGAAGGGCGGACAGGGAAAGGTAATAGTTATATGTACGGCTCTCCTCGTGTTCCTGTGCGGCGGAGCTCTCGGCTATGTGGCTTATACCAACAGGAACGCTATCGAGTTCATGCATTTGCAGGAGTTCCGTACTCCCGACAATAAGCATACTCTCTATTATGTCACCTCAAAGGGAGAGCGCAAGCGCGTTATCTTCCGCAGAACAGGCAAATATGAGTACGAAAAAACTGCTTCCTTCGACACTGTGGGCAAAAAGAAGGATTACTTCCCTGATTACAGCTGGGGAGAGGAAAGCTTTTCCGACGGCATAAACGAGTATCAGTATTCGTCATATGAGGAAGAAAACTAACAGAATAATTATTAAAATTCCGCACAAAGAGAATGTTACGTCTTTGTGCGGAATTACTATATACAAAACTAAGTATAAATGATATAATAAAAGTACTATCTGCCGCTGCGGCGGCATGAAACTACAGGAGTGAGAAAATGGAAAAGGAAATGAGGTACGCCGTTCTTATTGACGCGGATAACGTTGCGGCAAAGTATACCAGGTACATTCTTGACGAGGTCTCAAACTACGGAGTCGTTACTTACAAAAGAGTATACGGGGACTGGACGAGACCAAACCTTGCAGGCTGGAAAAGCATGGCTCTTGACAATGCTATCACGCCTGTGCAGCAGTACAGCTATACAACAGGAAAGAACGCTACGGACTCCGCTATGATAATCGACGCTATGGATATCCTCTATTCCCATAACGTTGACGGCTTCTGTATAGTTTCCAGTGACAGTGATTTTACGAGACTTGCCATTCGTCTACGTGAGTCGGGTATGCACGTTATAGGCATGGGAGAGCAGAAGACGCCGAAACCGTTCAGTACCGCCTGCAATGCTTTCAAGTACCTCGAAATACTCGCAGATGAGGATATCCAGGGCACTGTAGAGAGCGAAAAGCTGGAGATGAAGACTCTTGAATCGGCTATCGTCCGCATAATCACGGAAAATGCAAACCTCAGGGACGAGATAAATATAGGCGAGCTGGGCAGCAGACTTCTCAACCGCTACCCTGATTTCGACGTGAGAAACTACGGATATTCCAAGTTTTCGCAGTTCCTCAAGGAGTTCGACGGACTCAGCTTCCGTCAGGAGGGCAGCAGCATACTCGTTTCGCAGAAGACCAGCATGACCGACCTTGAGCGTATCGAGAGCACCCTTGAAGCGATAGTCCGCTCAAACGGCAACAAGGGCTATAATCTCGGCGAACTGAAAAAGCAGCTCTGCGCCAAGATACCCGAATTTGACGTAAAGACCTACGGCTATTCCAAATTCAGCAAATTCGTGGAAAATCAGCCGTCATTCAAAATAAAGAACAACACTGTTATGATATCGGAGAACTGATTTGAAGAAAAAAGTGATATTGGCACTGCTCGTATTTGCCTGTGCGCTGTTTGCAACGGTTGCGCTGAATTACGGGCTTACATCGGGCGTGATGCACAATTATCCCGATGCGGAGTACCTCACAGCCGAGGAAGCTGCTGTAAGACCTGTGTACGGTCAGCTCGGCGTAAAGGAACAAGCGCTGTATACGGCGCTGTACCGCGGTATTGACGAAAAAAATGAAATAATACCGCTCCCGTTCGAGGTCAAGGGCGACGATTATTCAAAGGTCTTCCGCATACTCGAAAAGCAGGAGGGAGAGTTCTTTTACCTCGATTCCGTGTACTATACGGCAAAAAAAGTGCGCGAGGCGAAAATGGCGTACAAGGCTGAGCTTGACACCGAGCTCAGGAGAGGCGAACTCGACAGCGCGGTCCAGAAGGCAGTAAACGGCGGCAGAGATATACGCGGCGGCTACTACGTCGCTACATATATAAGCAATTATATCATAAACCATTGCAGGTATGTCGTAGGCGATGACGGAGGATATGCTTCAACGGCTTACGGCTGTCTCGTCGAGGGCGAAGCCAACTGCGAGGGCTATTCCAAGGCGTTCAATCTGCTTGCTGCAAAAATGGGACTGGAAAGTCAGGTCATAACGGGAACTACCGACAAGGGCGAGAACCATGCGTGGAATCAGGTCAAGATCGGCGTAGAATGGTACAATATCGACGTAACATGGGAAGATACCGATGTTGCGGGCGAGATACGCACGGAGTATTTTCTGCGCCCCGACAAAGTGTTCTATCGCTCGCATATAGCCGATGATGACCTCTTCAAGCCCTGGGAGTGTACCAGAGACGACTGGAACGTCTATAAATCAGGCGGACACCACGCGGAAAATCTCGAACAGGCGCTTCAGATCGTGAAAGACGCGCTGAGTTCCGGCAATAATACCATAGATGTGGAGCTTTCCGACCTTGATACATATGAGAAGTTCAGATATGTAATGTCCACAGAGGAAAGGGTGCTTCCTATCATGGAGGAAGCGGGCGTTTCCACGGACGGAACTATTGTGATAAAATTCAGAGAAAACATTGATGAGCTCTGCATTACGGTGATAATTGACAGAGAAGAGTAAAAATAGACACATTTCGGTTTGAAATGATAATCAAGCTTGTAGATTATTCCGTGTTGACATTGGCACGGCGGCGTGATATAATAATAAAGTCGCCGCGAGAGAGCGCGGAAAACAGTGAGTCTGCGGGAGCAGCATGGGATACGCGGTCAAATGCGACAACAAAAAAATCTCAGAAAATTTTCAAAAAGGTATTGACAAAGAAAAGTTTCTGTGATATAATATTAAAGCTGTCTCAAAAGGGGCAGAACAAACAGCATCTTGAAAATTGAACAATGCGAAGAAAAGTAACGACCCTTGAGATTCCTTTTTGAAGCTGGAAACAGTGGAGAGAAGAGAAGGTCAAGAAAAGACTGAAAAATAACACGAAAGTAATAACGCAAGCGTTATGA
>NZ_JAFYYT010000006.1 GCF_017549005.1 Ruminococcus sp.
CCAGCGCGGATCAACAGACTGAGCCACGCAGGGCGAGAAGTTCCACATCATATGACAGAGCTTTGCTTCGTCCGCGGTTATAAGTCCCACCTGATATGCAAGCTCCTCATCGTTTGCTGCACCCTGTCCGATATTGTGCGGGAAATATACTGCATCTCTGCAATAATTAACTCCGTGAACATCGTCCTGACCGTAGATATATGGTATACCTGCCTCTGATTCAACAGCTGCATTCTGAAAACTGTCAACGGTTTCGCGCCATGCGTCGGAATCAATACAGCCGACGGTAGAAAGTATGCTGCCGTAGTCATTGTTCTTCATGTCTTCCTCGGTGACATTATAAACGGCAGGCTGGACCATCTGAGCAGCTTTCTGTTTAGGTGTCAACAGTGCCACTATCTCCTCGGGAGTCATAGCAGCGTATGTCTTATACTTCAGCGTATCAGATCCGAACTCTGCCTTAGTCGTATTTTCAATTGCAGTTTCGGAAGCTGCTTCAGTTCCTGCTGCAGATGATTTTGTGCTTTTCTGCGAGCATGATACTGCTGAAGCAAGTAATGCCAGCGGAAGTAATAATGCTGTTGCTTTTTTCATGTTTTTTCCTTTCTGTGTTTTTATAATAATTTCGGACATTATGAATATTTAGTCTGTCAATAAATATTAATTATTATATCATATTTTGAAAATAAATGCAAATAATTGCGTTGTACTGTTATGATCTCCAAATAAGGATCGCCGCATAGCCTGAAGTCGTTAAGCCAAGAGGTGGGATTCTTCTTGCAGGAAGGAGATAAATTAAACCACTAACCGAAAAGTCAAGACCGCAGTCTTCGGGCTGCGGTCTGTTCTTATATGCGTTTCACAATAATCGTCAGTTAAGTTGAAGCTTATGCATTCGCACTGTTTGCAGCAGCTGCCGACGCAGCAACAGCAACACACAATACAGCTTCCTGTGCTGCAATGATTGCAAGTGCAGAAGTAGATACAGCAGCCTGCGTATTATCGGTATCTCCGTAAAGGTCAGCTGTAAGCATGGCTGCGTGCATGAGTCTTGTCTTCTTATCGAGGCTTAATGTTCCGTAGCCCTTCTGACCGCTGAGCTGACTGTCTATATCTATAACAGTATCTATAAGTTCCTTTTCGTCTGCTTCTATCAGGGATATTGCCGCAAGTGCCAACAACTCATAGTGCTTGCCGAACTTATGGCCTGATTTCGCTGACATATCAAACATTCTCAGCATTCTGCCCACCTTTTCCTCAGGGACTCCGTCTGTTATTGCAAGTATATGTGATACCGTCTGAACAGCATTCTTGTCGGAGAACTTCTTTCTGAGAAGATCATAGCACTTTTCAGCGTCGTCTGTGAGTTCATTATCGCTTTTTTCCGAAAATGCCATAAATCCAGCCATTATACTGTCCTCACTTGATGTGAGTATCGGGTGCTCTTTTTTCATCATGTCATAAATAGCACGTCCTCTTGCCGCAATACGGTCAGCTTCTTCCGTTGTTGCCTTCTCAGCAAGGAGAGCAGCCAGTAATGCAAGGTATTCCGATCTCCTGAAGTGACTCTTGAGTATACCGTACATATCCATTACCTTTTCAAACTGAGCTTCGGGCTCATCAGCAACACAAAGTTTTGCTGCAAGCACAGGAAGTATAGTTCCTTTAAGGTAAGACGCAAAACCTGCATTTTTCTTAATGATATTCCTGCATTCGCGAAGCTTTTCAGTGTCAGCCCTGACACCTGCCGCACAGAATACATTTGCTGCAACAGGGTAGATATATGAGCTTTCAAGTTTTATAGCCTTTCTGATAGTATCTCTGTTTTCTATAAATTCCTTTGTGATCTGCATTGCATTATCTTTCATTTTAATTACTCCTTTAAGCATCGTAAGTTTTCTGCCTCTGTGATCATAGTATACCACATCATTGCGATGTTGTCCTTTTTTTAATATTACCGTATATTACAATTCTGAAAGGATCCCGTCAGCGGCTATGATAAAAATACGGTCTCCTCATAGCTGACGCACCTGAAAAATGTGCAAGCTCTGAGGAAATCATTCCGTTTAAGGAGCAATTTGGAGATTACAATATGGTATTTTTGGGGAAAAGCAGCTAATATCTTACCGTCACTGCCGCGGATATAAAAATGCGGAACTGAACCAGGAGTTATGATCTTAACGACGCTTTCCAGCGTACCAGAAAGCAGAGCGGGACGGAAGTCCCATATATCATAGTCCTCATAATGTTGTTACCACTATAAAAATATTCTTCTTTGTGCGGTATGAATAGAGCTTTGTCATATAAAGTCAGATTTATGAATATTATTCAGTGACTAAATCGCTGCAAATGCGAAAGGAGCAACTGAAATGAGAAAGACACACAGAAAAATAGTCAGCGGAGCATTACTGTGCGGCTGTGCTTTGTTCACACTGTACGGAGCATCACGAATAGCTGAGAGAGCCGAGAACGGAGCATTGCCCGTATCAATTACAGATATGGAAAATGAAACACCCGTCGTGATTTTGGACGCCGGGCACGGAGGCATAGACGGCGGCTGTACCTCGGCTGAGGGCGTTCCCGAAAAGGGGATAAACCTTGACATACTGCTTCGGCTTCGTGATATGCTGGAAGTCAGCGGCTACGAGGTCAGGGTGACCCGTGACAGTGACAGATCGATACACGATGAGGGGATAGAGGGTATAGCGGCGCAGAAGAGCTCGGATATGGACAATCGCCTTGCTATTTTCAACGGTAGCAGCAATGCTGTGTGCGTGTCCATACATCAGAACCAGTTCACAGACCCTAAGTACAGCGGAGCACAGATGTTTTACTCCGGCAGCAACAGTACCAGCGAAGTTCTTGCGCGAATGCTCCAGGACCGCTTCAGGAGTCTTTTGCAGCCTGGCAATGACCGTGAGATAAAGCTTTGCGGCAAGGAGCTCTTTCTGTGCTATTTCAGTGAAAATCCCACAGTTATGGCTGAATGCGGCTTTTTGTCAAATCCTGAGGAGGCGGCTCTGCTGAATACGGAGGAGTACAGAGGCAAGGTAGCATTCACGCTTTTCAGCGGCATAAGCGATTTTATCAACAGGAAGAAATAGTCATTCGGGGAGCTGCTGTACATTCTTAAAACAGCTTTTTATTGACAAATAGGCGTAAAATGATATATAATGTTAGCAGAATCACACGGAATGCAGAGGTGACACTGTTGGAAGCATTTATCAAGTACCATGCAAAAGAGCTGATTATTGACGGACTGAAAACATATATTATTTCGCCTGAATATTATGAAAGCATTTTAAATGATGAGGATTTGTTTGAAAAGCTGGGTATTTGCGGCACTTTTAAGGACATGGTTCCCGTTCTGATAGGAAATGCAGGGCAGATAAGCTCGCCTGATGTAGGTTTTGCGTTTGTTAGGCATGAAAACCGGAAAAAGTTTATCTGGGAAGCGACAAATGTATGCGAATACAATGGACATTATTATCATGTGAGTATAGGAAACGGCTGGATGTGCAGAAAATGCGGATACGTCCACAAGGAAATGATGATAATGCCAAAGGCTGAATCCGAGCCGTCATTTCTTGAAATGAAATATCTTTCAGCTTTTGAGGTCCCTGATATTTTTCGGAAGCTTCCCTGCAAAAAATGCGGGAATATATTGCAGAATCATTTGCTGATTATCGGATAAACGCTGATTTACGCCAAAAGAAAGCGAAGGTGAAAGCTATGGGAATCAAATTTGTTACAATAGGCTATTATATCTGCGCCAAAACGGAAACGCCCTCATATTTGGGGATAAATTCCGACAGCTTCATTTCCGTGAGCGACTGCCTTTGTGACCATGAACCGCAGATAGTTTACAGTCACGGCTGGAAGCCCAACGGTGACAAGCCCGAATACATAAACAGTTATTTTTCCGACAAGGAAGAGTACTTGAAAATGAGTGATGAGGCAGAAACGCTTTTTGAAAATGATCTTCTGGGTATGGACGGAAGATTTATGCGTAAAAAGGACGCGGTTTACTTCTATGAGAAGTATTTCGCAAAATCCGGCTTTACGCTGGTCTCTGCAAGTACTAAAGAAGAGTATGCCGGACTTACTGCCGGAAATTTAGATATCAAAGTCTTTGAAAGCTGCACAGCCGAGGGAGAGCTTATCGGCTGCGACATAATAGGCTGGGATATATCGGGATTTCACTCATTCATGTGCAATTCTATACATAAGGACTTTGACGATATCAGCTTCAACAGATACGGTCTGCTTGAGGAAAGCTTTGAAAAAGCGGAACAAATATCAGAAAAGATACAGGGAAAGGGCGAACCTGTGGACTGGATACCGGTAATTATTCATAAGCTATAGCTTCAGGAGTAAAAAATGGGAAAACAGGTAAATTACTACATGGATTTCAATGATTTCCTTACGCTTGCCAAAACTGCACTGGACTGCGGCTGTCTGGCATACAAACAGGTGATGTCGGACGGAAAAGTCAAGATAATCGGCGGAAAGACCATGGATATGTTCACACCCGATCACAGCAACTATTATTTTCAGGTTCCCGGTACAGGTGGTATGGACATAGATGAATGCTTTGAAACTGAGGATATTTCCATGATAATGAGTCCTGATCTGATCCAGGCAGGCTTTTCTGTACCTATATTTTCAAAGCTTGAACTTTATAGGAACAGGATATATGTCAGCTCCGGAGCATACGATCAGAACGGCATCTGGATACCCCGTCCTGAAATTGTTACGAAGGTGTATGACAAGCTTGCAGGATCAGCAAAGAAAATAGCGCCCTATACAGAATTTGAGCATTACGTGGTCAACTCAATGTTTGAGGGGAAGCTTTTTAAAACCAGGACATACATTTCGCCTTCGATTTTAGAGCTTGTTGTAAAAAACAATTTCAAATTGGGCTGAAATAACAGCAAAGCCGCTCTGTATGTACAGAACGGCTTTGATTTTTATCCCTTATACATCAGCGCCACCGCATGAGCTGACATTCCAAGCTTTTCGCCTGTGAAGCCGAGGTGCTCCTCGGTGGTTGCCTTGACGCTTATCTGCGAAACGTCGCAGCCGCATACTTTTGCGATATTCTCGCGCATTGTCAGTATGTGGGGCGCAAGCTTCGGCGCCTGAGCGATAACAGTAGCGTCGATATTGCCGATCTCCCAGCCCTCGGCTCTGACTCTGCGGCAAACCTCTTCCATGAGCTTCATACTGTCCGCGTCCTTGAAGCTGTCGTCGTTGTCGGGGAAGAGATGACCGATATCGCCCATAGCGAGAGCTCCCAGCATTGCGTCCATAATGGCGTGAGCAAGAACGTCCGCGTCCGAGTGTCCGAGAAGTCCCGTGACGTGAGGTATCTCAACTCCTCCGAGGATAAGTTTTCTGCCCTCAACGAGCTTGTGAACATCATAACCGTGGCCTATTCTGAACATTTTTTTCTCCTTTCGTGGTCGTTTACCTGATGAGTATTCCTGTGGTAAATAAAACTTAACGCATTAATTATGCCGTGTCCAAGGCAAAGGGTTCATAACCCTTTGGACAGTCCTTGCAGAGTCCGGAGCAGCGCTCCGAATACGAAGGCGCCTTGCAGACAACAGAATCTTAGCTAATTCTTTGCTGTTTCAACTGCTTTTTCCGGGGCATTGTCCGTTTTCCCGAAAAGCAGCTTCAGAACTATCGGCGTTACAATGCTTGAAACTATGATAAGCAGTATAACTGCCGTAAAATACGAGGAATCTATGATACCGAGACCAAGTCCCTTGTTTGTGATGATAAGAGCAACTTCTCCTCTTGTCATCATGCCTGCGCCTATTTTGAGGCAATCCACCCAGCTGTACCTGAAACACTTTGATGCAAGTCCGCAGCCGATGATCTTACTGAGCATTGCCACAATGACAAATCCTATGGAAAAGACTATCATACTCGAGTCGATATTGCTGAAATCGGTCTTTAGTCCGATACTTACGAAGAAAACCGGAGCAAAGAACATATATCCGTTGATATTTACACGGCGGTCTATGTACTCAGCGTCACGGACGTTGCAGAGGATAATGCCTGCGATGTACGCGCCTGTGATGTCGGCGATACCGAAGTATTTCTCGGCAACATACGCCATGAGGAAGCAGAGGGTTATAGCGATTATAGGTATGCGCCTTGTATGAGTATGCCTGTCGTCGTAAAGCTTGAAGAGCTTATAGATAACGAAGCCAAGCACAACTGAAAGCACGAGGAACAGGAATATCTTTCCCGTAACAAGGAGAGTGTTGCTGTCAGGATCCTTGAAGCCCAGCACGAATGTGAGCACGATGATACCGATAACGTCGTCGATTATAGCGGCGCTGAGGATCGTCTGTCCCACACGGCTCGTGAGCTTGCCCATTTCCTTGAGCACCTCCACGGTTATGCCAACAGAAGTCGCCGTCATGATACAGCCGATGAACACAGCCTTGAAGAACTCGTCCGTACCGAATCCCGAGAAGCCGTAAACGCACATATACAGCAGACTTCCGCCCACAAGCGGGACAAAGACTCCCACGCAGGCGATAAGAAAGGCGGCAAAGCCCGACTTTTTCAGTTCCTGCAGATTTGTCTCCAGACCTGCTGAGAACATGATGAGTATAACGCCTATCTCAGCCATCTGACTGATGAATTCCGTTGGCTGTACCAGATTGAGCGTAAGACACGGACCGATAACAAGACCCGCTATTATCTCGCCCACCACCATAGGAGCCTTGCATTTTCTTGCAAGAAGTCCGGCGGCTTTGGCGAAAATGAAAATAAGTGCAAGATCCTTGAGGACCTTATAGGTTTCCATACATATTCATATCCTTTCACAAATAAAAGGAGCAAAAAGCTCCCCATTACTCCTTATTATACTATTAAACCTTACGTTTGTCAACATTAGTGAACAGTTAACAGCGAGTTTGGTGACCAGCAGGGAACGCCGCCATGCTTAGCTCTTGAATCTTAGTTCTTGGCTCTTTGTTATTAATTCTGAAATCTTTTTTTCTCAATGGACAAAAAAAGCTTGACAAGCTCCGGAAGAAATGATATAATAATTGAGTATCGTGTAAAAACGCTACTATTATTATCCTTGCCCGCAGTAAGTTGTCGGGCATGATCCCAGAAGGAGGTGTGCTAAATGGCAAAGGTATCCGCTAAGTATGAAGTAATGGTTGTTTTCAGCCTCAAGAACGGCGAGGAGCCTATGAAGGCTCTCGTAACCAAGTTCAAGGAGAGAATCGAGCGTCACGCCGAAGCTGTTGAAGTCAACGAGGATTGGGGTAAGCGTAAGCTTGCATATCCTATCGAGGACGAGACAGAGGGTTACTATGTGATCTATACATTCCAGTCACAGCCCGATTATCCCGCTGAGCTTTCAAGACGTCTCAACATCACAGACGGCGTTCTTCGTTCACTCGTAACAGTTGTTGAATAATTCTACTTCATTATTTAGGAGGCGGTCAGATGAATAAGGTCATTTTAATTGGAAGGCTCACTGCCGATCCTGAGCTCAGACAAACACAGAGCGGAATCGCTTCATGCAGATTCACCGTAGCTTGCGACAGAAGATTTGCCGACAAGAATACAGGTGAGAGACAGGCTGATTTTATCAGCTGTACAGCATGGAGACAGACTGCTGAGTTCGTTTCGAGATATTTCAGCAAGGGTAAGCTCATCTGCGTAGAGGGCTCCCTCAGAAATAACAACTATCAGGATAAGAACCACCCCGACGTAACACACTACACTACTGATGTGCAGGTGGATAATGTCGAGTTCGTAGGCGGCAAGGGCGAAAGCGGCGGCAATGGCGGCGGCTACCAGAACGGCGGCGGCTACAGCGCTCCCCAGAACAATTACAATAACAATTATTCCGCTCCTCCGCAGCAGGCAGCTCCACAGCAGCCCGCAGCAGGTAATGACAGTATGTCTTACGGCAACCTCAGCGATTTTGAGGAAATACTCAGCGACGGCGACGTTCCGTTCTGAGTGAGTTAACTTTACTTTATTACGATAGGAGGAAAAGTCATGGAAAAGGAAAGAAATGCCCGTCCTGCAAAGAAGCCCCGCAAGAAGGTTTGTATGTTCTGCGCAGACAGGATCGAAAAGATCGATTACAAGGATCTTACAAAGCTCAGAAAGTGCATGACTGAAAGAGCTAAGATTCTTCCAAGACGAGTAACAGGCACTTGCGCTTACCATCAGCGTGAGCTCACAGTTGCTATCAAGAGAGCAAGACACATCGCTCTGCTTCCTTATATCAGCGACTAATTCATAAATTCAAGGGAGGCATTTTGCCTCCCTTTTTGCATATTCATTTCTTTTGACGTTTTTATCATATGTATCCGCTCCTTACGGCATCGTTGAAGGAGCGTATTCGACAGGTCTATCGGTCGATATTCTGTACGGCGAGCTCTCCGTCCCTGCGGAAGAGAAGAGAGATGCACCATACTGCCGAGATAGCTACAAGAATGTAGACGGCACGGCTGAGAATGCTTCCTGCGCCTCCGAAGAGCCATGCTACCATATCAAACTCGAAAATACCGACCAATCCCCAGTTTATTCCTCCGATCACCAGAAGAATAAGAGCAATTTTGTCCCACATACTGAGAACACCTCTTGATTCGGGATTTCTGACGCACAGCGTCAGTGACCGCTGACTGCGGCATAGTGCGCGTTTCAGCGGTACAAAGGTATTATCACCGAAAAAATTCCGTCTATTCATTTTTGAAGGAGAAAATTATGGTTTCATCAATTTTTTCATTAACTGATATTGACAAAAAGACATGGATACTCATAGCAGTCGCCGCCGCAGCCGCTCTGCTCCTTGTTCTTTACATATGCGTCCACTTCAGCAAGGGCAAGCGAAAGGGAAGGGCTGCCGAGAAAAAGGTGGGAAAATTCCTGAAAAAGCTGGGGAAATCCGACCATATCAGGATAATAAACAATGCCTACCTCCCTCTTTACAACAAAGCCTGCGAGGTGGATCATCTCGTTTTCGGACGCTTCGGAGTCCTTGTTGTGGAGACTAAGGGCATTTCGGGCAAGGTAACAGGCAGCGGCAAGAACCTCACCCATACCATAGGCAGCAAGACCCACAAGCTCTACAATCCGCAGATGCAGAACAAGACCCATATCGACAATGTGGTACATCATCTGAAAAAGGGCGGTTTCGACAAGACTCCCGTAAACGGCGCGGTAGTCTTTGCCGCAAAGGATATCGAGTTTCCCTCAGAGCTCGGAACAGACCTGAAAGGACTGGAAAAGCTGTACAAGTCGCTTCCCGACGCAGGCTGCAACCAGGACGTGCTGTACAACTACTTCCACGATATGCAGGTAAGGAACCCTCTCAAAAAGGCGTGGATAAAGACCCGCAAGAAAAACGACTGATACAGGCAGTATGCCAAAGGAGTTTATTATGAAAGCAAAAAGGTTAATAGCAGCCGCAGCAGCTGCACTTATCGCGATTCCCTCAGCTTTTCACGCTGACTGTCTGAAAAAGACAGCAGATGCCGCAAATATCCCCTCAGTCACATTCACAAATTTTGACAGCCGCATAAACGGCGGCGAACCCATTCGCGGAGTTGATATATCGTCTGTTATCTCCGTTGAGGAAGCTGGCGTGAAGTTCTATGACGACAAGGGCAATGAACAGGATATCTTTCAGACCCTTGCCGACCACGGCGTTAACTATATCCGCGTAAGGATATGGAACGAACCTCACGACGACAACGGAAATACCTACGGCGGCGGACACTCAGACCTGGAAACTGCCGCAAAGATAGGCAAGAGAGCTGCCGAGCACGGTATGAAGCTCCTTGCGGATATACACTATTCCGACTTCTGGGCAGACCCCTCAAAGCAGACCCGTCCAAAGTACTGGCAGCCCCATGACCATAACAAGCTAAAGGGCGAGATATACAACTGGACATCATGGGTAGTGAAGTATCTTACCGAAAACGGCAGCGATATCGGCATGGTACAGGTGGGCAACGAGACCGAGTGCTTCTTCTGCGGAGAAAAGGATATGTACAAGATATGCGACCTTTTCTCCAGCGGCGAAAAAGCTATACGCGACTTCGACAAGAATATCCTCATAGCTCATCATTTTGCCAATGCAGGCAACGGACACTTCGGCTGGTATGCACAGGTAATGGACGAGTGCAAGCTCGATTATGATATTTTTGCCTGCTCGTACTACTCCTACTGGCACGGCTCTCTGGATAATCTGCAAAAAACTCTCACGGACATCGGAAACAAGTACAACAAGTACGTTATGGTAGTCGAGACCGCCTATCCCTACACTGATAACGACGGCGACGATTTCGGAAACAGTGTAAGCTCAAGCACCGGCGGAATCGACCTGAGATACGATATATCGGTTGACGGACAGGCAAAGGCTCTTGCAGACGTATTCCAAACCGTGGCAAACTGTAACGGACACGGTATCGGCGTTTTCTACTGGGAGCCTGCATGGCTTGGAGTTCCCGATATCTCATGGCAGGAGCAGAAGCAGCACTGGGAGCAGCAGGGCTCGGGCTGGGCGACAGTCTACGCTAAGGACTACGACAGCGGAGCTACAGAAACAGGAGGCTCCTCATTTGACAATCAGGCGCTTTTCGACTTCCACGGCAAGCCGCTGGAGTCCCTTGACCTGTTCCTCAACATCTATCCTCAGAAAAAGCCTGAAACAACAACTACTACGACAACGACCACTACCACTACGACAACAACAACTACTACAACGACAACAACGACCACTACTACCGCCGAGCCTACGGAAACAAGGGAGATAATACTCGGCGACATCAACAGCGACGGAGCTATAGACGTATTTGACGTAATAGCGCTGAGGAAGGCAGTACTGAAAGGGGAGAAGTCGGCAGAGCTTGACCTTAACGGTGATAATGAAGTCGGCACAGCAGACCTTGTAAAGCTGCAAAGTTATATCCTCGGAAATAAGGACAATGACCTCACAAAAAAGACCATAATCGTAAAGAAGAACGGATAAACGCAAAGCCGCTGCAATTGCAGCGGCTTTTTGTTACTATAAAATAAAAGCGGGGATATCTGACGGCTTTTCCGCAATAAACACAGCTCCTTCAGCTTCAAGCTCGGCGCGTCCGCGGAAGCCCCATGTACAGCCGATAGAACCGATATCTGCATTTTTGGCGGTCTGTATGTCAACATTGCTGTCGCCTATCATATAAACATCGAACTCCACATCCGGAAGGGCTTCGTATATCTCATATATAACGGCAATATCAGGTTTTTTCGGCCTTTCATCGGTTCCGCCCAGTATACGTATGAAATCTATATCCGGCAGCAGTTTTCCGATCATCTCTTTTGCAACTTTTTCGGGCTTATTGGTAGCTACAGCAAGGACGACTCCGTACTTTTGGAGCAGCCTGAGCGTTTCGTGTATACCGTCGTAGAGCCTGGTCTTGTCGAGATAATGGACTCCGTAGTACTCGCTGAACAGACTGTGGAGCTCCGCAGCCCTGTCCTTTTTGTCATCTGGGAGGGCTCTCTCGCAGAGCTTTTTTGCACCGTTTCCCACCATTTTCTTATACGCCTCGTAGTCATGGGTGGGACAGCCAAGCTGCTCAAGCCCGTAGTTTACCGCGTCACCCAGGTCACAGATAGTATCCGCGATAGTTCCGTCAAGGTCAAAAACAGTCAGTATCATACTTGTTCTCCCATGAGCCTGCGTATCTCATCGGGAGTAAAAACGTACTCCTTACCGCAGAAATGGCAGCTTACGGAAGTATCCTTGCCCTCCTCGGCAATTGACTTCAGCTCGTCCTTTCCGATACTGATAAGAACTCTCTCAGTGCGCTCGCGGCTGCAGTCGCATTTATATACAGGAGAAGCAGTATCGAGGACATTGGGCTCCAGCCCTTCAAGGAGCATATTCGCTATTTCCTCGGGAGTTATGCCCTCGTCCAGCATAGCCGATACGGGACGTATTTTCGCAACGTTCTTTTCGATTATATCTATGCATTTCTCGTCTGCAAATGGGAGAAGCTGCACAAGGAAGCCGCCTGCGGCTTTTACAGTAAGGTCGGGATTAACGAGGACACCGAGGCTGCAAACTGTAGGGATCTGTTCGCTTGTAGCGTAATAGCTTGCGATATCCTCGGCAATTTCGCCCGAAACGAGGGGGATAACACCCACATAGGGCTCTTTCAGTCCCATATCCTTGACTACCGAGAGAGTACCGTCCCTGCCCACAGCTCCGCCTACATCGAGTTTTCCCTGAGCGTTGAGTGGGAGCTCAACAATTGGGTTGTTCACGCAGCTTTTCACGTTTCCGCGGCTGTCCGCAACTGCCACGAGCTGTCCCGAAGGGCCTCCTCCGTCCACGCGGAGAGTAACGCTGTCATCGTCGCCCTTGAGCATATACCCCATGAGGGAAGCGGCTATAGTAAGCCTTCCGAGACCTGCTGTGATAACAGCTGAGGTCTTGTGTATGCGTTCGATCTCCGAAACTATATCCTTAGCGTCAAGTACCTCCGCAAAGGCTGAGCCGTCTGCGGATATCGCTCTGTATAAATTACCCATTTCCATTATCCTTTCAGTATTTCTGACCGCTTCTGATACATCTTGCGGCATAGACTATGCGCTGAGAATCGGCTTTCGGCGGCTCAAAGCTGTCGTCGCCGTACTTGCCGAGGACTTCAAAGCCGCATTCTTCAAGAAGTTTTTCGATATCCTCTTCGCTGTAAGCCTTTTCCGAGAATCCGTCAGAGCTTCGGGAGTAAAGCCCGTTTTCTTCCAGCTCAAAGAACTGCAGCTCCATTTTCACCTCAAGAGAAACGGGATCGAGAGTATTCTCCCAAACGCAGTAAACGTGCTCCGTTTCATATGTAAAGGTGTTATTTGCCAGTATTTCGCGGTGTTTGTAGGGAGTATTCACATCGAAGATGAAAAGCCCGTCCTGTTCCGAGAAAAAGGCAACTCCCTCAAATACCTTTCTCACGTCCTCAGTGCTTGCAAGGTGGTTTATGCTGTCGAGGGCGCAGATAGTGACATCTACCGTGCCGAACATATCCAGCTTTCGCATATCCTGACACAGGTACTGTATATTCGCGCCGCTGTCAAACTTCTTGTCAAGAGCTATACCCAGCATTTCGTCGGAATTGTCAACTCCAATGACGTCGTAGCCGAGACCTGCCATTACTTCTGAGATACTTCCCGTACCGCAGGCGAGGTCGAGGAGAATATTATCCTTAGTGGTCTTGAAGCGCTGTATTATCTCATGGAAGTATCTTCCGCGCCCGTTATAGTCTATATTTGCGGTAAGCTCGTCGTAATACCGCGCAAAAGCACTGTATCCGCTCAATGCTGACGCCTCCTTCGGTAGTTGTTTTCTGCGGCTGAAACAACGGGCTGCGACCATAGCGGCGCAGCCCGTCACGTTCTTCTCAGCACGGAGAAGTGATTATTTTTCTTCCTGGTCTACAGAAGTCGGCTCTGTAGGATCGGTAATAGGCTCGGTCGTAGGCTGATTGTTGTCTATGATCTCGCCTGCGAGGTTAGTGGTGTAGCTCTTTGTTACGTTGCCCTCGTCGTCATAATCGGTATAAGTGATGTATATGTCATCAGTTTTGTACTGATGTGCTGTACTTCTGAGGATAAGCTTTGAATCTCCGTCCCATTCGTAGGTCTTGAGCTCGTACTCGATCTCGTCCTTTTTGTCGAATACGATCATCTTGCCGTTTTTAAGGTCGTCGAGCTCCACAAGGTTTTTAAGGACATTCATTTCCTTCCATGATACATAAATACCCTTTTCAGGATCATAGCGGTAATACTTGCCCGTTTTGTTCTCCAGCTCGTCCTGCTTTTCGATTATGAAGACATCAGGATAGCTGTCGCCGTCGAAGTCGGCGCTTACGATGAAATCCTCGAGCTTTTTCTCCTCGTCGTTTTTGAGTTCCTTTTCGATATCGGTCGTATCAACGTCCTTTATCTGCTGGAACGTGGTTTCTTCCCCGTTTTTGTTTTTGCGTGATACCTTTATTTCATTAGGCTTTGTTCCAAGTGAAAAACTTATATTGCTGTAATCCTTAGGATCGAATGAAGTTGTCTGCGTTGTTGCTTCTTCAGTGGTTGAAGGTGCAGTTGAAGCCGACGTGGTAGTCCTGTGTACAGTAGGCACTGATCTTGTAGTACCGTGTACGACTCCGTCATTGCCCGGCGCCCTGGTAGCAGACACTATAATATTATTTGTTGTATGAACAGCAGTAGTTGTTCCCGATACCTTTTTGCCCGCAGACTTTGAGGTAGTTACATTTGACGTTGACATCTGACCTGTAGTAGCCTCGGTCTCGTATGTCTGCAGATCGGTAGTAGTACCGTTTGCAGTTTCCGAAACTGAGTTCAGATCCTTGTTGTCAGGCGTTCCTGTGACTATTCCGCAGCCTGAGAGAAGTGCAAGAAGAACAGCGGGAAAAATAAGCTTTTTCATATTGTCACCTCATAAAACCTTTCTTTCTCCATAAAACCGTCCGCTTGTGCAGACCTGACGAAAAACAGCTTTTCCGAGAAAAGCTCCTCCGCGGCAGCCCCCTGCCGTCCACAAAGCTATGAACGATATGGAAATCCATCCCTTTTTGATCTCTGATCCCGTTTAACGGCAGAATACTGCCGCTCATGTATTATTTGCCTGCCATGTCCTTTGCCTTGCAGCACTTTTTATATTTCTTGCCGCTTCCGCATGGACAAGGATCGTTATCGCCGATCTTCTTTGAACGTACAGGCTCGTCTGAGAAGCTTCCGTCGCCTGCGCCTGCATTCGGAGCGTCTGGCTGAGCCACCTGTTCACGCTCGGGAGCTTCATTTGTCTGAAGTCTTACTGTAAGGAGCATACGGATAGTATCCTCACGGATAGAGTCTACCATAGCGTCGAACATCTCGAAGCCCTCGTAACGATACTCGATAACAGGGTTCTTCTGACCGTATGAACGGAGACCGATACCCTTCTTGAGCTCTTCCATGTCGTCGATATGAGCCATCCACTTGGTATCAACGACCTTGAGAAGGATAACTCTCTCGAGCTCACGCATAACTTCCGAGCCGTACTCGGCTTCCTTTGCCTCGTAGATCTCGCCGGCCTTGCTGCTGAGAGCGTTGACGATATCTTCCTTGGATACTTCCTGGAGTTCCTCATCTGTGAAGTTGAGGTCCTCAGGACCGATGAGCCAGCCGAGGAAGTGCTCCTTGAGGCCGACCATGTTCCAGTCATCCTTGACCTCGTTATCAACAAGGTAGGTATCGACTGTGGTATTGATGAGATCCTCCATCATCTTGAGTATGCTCTCGTGGAGATCCTCTCCGTCGAGAACCTGTGATCTCTGTTTGTAGATGATCTCACGCTGTGTATTCATAACGTCGTCGTAGTTGAGGACGTTCTTTCTTATGCTGAAGTTCTGACCCTCGACCTTCTTCTGTGAGGACTCGATGATCCTTGTGAGCATTTTGCTCTCGATAGGAGTATTTTCGTCAACATTGAGGGTCTTCATGAGGTTTTCGAGGCGGTCGCCGGCGAATATACGCATGAGGTTATCCTCGACTGAAAGGAAGAAGCAGCTTTCGCCCTCGTCACCCTGACGGCCGGAACGTCCGCGGAGCTGATTGTCGATACGGCGTGATTCGTGACGCTCTGTACCGAGTATATAAAGTCCGCCTGCCTCCTTGACAGCAACAGCCTTTTCCTTTACCTCTGCATTGAACTTATCATAAAGCTCGCGGTAGAGCTTTCTTGCTGCAAGAACTTCTTCGTTGTCTGTATCAGCGAAGCCGATAGCCTCTGTGATGATCTCCTCGGGGATCTCGCGCTTTCTCAGCTCGGCTCTTGCCAGGAACTCGGCGTTACCGCCAAGCATGATATCGGTACCACGGCCTGCCATGTTTGTAGCGATGGTAACAGCGCCGTACTTACCTGCCTGTGCAACGATCTCGGCTTCCTTTGCGTGGTGCTTTGCGTTGAGCACTTCATGCTTGATGCCCTTTCTCTTGAGCATAGCGGAGAGAAGCTCTGATTTCTCGATAGAGACTGTACCGACGAGGATAGGCTGACCTTTCTCGTGGCACTCGATTATCTTGTTGATGATAGCGACATACTTGCCCTTTTCCGTAGTATATACCTGATCGTTGTGGTCGACACGGATAACGGGCTTGTTAGTCGGAACTGCAATAACATCGAGCTTGTAGATCTCCTTGAATTCGTCCTCTTCTGTCATGGCAGTACCTGTCATACCGGAGAGTTTTGTGTAAAGACGGAAGAAGTTCTGGAAGGTGATAGTAGCGAGAGTCTTTGATTCGCTCTTTATCTTAACGCCTTCCTTAGCCTCGATAGCCTGGTGGAGACCGTCGTTGAAACGACGTCCCATCATAAGACGGCCTGTAAATTCGTCAACGATGATGATCTCGCCGTCCTTGACAACGTAGTCGATATCGTTCTTCATTACGCCGTTAGCCTTGATAGCCTGATTTATGTGGTGGAGGAGGGTCATGTTCTCTGAATCCATAAGGTTCTCGACTCTGAACGCTTCCTCAGCCTTCTTTACGCCGCGCTGTGTGATAGTAGCGGTCTTGGCCTTTTCGTCGATGATGTAATCGGCAGTATCATTTATAGACTCCTGATCTACCTTGTCGTCCATTTCAACGACTGTAGTCGAAGTAAGAGTTTTAGCAAAGCGGTCAACAATAGCGTACAGGTCTGTGGACTTGTCGCCGCGTCCCGAAATGATAAGAGGAGTACGCGCTTCATCTATGAGGATAGAGTCGACCTCGTCCACGATAGCGAAGTTGGGGGCACGCTGAACGCGCTCCTCCTTGTGAGTTACCATGTTGTCACGGAGGTAATCAAAGCCTAGCTCGTTGTTGGTTGCGTAGGTAACGTCGCAGTTATATGCTGCACGGCGCTGGTCGTTGTTGAGACCATGGAGGATACATCCTACAGTAAGTCCCAGCCAGCGGAGCACCTTACCCATTTCCTCTGCCTGTGTCTTTGCGAGGTAGTCGTTTACTGTAACGACATGAACGCCGAGACCCGAGAGAGCGTTGAGGTAGGAAGCAACGCAGGCAACGAGAGTTTTACCTTCACCTGTTTTCATTTCGGCGATACGTCCCTGATGAAGAACGATAGCACCGATTATCTGCACAGGATAGGGCTTTTTCTCGAGTACACGCCAGGCAGCTTCTCTTACGGTAGCAAGAGCCTCGGGGAGGATATCGTCGAGAGTTTCGCCGTCCTCGAGTCTTTCCTTGAATTCCGCGGTCTTGGCTTTGAGCTCTGCGTCGGAGAGAGCCTGATATTCCTCGTCAAGCTCGAGAACTTTATTCTTTATCGGTTCGATACGCTTGAGCTCGCGGTTGGAGTAAGCATTCGCACCAAAAACGTTTTTGAATAAACCCATTTTTGTTTTCCGCCTTTACTTTATTATAATATAGGTCTGATAATCCATATAATTAGACATAATATATTTTACAACAAACGACAGTGTTTGTCAATACCTATTATACAGAAACAGCGGACAGAGTCCGCTATTTCATCATAATATCACAGTATACAGGCATTTGGACAAAAAATAAGTAATTATTACCCAATAGTGGGGCGTGGGATTGTTTATTACCCGAGCGCACCTATGCTATGGCATTCTGCAAGGCATGAATCGCAAAAAGAACAGAAGGCGGCGATAACAGCGTATACGGACAGGATAGAAACCAAAAGAACGATTCCGAGAATGAGCAGAACTGTTTTTACGGTACTTCCGCTGCTATTTGCATTGCTGTACGTTCTTTTGGGGGAATTTATACTGCAGTCAGCCATGATGATTATTATTCCGATGCTGATTACAATAAGTATCAAAAAAGGTATCATATTTATGCTCCTTATCCTCAATTATCCCAATATCATGCTCAGATGAGCTTGTTTATAAAAACTATATCATGATATGATAATACCATTTCCGCCGAATTTCCGCAAGGTGACAAATGTCACTTTAGGAGTGACATTTGTCACTTTCTCTTGTAAAAGTGCGGTCAATATGGTATAATGTTCGTGATACGAACATTATACTTTATTTAAAGTCCTTGCAGATACGCAAATCAGAGATTTGCTCCCTGCAATCGGACAATTATATCATAACGCTTCGCTTATATGATATAATGTTCGTGATACGAACATTATATTTTATTTAAAAGTCCTTGCAGATATGAAATCAGAGATTTGCTCCCTGCAATCGGACAATTATACAATAACGCTTCGCTTATGCATATGATGAGGTGATAAATATGCTTATGATCTCCATAAAGGACATGGACAAGCGGGAACTCCACAGCCACGCACACAGGCTGCTTAGGGAGTGCCTCCGCCCGTTCGGGATAGACTATACCGAGGAAACTCCCGTAATAAAGGGAAAAATGGGGAAGCCCTCCCTCGCTTCGCGCTCTGATATACATTACAACATATCCCATGCCGACGGAATAGCCGCCTGCATAGTTTCGGACTTCGAGTGCGGTATCGACTGCGAAAGGGTGAGGGAGCACCGACCTAATGTGATGAAAAGGGCTTTTTCGGAAAAGGAGCGGGAAATGGTGGAAAAAGCCCCCGAGGATATGAAAGACCAGCTTTTTTTCAGGCTCTGGACATTGAAAGAGGCTTATGTAAAGGCTATCGGCACGGGTATCTCCTATCCGCTGAATACTGCGGAGTTCGGCTTTTCTGACGGTGGGATAACAACGAACGTGCAGGGCTGCCGTTTCAGGCAGTATATAGCCTGCGGTGGTAAATTCGTGATATCTGTCTGCGAGATAACGGACAAGTGAGGAAAATGCCGGACAGACATGTTTTTGTGGAACTTCGGCGTAAAATGACATTTTTCTTAGTGTTATGGCTGTGCAATATTCATAAAATCAACAGTGAAATTCGTTCAAATCGGGAAAAATATGAGATTTCGCTTGCATTGCCGCAGTATTTAGGTTATAATATTAATACAAGCTTCTTGTTTGATCCGTTAGCGTTCCATCAGAAGTATTCCACAACAGCGGGAGGCTGATACTATGTTTGATAAAACCATGACTTTTTCTGTTAATGAGGACAGAGAGGCAGAACTCAAGAAAAATCTCACTATCATTTACGACGCGCTTACGCAGAAGGGCTACAACCCCGTTAATCAGATAGTAGGATATATACTTTCCGAAGACCCTACATACATTACGACATACAACAACGCAAGAAGCCTTATCCGTCACATCGACCGTGACGAACTTTTACAGGTACTTGTGAGGTCTTATCTCAACGCATAATGAAAAGGCGGTCTTTATGACCGCCTTGGTTTTTATAAGGAGCATATTATGGTTCATACAGAGGAAAAGCTGAAAGAAACAGCCTGTGAGCTTGAGCGCTTGACGGAAGAATACTCAGATTACTACAGGGTAAGAGACAATATCGGTCTGGAAAGTATTGATGAAAAAATATGGAGCAAGGGCTATATTGAGCCGTTCAGCTGTGATTATATCACCGATATGTTCGATAATACAGTTGATATGAGAAAGCTTATGAAAGCACCAAGGAAAAAGGAATATTTAGCCATGCATTATATGTGTGATGAACTGCCTGTTTATTCGGTTTATTACAAAAAAGACGACGAAATTTTCAGGGAAAAGCTGTATATCAATTCGTCGGAAAGACGGATAGAGCTGCTTTTCAGCTGTCCGCAGCATATACTCCTGCAGCTTTCTCTGACAGTTTTTGACGAAAAAGGCAGACCGGCGGAGTACAGCAGTATAGAAATAAACTCCAAAGGCTTGAAGATGATAAACAGCGTGGTTTACACCTATGAGGGCGACCGAATAGTGAAAGCGGACACTATCCGTGATTTCAATCCCGAAACAGATATAGTTATGTACGATGACGAGGCTTTTGACCCCGAATACCGTTTACAGTCAAAATACATGAATCCGCCCGATGTGAGCGATTATGACTTCCATTACACGGATAACGCTGCTGAGACATTTACGCGCACCGATTATGAGTACACAAGAGTGCACAAGAATACATGGAAGCTTCGCAGAGGCATTGTCAAAAGATATACCGAATGCGGTATAAAATGGTTCGGAGAGCAGTAAAGGCGGTATATTACCGCCTTTTTTTATACATAGGGGAGTTCCTGATACTTTTTGTATGCAATCCAGCCTACAGCGGCTGCAAAAACAATATCGAGGATCACGACTCCCTCCGTCGGTATGAGCCCGATATGCTCGAAATATGGCAGTATATCGGCAAGGGTATGAAGTCCGACCGCCAGCAGGAACAGCTTTTTCCAGTCAAACTGCTGCAAAGCCGCAAATACCAATACAGACAGTGCTATATGGAGGGCAGTTCCCGAAACAGCGCCGAGAGTGACGAAAAGACTGTGGAAAAAGCCGTTTCCGGCAAGGGAAGCGATACCCTCAACGACATTCTGGGCTTCTTCCTTGGGAAGTCCCTTTGTAAAAGCTTCGATACCAAGGCTTTTGGCGGTGGAAAGGTAGGAAACGTACTGAAAAGACGATATGCCTATGACCGTTATGCTCTCAAAGCCGTCGTGACCTATGCCGTGCATGACAGAAACGCTTCGGGAAGTCCTGTTTTTCAGTGGGTACCTGAAGCAGAGCAGACGCGCCGTTTCCTCAAGTATTCCCGATATCAGCGCATTTGTCAGGTAAAATGCAAAGGGGCTCTGCCGCAGGGGGCTTGATTTCCCCAGAAGCATGGCGCGCAGGAGTATCCTCACGGTCGCGGCACAGAAAAAGCCGAAAGCTCCCACAAACGCTGCAAAGTACTTTTCATCGGTGGTACGCTTCCATATAACGGCAAGGACAAACGGCAGAAGTACGGAAACTACGCCTGTTATCCCATAGCCGAGAATAGTTGAGCCGCTTATATTGATACTGTCCATAGTTTCTCCTTCAGTTAAGCCCTCAGACCTTGCAGCGCGGACGCTCGGGATCTGAGGGCTTTTAATCTGTTTTTTATCAGTATGGCTTGAAGCAGATGTTGAGGTCGACATCGCCGCCGATACCGGGTATCCTGCCTGTGTTGGAGTACTGCCATATCCTGAAATCATAGTAGTATATGGGCTTTTCATCGTATTCCGCAAGCCAGAAATCATAGTCCTTTACACGGGGAAGATCGAGCTTGTGCATAGCAGTTTCCCTGTTCTGATATATCATCGGCGTATATCCCGAGTCCTTGACTCTTTCGCAGAAAGCCACACAGCAGTCTGCAAGAGCTTCAACGCTTACACTGTCGGTACGTGCGGCGTCGTGGACTATCTCCCAGTCGTAAACAACGGGATATGTTATATCGTATGGCGCGAGAGCGTCGATAACGTGGTCGGCTTCCTCGACAGCTTCGTCAGCGTTCGTTGCCTGCGAGTAGAAGTAAGCTCCCACCTTTATTCCTGCTGCCTGAGCGCCCTCGATATTGCGCTGGAAAGCGCTGTCGTATGTAATAATGCCGTCACCGTAGGTACGGTAGCCTATGCGTATGAATGCGAAGTCGATACCGGCCTGCTTTACCTGAGTCCAGTCAATATCGCCCTGAAACTCCGAAACGTCTACACCGATCGTGGAAACGTTCTCGCCGTTTTCGGAGTAGAAAGCGTAGCCGTTCCGCATGGTGATATTATCGGTGCTGATAGTGCTTGCAGGAACGTCTGCATAAACAGGCACGAAGATCTCGCCGTATGTACTGTCATGCATGAGTATCTTCTTTCCGTCCAGCTGATAGAAGGCTTCTTCCTTTTCGATAACGGCTCTCTGACGGACCTGAGGCTTGTCGGAGTTTGCATTTGCAGGGACAGCCTCGGCTCTTCCTCGGATAAGAGTTGCCCATATCAGGGCTATGAAGAGAAGAAAGATAATAACAGCTTCAAGGATAGCGATACTCTTGAATTTTATTCGTTTTTTGTTGTCTGCCATTGTTTCCTCCAGATTTTCTGATTTTTTGTCTGTAAGTATATGATATCATATTTTTCGCTCTTTGTAAACCATTATTTGCAGGAAAAAATAACAGTTTTGTCACATTAGCGTCTTTTCACTCAGATTTCAGAAAACTTTCATTGACAAGTGCGGAATGATAGTATAAAATCTTATTATAAGGATAAAACCAAAGCAGAAAGGAAGAATACATATGAAGTATACATACAAGACAAAAATGGTCTGTTCACAGGAGATAAGCTTTGATATCAACGGCGATGTTATAACGAATATCGCTTTCGTAGGCGGCTGCAACGGCAACCTCAAGGCTATATCAAAGGTGCTTGACGGCTGGACCGTGGAGCAGATAGAGGCAAAGCTCAAGGGCAATACCTGCGGAGTACGTCCCACTTCCTGTGCCGATCAGCTGTGTATCGCTGTCCGCAAGGCTTATGAAGAGCAGAAGAACTCGTAAAACATGATATATACCCATAAAGGCGCACATTTTTGTGCGCCTTTTTTGGAACCTTTTTGCTTTTTGATTACAATATACAGCAGAAGATAGATAAATTGGAGGTGCACCGAATGACAGAGATTCAGTTTGAAAAACTGCTGGAACTGTATGGAGATTCTATCTTTGGCTTCTGCTGTCATCTTACAGGCGAAAGGAGCTCCGCTGAGGACCTTTATCACGATTCTGTTATGAAAGCTATAACACTGCTTGCAAGAATGGAATGTGAGGGTATGACCGTGAATGAGCTGAAGAAAGCGCGTAATTACGTAATAGGCATAGCCGTGCGGCTCAACAGGAACCGTCGGCGCAGAAAAAATGCAGCTTACTCACTCGATGACGAGAAGTCAGCGGCAGCTGTCAGCTCAGAATGTGACCTGATCGCAGAGACCGAACAAAAGGAAGTATTATACAATATAAAGGCCATTATCGCCAAATTGCCCGAAAAGCTGCGGATAGTCACGTATATGTTCTATTTTGCGGAAATGAAAGAGGGAGAGATAGCAAAGCAGCTCCGCATACCGCTCGGAACTGTGAAGAGCCGTCTTAACAGAGCGAGAAAAGCCATAAAAACAGGTCTGGAGGAAAAAGGCTATGAAAGATATTGATCTGCTTGTACAATATGCCCTTAAAAATGAAGAAAAAGCTCCTCAGGAGCTAAACGACGACTTTATCAAAGAGTTCAGCGAAAGGAGAGTTTCACGCCATATGAAACCAAAATTTGCAGCCGCAGTTGCTGTTCCGCTTATGCTTGCCATTGCAGGTACGGGAGCCTATGCGGTATCAAAAAACGGATATTTCCGTGATAAGACCAATGTGTTCGGTACGGTAACAGGGGAGACCTACGAAAATGCCAGTGAAGAGATAGATATTCAGGCAAAATATGATTCCGAAGCATTTGACGTAAAGGTGGTCTTCAAAGACCCGAATGCCGCACCGTACAAGTACGAAGAAACATTGGATATCGGCAGTTTCACTGTCATAGCTCAGGAAGACGGCTCGGAGGTAGTCTGCGGAGAGGTCGAGCCCGTTGCGGTAAACGGCGGCACGGCGGAGCTGAAAATACCTGTGGGGGAGCTGAAAAGCGGCAGCTATAGCATATGCATAAGCTCGTTCATCGGCGGCAAAAAAGCTGAGCAGCCTCTTGAAATAAAGGGAAACTGGTCATTGGGTATTGATATACCATAATACGCAGAAACGGGAGCAGAAATGCTCCCGTTTTTTGTATGTTTCGCTTTTTTCAGCCGTCAATGACAGGCTCAAGGCTCTGTATCTTATGGAGGAGGAACTCCTGTATACGCAGAGCGTCGTTTGTGGTGAGACCCTTGCTTGAGACGTCAACGTCTGCATTTGCAAGTCCCTTATCTGTGATATGCTTGCTGTCAGAGCCGCTAACGCCGTATTTATTGGGATTTGCAAGCGACTGCATGATGAGCACGGCGTCGGACATATCTATGATATCGTCGCAGTTTGCGTCGCCGTAAACAGGCTTTTCCTGCATTTCGGGCGTGGTTGTGGAAGTTGTTGATGAAGTTGTAGTCGTTTCGGAAACAGTGGTGATTGAAGAAGTTGTCGTTGATGAAGATGTTGTTGTAGTTGTTGTCTCGGCAGTAGTTGTTGTAGTTGTCGTTGTTGTGGTGATGGAAGTAGTTGTTGTAGTTTCAGCCTGCTGTTTTTCCTCTATTGGAGCCATGCTGGGCACACCGTCGCCCCACCAGTCCCAGCGGTCGGCGGTACGGTATTTATTGATCTTGTCGCCGTTTGCGGAGGTCCATGTGAACACGTTGTCGTAGAGGTGACCCTCATAGTAGTAGAACTGTGCCATCGCGCATATCTCATCGGCGTAGGTGGCATATGCGCCGTCGTCCTCAGCCTTTGTGCACCAGCCTGTGTTGAAGCCCTTGAGGCTGTTTCTTACTACCTGATAGTCGTGCATATCCTGTTCGTCTATGCATATCTCCGCAAAGTGGAGTATCTTTCTGATACCCATGTGATTGGAGATTATACAGTCGTAGAAATTGGATTCCGTAAAGGAATACTGGAACATCTCGGGAACGTTGTCCTCGGGCATGAACTTGGGGTCGCAGTCCTTGAATGCGGTAACAGCGGTCTGCAGTGTGCCGTATGCATGGGCGGAATTGACTCCCCAGCCGTCCTCGTAGGCGGTCTCATGGTCGGAGCCTATCTTACCCTCGCCGAGAGTGGATTCTCTCGAACCAAGTCCGAGGAAGAGAGCGTACATCTTCTCGCGGTCGGTCTGACCGAGACGTGTGGAAATGAGGTCCCAGTGCTCGTCAATCTCCTTGTAGAGAGCGTATTTTACCTCCTGAACGGTCATTTTGTGGTTTATAGCGCGTATCTCGGCAGTCGAAGCGTCGGCAGGAGTGTTTCTTTCGCCGAAATTCAGGGGATTGCCAACGCCCTCGGTCTGAACGTCACGGGAAGTATCATGGAGCGGTTCGCAGGTCTCTCCTGCGAAGCACCACTCGTCCGCAGAAGCTGTGAGCCCGTTTTCGCTGATATTCATGACGTTCACAGAGGTCGCGCAAAGCACTGCCGCTGTGAGAAGTCCGCAGATTTTTGTAATTTTCATAGTGATCACCTCAGAAGTTGGAGCCGTTCCAGCCCCATTCGTTCGTACTTGTGTATTTTACGTAAACTCTGTCTGACGGGATACCGATATTATCGGTAAGAATGCCTGTGATATGGCTTGTAAGCGTGGTCAGCGCATTTGAAGAAGCGCTGCCGAATATGGAGACCTCTACCATAGCCGCAGGAGCGTCCTCGCCCTTGAACCAAAGGTCGTAACCGGGCTCGATACCTACCATGAGCCAGCCCTCCGACTTGCCGGGGATAGCTGTGATAGCGCGTCCCATAGCGGATTTGATAGATATTTTCTGCTCGTCCGAAACAGAAACATTGGTCTTGACGTTGATGAATGGCATAATAAATCCTCCTCATTGTTATTAGTTTAGAGTTTCGAGTTAAAAGTTGTTAGTTTTGGAGTCGCCTGCGGTGACAGGATTTAAAAAATGTGAGCGAAGTGAACACATAAACTCTCAACCCTTAACTTTATTAAAATTCAGCTCTGCTGAATCATAGTTCATATTTTTATAAGTCCTTCCGAAAGCATTTCCTGCGCCGCCAGCATTACTCCCAGCTTACCGCTTGTATAGGTGATACCGCCCTGCATCCATACTGCATATGGGTCGCGGAGAGGAGCGTCTGCGGAGAGCTCAATAGAAGCGCCGTTTGTGAAAGCGCCTGCCGCCATGATGACCTGACTTGAATAGCCCGGCATATCCCATGGCTCGGGAGTTACAAATGAGTCAACGGGAGCTCCCTTCTGGATACCGCGGCAGAAAGCGCAGAGGTGCTTTTCGTCGCCGAGCTTTACGGCAGTGATGATATCACCGCGGGGCTCGTTTTTTCGCGGAGAACACTCGAATCCCAGAAGCGTGAAGAGCTCGCTTGCGAATGTGCAGGTCTTTATGGCGTTAGCCACAACATCGGGAGCAAAGAATATTCCCATGAGCATTTCGCGGTTCATGCCGAGGGTACAGCCTACTTCCTTACCCATTCCCACGCAGGTAAGACGATAGGAGCAGAGCTCCACAAGGTCGGCTCTTCCTGCGATATATCCGCCTGTACGTGCGATACCGCCGCCTGCGTTCTTTATGAGAGAGCCGATGATAACGTCTGCCCCGACAGCCGTCGGCTCCCTGTCCTCGACAAATTCGCCGTAGCAGTTGTCCACCATGACGATTACGTCGGGATTGCCTTTTTTAGCGGCATTTACCATTTTTTCTATATCTGCGATAGTGAAAGCTCCGCGGAGAGAATAGCCGCGTGAACGCTGTATATAGGCAACTTTTGCGCCATTTACGGCTTCTGTTATCTCATCGAGCCTGGGGCTTCCGTCTGTATTGAGGTCTACCTGACCGTACTCCACGCCATAGTCCATAAGAGAGCCGTTTCCCTTTTCGCCGCTTATGCCGATGACTTCCTCGAGGGTGTCGTAGGGCTTGCCTGTTATGGAAACTATCTTGTCGCCTGTGCGGAGCACACCGAAAAGGGCTACAGACAGAGCGTGAGTGCCTGATACGAAGTTGAAGCGCACCAGTGCGTCCTCTGCGCCGAGAGCCTGTGCGAAGACCTTGTCGATGACCTCGCGTCCCATATCTCCGTAGCCGTAGCCTGTTGAGCCGTAGAAGCATGGCTCGCTGACCTTGTTGTCGGAGAAGGCCTTTAGCACTTTAGCGCCGCAGTACTCGGTGTTTGCGTCTATTCTTTCAAAGGCTTCCGCGCAGTTTTTTTCTGCCTGAGCGGCAAGCTGGGCGAGCCTGCTGTCGAAGCCGTATAATTCGTTTATCTTATTATTCATGTTATATCCTTTCATTATTTGCAAGGCACTATTCACTTAGATTATAGCCTATTTGAGCGAATGTGTCAACCTCAGACCTTGTATTCTTCCGCTTCTTTCAGGAGCTTCACGTCCACAAGCGCGTCGATGAGAGTGCCGTTTTCGGCGTATTCCTCGGAGAATATCTTGCCGTCCTGACGTATCCTGCCGAGAAAACCGCCCTTGTCGTAGGGGATAAGGAGCTTCATGCGCTTTGCGGTCTCGGGCAGGTTCTTCATGATACATTCAAGGAGCCTGTCGAAGCCGGTGCGCTCCTTTGCGCTTATCATGACGGTATTGTCGTCCTCGAATACAGTATCCGTAAAGGGAGCGGCGTCCGCCTTGTTCATGACGTATATCTGCGGTATGCCCTCGCAGCCCAGCTCGTTCAGCAGACTTGCTGTTACCTCTGCCTGTTCCTTTATCTCGGGGGAGGAGAGGTCCTGCACGTTGAGGATTATATCCGCAGCTGCGGCTTCTTCCAGTGTGGACTTGAACGCCTCTACAAGATTATGTGGGAGTCTCCTTATGAGGCCGACAGTATCAATGAGCATGACGCTTCTGCCGTCGGGGAGCTCTATGGAACGTGAAGTGATATCGAGAGTTGCAAAAAGCTTGTTTTCCGCAAGAACTCCTGCGTCCGTGAGAGCGTTCAGCAGAGTTGACTTGCCTACATTGGTATAGCCGACGATAGCCGCACAGAGGACTCCGTCCTTTTTGCGGCGCGAGCGTGAGAAATTGCGGTGCTTTTTGAGCTCCTCCAGTTCTGCTTCAAGGTAGCTTATACGCTTTCTTATGTGTCTTTTATCGGTCTCCAGCTTTGTTTCGCCGGGACCTCTTGTGCCGATACCGCCGCCAAGCCTCGAAAGGGCAGTACCCATTCCCGTGAGCCGCGGCAGACGGTACTTCTGCTGAGCAAGCTCGACTTGCAATTTGCCCTCTTTGGTACGGGCTCTCTGAGCGAAGATATCGAGGATAAGGGTGGTCCTGTCGATAACGCGGACATCAAGTATATCCTCAATATTACGCACCTGTACGCCTGTGAGCTCATGGTCGAAGATGACCAGCTCTGCATTCAGGGCGTCAAGCTGTTCCTTCAGCTCCCCGAGCCTGCCTGCGCCCATACAGGTGGCAGGGTCGAAGGTGGGGCGTTTCTGTATAACAGAGCCGACCACATCCGCATTTGCAGTTGCAGCCAGCTCGGCAAGCTCGTCTATTGAGGCTTCCGCGTCAAATTCGCCTGTATCTACACAGGCGAGGACTGTTTTTACGGGAAGCTCTTCTGTTTTGTTTTCGTACATAGGGTACTCCTTATCATATAGCCTCACGGCGGAAAAGCTCAGAGAGCTCCTCGCCGAAGAACCGGGAAAAACGGGAATCATCAGAGATAAGCTCCAGCTTCTGCGCTTTTGTGAGCTGTTTTATGCGGTATTCGAGCTTTGAAGCGATACTGCGGTTTTCGCAGCTCCACAGCGCCTCGAGGGATATTGCCCTGTGAGAACGTGTGAACTTCGCACATTTTTCCGTTCTGCCGAAGTGCTCGTCCATACGGCGGTCAACGTCGTTGGTAATACCCGTATACAGCGTATTTCCCTCGCATTTTATGATATAGACGTAGTACATCATATCCAGAACGCGAACATACGCTGTACCTCGTAAGCCATTTCGGGGAAGCTCCTGTCGTATGCGTCATAGCGGAATGCCTGATTGAACTCCTGAACGCCGCCTACTATGAGAGCCCACATTACTGCAAAGCACATAAAACCGCTCAGCAGTTTTTTCTTGGTGGGGTCCTTTGTTTTACTGTACAGGAAGAATATTATGGCAAATGCGCCGAGGAGCGACTGCCATGCGAAGTCAGACATATAGCGTACTGCATAGCCGCTTTCCCATACGGAAGCTACTATGCCGAAGGGGACGAGCAGACAGGGAACGGCTATATATACCGCTGCTGCAAGCTTTTTCTTCTTGTCCTTCAGCTTCCTGAGGGCTCTGAATGACAGAAGATATGCGAACATCGGGAGTGCAAGGAAGAAAAGTCCCGAAGTATTGGCTGTAGACGGGAAATCAAAGTAGAAGAAGCCGCCTGCGCCCATTGACTGGAACTCAGTGCTGATTATGGGATACTTCATGGAAAATACGGGCGGATTGAAGAAGTAGTTGTATACTGGTATCAGCGAAAGACGGCTGTGGAACTGAGCTTTGGTGAAATCGTTGATAGTCAGTGAATACTGTATTCCGAACTCAAACGGATTGCCGAAGCGGTCATAGTTGTACCACATCTGTATAAGACCGATACAAGCCATAGGCAGCAGGGCGCAGAGCAGATAGCGGAAAGCTCCGCTGGCTGAAGACTTTTTGCCGCCTTTTTTGCCCGAAGCCTTTACCCTCGGGAGAGCCATGAGCATGAACAGAGCCGCTGTTATGCAGTAAAGCACGAGAGTAGGTCTGCAAAGTACTGCAACTGCGAAAAGCATGGAAGAAACAGCAGTACGCGGGAGCTTCGGCTTTTCATTGCCGAGGATATCGGCGGACAGCATGAAATATACTGCCCATGTAAGTGCTGCAAAGCCTGCCGCCATAGCTATTTCGTAGAATGCTGGACGTCCTATGCTGAACCATATGCCGCTTACGGTCTGTATTATGATAAGGCCGCAGATGGCGATACCGGCAGGCGTTTTCGGGAAGAGCTTTTTGAGGAACTCCATGTAGAGCTTTGTAAGACCCACGATACCGATAAGCGCAAACAGGAGAACTGCCAGCGAATCTGGGAAATAATAGCCTGTAAGTGCATGATACGGCAGGAAAAGCAGTACAACAGGCGCTATTCCGTAGTAGCTGTAGTAGTGACCGTTATAGTAGACGTGATCCCACTTGTATTTGAGCTCTGCCTTGTCACGGGCGTCGCCTGTATACGGGTTGGGGAAACTGTTCAGCTCCTCTGTGGGCTCGTCGAGTATGCGCGTACTGCCGTTTTCAAAGGCTTCTACGAGCTCCTGAGTCATCTGATTGCCTGCGGGGCGCTTCATGATATCTATGATAGAGTAGTTGTCAAGCTTTACAAAGGTAACGAGGACTGCGGCTATACAGGCGGCATCGGTGATGATGACGGAAGCTGTCCTGCACAGCTTTTTGCTGTCGGAAACGCTTTTTTCCGCCGCCTTGCTGCAAAGCATGAGCTTCACAAGACAGGCTCCGAACACAATAAGGAATAACCTCATCCATGAGATGCTCATGGGTATCTGACGGTTGAAGCCTATGCCCCTGACATTGACGATACCGTTGTCGAGGGGAGCTATCTTTACCTTTATACTGCTTGCATTTCCCGAAAGGTGCAGCTGCACATACTGTGAATGGAGCTTGTCCCTGGCGATAAGCTGAGTTGCAATGCCCTCGCGGTACTCATAGGCGTTGGTCTCGTCCATAGTATCTATGGTTACGAGGGCACCCTTTGTGGTCTTGGCACATTCGGTGTCGATGAAAACGTCCGCGACTTCTTCGCCTATATCGTCAAATTTGAATATAGCGGTATAGTTGCCCTGTACGGCGATATCCCTCTCATTGGTGCGGTACTGTACGTTCTCACTCCTTCTGCACTCATCAGCCGTGAAGTACATTTCGCCGTAATCTCCGAACCAGAGGCGGTATGTAGGGATATTGAAGAGAGTTACTTCAAGAACTGCTGCGGTGAGAATGGCTTTTACCGCAGTAAGGGCGATATTGTATCTGCGTTTCTTGTTGAGTATGCAGATGAACAGGGACAGGCCTGTCATGCCGCCGAGAAGCAGAAAAGCTCCCTTGTATTCGGCAATGCTGAAAATACCGAGAGCCTCGGCAGCTGCCGCAAATACAAGGAGCAGCGCAGCGCAGCGGGAGACTGCACGTACCGCAGAGCCCTTCTTTTCGGACTTTTTGTCACTATTGAGGTCGTTTCGTATTTCACGCAGAAAAACAGCGGTCACAGCGACAGAGACCGCAAGCATCAGTAAAAACAGGAAAGTATTCATATAAACTCCATCCGTTTATCGGCAGAAAGCCGTTATTATATCCTTGTGGCAAGAAGCCCGGAATATTTTCCGCGGAACTGCTCGAAGCGGTCCTCGTCAATGGCTTCGCGTATCTTTTCCGTAAGGGTGTTGTAGAAGTAAAGGTTGTGCTGCACCGCAAGTCTGCCTGCGAGCTGTTCGTTCGCCTTGAAAAGGTGGCGTATATAGGCTCTGCTGAAATTGCGGCAGGTGGGGCAGTCGCACTGCTCGTCAACAGGCCGTGGGTCGGTCTCGTAGCACTTGTTATTGAGGTGCATGATGCCGCTCCATGTGAAGACCGTGGCGTGACGGGCGTTTCTGCTTGGCATTACGCAGTCGAACATATCCACTCCGCGGGCGACGGCTTCGATGATATTGGAGGGAGTTCCCACTCCCATGAGGTATCTTGGCTTATGTACAGGCATATACGGCTCTACAACGTCGATTATGCGGTACATCTCCTCTGTCTCCTCGCCGACGGCAAGTCCGCCTATAGCGTAGCCGTCGAGGTCGAGCTTTGCGATGTCCTCCATATGCTTTATGCGGAGGTCATCGAAGGTGGAGCCCTGATTTATGCCGAAAAGGAGCTGATTCTTATTGATAGTATCGGGGAGGCTGTTGAGTCTTGCCATTTCCTCCCTGCAGCGTATGAGCCAGCGCGTTGTGCGCTCTATGGAAGCTGCTACATACTTATAAGGGGAGGGATTTTCGATACATTCGTCGAAAGCCATAGCTATCGTCGAGCCGAGATTTGACTGTATCTGCATACTCTCCTCGGGTCCCATGAATATGCGGTGACCGTCGATGTGCGAGGCGAAGTATACGCCCTCTTCCTTTATTTTCCGCAGCTGAGCCAGCGAAAACACCTGAAATCCTCCGCTGTCGGTGAGAATGGGCTTGTCCCAGTTCATGAACTTATGAAGTCCGCCCATCTGCTTTACAACGTGGTCGCCGGGGCGCAGGTGCAGGTGATAGGTATTGCAGAGCTCCACCTGGGTCTTCAGGCCTTTCAGGTCTACAGAGGAAATACCGCCCTTTATTGCTGCGGCGGTTCCGACATTCATGAAGCACGGGGTCTGAAATGTGCCGTGAACGGTCTCAAAGCTGCCTCGTCTGGCTTTTTTGTCTGTTTTAAGAAGTGTGAACATAGCTTCTCCTTTTATTTTCAGTGATTAGTGAACAGTAATTAGTGCTTAGCATAGTTGCAGCTTCTGTCAGCCGACTAATCACTAAAAACCGATAACGCGGATCAGTCAAGGTCGAATTCCTTACCCTGATCGGGAGTCCTGTCCTCGCGGCGTCCGTAGAAGCCGATAAGCTCACCGTTTGTGTTTCTTATGGCGAGAATGTACATATCCATATTGTTCTTTTTGTCATGGAACGCAAATACCTTATTGTTTTTTCTGTCTTCCTTGAACCATTCAACGCTCATTACCACCTTGCTCATCATCTCCTCGTCCATGAGAGTAGACAGGAGCTTGCCTGTGATAGGCGACGTAGGAGCGTAATATCTCTCCGCCGAGGGATTTTCGTAGATGACCCTGTAATCAAGATTGCAGAGTACGATAGGTCCTTCTTCGGAATCGATTATACCCTTGAAATAGTCAAAAAGTTCAAATTCAGCCATTATATATCTCCTCAGATTTTTTCTTTTTATAATATGCACATACTGTCGCCGAAGCTGAAAAAGCGGTAGCGCTCCTCAACGGCGGTCTTATATGCGTTCATTGTATTCTCATAGCCCATGAAAGCTGATACCAGCATTATCAGCGTGCTTTCGGGCAGGTGGAAGTTGGTGATAAGTCCGTCTATACACTTGAACTCATATGACGGGTAGATGAATATATCTGTATAGCCTTCTCTCTCGGAAATATCACCGTAAAATGAAGCCACGCTCTCGAGGGTGCGGCAGGTAGTTGTACCCACTGCAATGACTCTGCCGCCGTTTTTCTTTGTTTCGTTTATGAGGTCGGCAGTCTCCTTCGGGAGGTAGTAGTGTTCGCTGTGCATTTTGTGGTCAAGGACGTTGTCCTCCTTTACGGGACGGAACGTGCCGAGTCCCACATGAAGGGTCACAAAAGCCGTCTTTATGCCACGTGAGCGTATATCGTCCAGCATTTCGGGGGTGAAGTGAAGTCCTGCCGTAGGAGCGGCAGCAGAGCCAAGTTCCCGTGAATATACGGTCTGATAGCGCTCGCGGTTCTCGAGTTTTTCTTTTATGTAAGGCGGGAGCGGCATTTGTCCAACGTCCTCGAGGGCTGTGAAGAAGTTGCCCTCGCACTGGAACTGCACTATGCGGTTGCCGTCGTCCTTTACTTCAACGACCTCGGCAACGAGCCTTCCTCCGCCGAATGAGAAACGGGTCCCCACCTTTGCTTTTTTTCCGGGGCGGCAGATTATTTCCCACAGCTTGTCGCCCTTCTGCTCCAGCAGAAGGAACTCGATAAAGGTCTGATTGCCTATTTTTTCGCCGTAGAGCCTTGCAGGGATAACTCTTGAGTCGTTCATTACCAGCAGGTCACCTTCCCTGAGGTGGTCGCATAGATTATAGAAGTGGTCGTGAGTTATTTCTCCCGTCCTGCGGTCAACGCACATCATTCGCGAGGCGTTCCGCGGTTCTATGGGAGTCTGGGCTATGAGCTCCTCGGGAAGCTCATAGTAAAAATCGGATTTGAGAAGTTCCATTAATATCTCCTTCTATACAAATCAACTTTTGCTGCGCAAAACTTGATTCAGTTTAGAGTTGAAAGTTATAGAGTTTTACCTGCGGCAATCTTTTTTAGATAATGTGAGCATAGCGAACACATTAACTCTTAACTGTCAACTTTGCGTAAAAATATTATTTGCGCGAATTTTTTTAAAGAATGTATTGACAATAGCTGATTTAAGTGCTATTATAATTACAAGGTAGAGGCGCGGCTGCGAAAAGTACCTGCACACGGGACGACCCGTCCGATGGTGTTCAGCGAAAGGCAATGCCGCCGAAGGGCTGTCTTTGGTAAATTCAGTTCTGGCTGTATGCTCAACAGGCTTGCAGCTGTCATCATGCTTTTGATGGAGAGCTATCGGCATATTTTTCATAATGATATGTCAACATTTCTATTATAACGCATGATGAGCCGGTTTGCAACCGGTTTTTGTTATTTTATGGAAAAATTTTTCAAGGAGAGGTAAGTATGAAACAGTATAACGTAGGTATTATAGGCGCAACGGGCATGGTAGGACAGCGTTTTGCAACGCTTCTTGAGAACCACCCGTGGTTCAATGTCAAGGTGCTGGCAGCTTCGCCGAGAAGCGCAGGTCAGACATATGAGCAGGCAGCAGGCAGCCGCTGGAAGATGTCGGTCCCTATGCCGGCATCCATGAAGGATATGGTCCTTATGGACGCTACAGGCGATATCGAGAAGATCGCAGGCATGGTAGACTTCTGCTTCTGTGCGGTCGATATGAAAAAGGACGAGATAAAGGCTCTCGAGGAGGCTTACGCAAAGGCTGAGTGCCCTATCGTTTCAAATAACTCCGCTCACAGATTTACTCCCGACGTTCCTATGGTAGTTCCGGAGATAAATCCCGAGCATATTGAGATAATCAAGGCTCAGAGAGAGCGTCTCGGCACAAAGAGAGGATTTATCGCTGTAAAGTCAAACTGCTCAATACAGAGCTATGTTCCTGCACTTCATCCGCTGAGAAAGTTCGGTCTGAAGAACGTCCTTGCCTGCACATACCAGGCGATCTCGGGCGCAGGCAAGAACTTCGAGACATGGCCTGAAATGGTTGACAATCTTATCCCTTATATCGGCGGCGAGGAAGAAAAGTCCGAGCAGGAGCCTCTCAAGGTATGGGGCGAGATAAAGGGCAACGAGATAGTTAAGGCAACATCTCCCAATATCACGACTCAGTGTCTCCGTGTTCCCGTATCTGACGGACATACGGCTGCTGTTTTCGTAAGCTTCGAGAACAAGCCCTCAAAGGAAGAGATACTCAAGCTCTGGGCTGATTTCAAGGGCGTTCCTCAGGAGCTGGAGCTCCCCAGCGCTCCGAAGCAGTTCATACACTATTTCGAGGAGAATGACCGTCCGCAGGCTAAGCTGGACAGGAACCTCGAGGGCGGTATGGCAGTATCAACAGGCCGTCTCCGTGAGGATACGCAGTACGATTACAAGTTCGTATGCCTTTCACACAATACTCTCAGAGGCGCAGCAGGCGGCGGAGTGCTTCTTGCTGAACTCCTTGCAGCCAAGGGCTACTTTGATTAAGCGGGGAGCCCACGCGGGCTTCCACGTTGACGCTCGTAAACTCGCTGACTTTTAATAAATACTAAAGTCTGCTATCGCTTACGGCACAGAATATACTTGCAGGGGCGGATATTATCCGCCCGAGAAAAAAGTCGATTGTAGGGGAGGGCGCCCTCGCCCTTCCGTAATACAACAACAGCAATCTTTCGGGAGCCCGAGGGCGGGGTTCCCCTACAGTTCAATACTCAAAATTTGTAACATAATGGGCGAATGCGTAGAATTATGCATCATGCATTATGAATTATGAATTAGACGAAAGGATTTGAGTCTATGAAGAACACAATTTTCACCGGCGCTGCTGTGGCTATTATAACCCCCATGAACGCCGACGGTTCAATAAACTATGACGAGCTCGGCCGCGTTATCGACGATCAGATCGAAAAGGGCACCGACGCTATCGTTATCTGCGGTACTACAGGCGAGTCCGCAACCATGACGGACGACGAGCACCGCGACTGTATCAAGTTCGCTGTTAAGCATACCGCAGGCAGAGTTCCTGTTATCGCAGGCGCAGGCAGCAACGATACCCACTATGCTGTGGAGCTTTCAAAGGAAGCCGAGGCAGCAGGCGCAGATGCTCTGCTCCACGTTACTCCCTACTACAACAAGGCTACTCAGAAGGGACTTATCGCTCATTTCACGGCTATTGCCGACGCAGTAAATATCCCGATAATCCTTTACAACGTTCCAAGCAGAACAGGCTGCGGATTTGACGTTGCCACAGTTAAGGAGCTTGCAAAGCACAGGAATATCGCCGCTATCAAGGAAGCGAGCGGCAATATCAGCTATGTTGCAAAGATAGCTGCCGAGTGCGGAAACGATATCGACATCTACAGCGGCAACGACGATATGGTAGTCCCTGTAATGTCTCTCGGCGGAAAGGGCGTAATATCCGTAGCTTCTCATGTTATCCCAAAGGAAATGCATGATATGGTGCAGCTCTGTCTCGATAACAATTTCACAGAGGCTATGAAGCTCCAGCTGAAGTACCTTGGCCTTATCAATGACCTGTTCATCGAGGTAAATCCCATACCTGTCAAGGAAGCTATGAACATGGTGGGCTGGAACGCAGGTCCATGTCGTCTGCCGCTCTGTGAGATGACTGACGAGCACAGGGCAAAGCTCAGGGCAACACTTGCAAAGCACGGTCTCATCAAATAATTCGTAATGCAAATGCATTGATAATAAAGGAAGTGTAATTATGACAAATATAGCAATTTGCGGCGCTAACGGCAAAATGGGCAAGACCATTTACAACTGTATCAAGGAGCGTGACGACTGCGAGGTAGTTGCAGGCATAGATATGTATACCGAGCAGTATGCGGATTTCCCCATAGTTGAAACTCCTGCACAGCTTCCCGTAAAGCCTGATGTTATCATTGATTTTTCAAATCCCGCAGGACTTGACGGACTTATCGAATACTGTATGTCAACGGGAACTCCTATAGTTATCGGTTCTACAGGCTACAACGAGGCTCAGACTGCAAAGATAAAGTCTGCCGCCAATCATGTGCCGATATTCTTTACTTTCAATATGTCGCTTGGTGTCAACCTCCTTGTACAGCTTGCAAAGAAGGCGGCTTCCATACTGGGAGACCAGTTCGATATAGAGATAGTTGAGAAGCACCACAATCAGAAGGTGGACGCTCCCAGCGGTACAGCTATCATGCTTGCAGACGCTATAAACGAGACACTTGACAATTCAAAGCATTTCGTTTACGACCGCCACTCGCGCCGTCAGAAGCGTGAAAAGACCGAGATAGGTATGCACTCTATCCGCGGCGGCACTATCGTAGGCGAACATGACGTTATATTTGCAGGTCACGATGAAGTGCTTACACTTTCACATTCGGCAGCTTCCAAGAGCGTTTTCGCCGAGGGAGCTATAAATGCGGCTCTTTTCCTCAAGGATCAGCCCGCAGGACTCTATGATATGTCAAAACTTGTATAAGACACGATTCCCCTGATATAGCTGCTATGTCAGGGGAAAGATATTTTAATATGGAATAAATGAAAGGAGCATAATATGCTGACGCATATCGGAACACAGACAATAGAGACAGAAAGGCTCATACTCAGGCGCTTTGAATATACAGACTGCGACGCGGTATTCAGGAACTGGGCAAGCGACGAGCACGTACAGACCATGTACTCCGAGCCTACTTACCGCACACTGGAAGAGGTCAACGGACTTCTTGAAAAGTATATCGGGAACTATGAACGCGAGGACTACTACCGCTGGGCGGTAATCGACAAGGAAAACGGGGAATGTATAGGTCAGATAGCCTATTTCCTCGTTGACAGCAAGAACCACTTCGCGGAGATAGAGTACTGTATCGGTGCGGATTTCCAGTGCAGGGGATACTGCACAGAGGCTGCAAAGGCAGTTATTGCCTTCGGTTTTGACAAAATGAACCTGCATAAGGTGCAGATATGTACAAAAACCATCAATGCGCCGTCAAAAAAAGTCATCGAGAAGTGCGGATTCACCTACGAGGGAACTCTCAGGGACTATTTCTACATGAGCGGAAAGTACGTAGGCAGGCTTTATTTCTCGATATTAAGGGAAGAATATGAAAGCAGGAGATAACCTATGGCTGATATCGGAACACTTGAAAAAGTAAGGGAAATGTTCAGAAATGACCGCTTTGCCACGGAAATGGGAGCTGTCATCGACGAGTTGGGCGACCATTACGCCAGGGTGAGCCTTGTTATAAACGAACACCACAAAAACGCGGTGGGAGGCGTAATGGGCGGAGTTTACTTCACCCTTGCGGATTTTGCGTTCGCGGTCGCTTCAAACTGGCAGCAGCCCGGAGTTGTGGGTCTCAACTGCGACGCTTCGTTTATCGGAGTTCCCAAAACGGAGCGTATTATCGCGGAGGCAAGGCTTATAAAGGACGGCAGGACCATATGCTGCTACAACGTGGAGATAAAAGACGAAAAAGATAACCCCATAGCCGCTGTACAGTGCGTGGGGTTCAGAAAGGCATAAAAAAGCTGCCGCTAAGTGTAATTCTGCATGAGCGTTACACTTAGCGGCGTTTTTTCATATTCTTTCCGACTGACGCGCGTTTTTCTTTGACTTTTTGACCTCGTACATCTTGTCGTCGGCGAGCTTCACAATGCTGTAAAGCGTATCGCCTGCCTTTGCGACTGTGACAACGCTTCCGATACTTGCGGAAATGGTGTAGGGCTTCTGGAGAAGCTTGTTTATGTTGTCAAGAGCCATATTGATCTTGCGCGCGAGCGTTAATGCGTCGCCTTCAGTGGCGTTCGGACTGAAATACACGAACTCGTCGCCGCCGAAACGGGCGCAGATACAGTTCTTTTCGCAGCTGTTGTGGATAATGCTGGCTAAACGCTGTATAGCGAAATCTCCTTCATTGTGTCCGTAGTTGTCGTTGATGAACTTGAGACCGTCCATATCAATGAAGCTTATCATTATCTGATTGCCCTTTGCGATGCACTCCTTGAACATATCATCGGCGATATTGATAAAGCCGTTGCGGTTGTAGATATTACAGAGCTGATCTATGACGTAGAGACGGTTCAGCTCGTCCATAGCCTTGTTGAGGTGAGTGAGCTTGCGGATATTTTCCAGCGAGTTGCTCAGCACCATCGAAAGAGTGTGGCACAGGAGGCTGTAAGTAGGGAATTCGCTGTTTGTGAATATATAGTAACCGAGGCAGCGGTCGCTGAAATGCAGGGGCAGGAAATAGTTCACGCAGCCGCGCTGCTCGAAGCCCTCGGGGAACATATTCCTGCTCGGGAAGTAGCTGACGCTTCTCCGCACGCCCTTGTCCCATATGAGGGGAGCTGTCATGTAATCCGAATAGCTTGTCTGTATAAGGGCTGTGGAAGCGGTAGCGTAGGCTTCCTGCCAGTCCTCGCAGAGACACAGCGAGAATTTTTCGCAGTCGAGCTCTCCTATGAGCCCCGAGATGACATTAAAGAACTCGGAGGGCATCGTGGCTTCCGCAAGACCTGCTGTAAGGCGGTTTATCATGTGGATATTGTTGTTTGTGTCCTCAGATTTGCGGTAGGTGAGCTTCTTGTACTCTTTGAGGTCGTCGGTGCTGTCGTTGCTGCAGCCGCAGCTCTCGTAATATGCAGGTTCTGCGTCGAGTATCACGCTCTTTTCCTGAGGGAGTCCCTCGATGACGTTGAATATCATCTGAGCAGCCTTTTCACCCGCGAGGTAAAGGGGTCTCTTTACCGAAGTGATGGACGGCGTGGAATTACGTGCGCTGAAAGTATTGTCAAAGCCCGTAACCATAACGTCGTCGGGTATCTTATATCCCAGCTTTTCGAGAGAAGAGGCGACTGTGAGAGCCATACTGTCGTTGGCGCAAATAAATGCGTCGGGGAGCTCAAGTCCCGAAGCTGCGAATTCGTCAACGGCAAGTTTTCCGTCGTAGCTCTTGAAATCACCATAGAATATACGGTCATTATCGAGAGTAAGCCCGTTTTCCTCCATTGCGCTCACGAAAGCGTCATATCTTGCCTTGCCCTCGGGGTTCCCGAGAGGTCCCGACACGTAGTTTATGACCTTTGCGCCGTGGTGCTGTATCATATGGTTTACAAGAGTTTTCATAACTCCGAAATTATCGATGCTTATGTCGTAAAACTCGGGATTTTCGCGGCTCTCAAAGACTACCGCAGGTATTTTAGCGGCGAGAACACGGGCGAAAATGCGGTTTCTCATTTCCGTGTCGCCGAAGGTGTTGGTCATAAGGAGCGCTCCGTCGAACTGCGTATAATCAATGAGATTATAGATACTGCTCTCACCGATGTCAAAGGTGGCACTTCCGACCATTCCGCCGAATCCCGCGACATAGGAGATATTCATATTATGAGCATAAGCGAATGTATTGATACCCTTGAAGATGTTGTACTGGTATTCCTCGTCGAGACCTGAGACAACGACGACTATTCTTTTCGTTTTCTCGCTTTCCATATGTTATATCCCCTCTTTTTAGTATAATGGTATATCAAAATTATATACTACTATTATTATATATCATTTTCAATAAAAAATAAAGGGATAAAATGATTTTTGTAGGAACTTACATGAAACAGACTGCATTTTTGTGCACACCGATAATCGGAAGGAAAGATATTCGACGGAGCGTAATTTCCTGCGCTGGGCAAGTGGTCGGACAATCCCTATTTTTCGCATTTTCAGGTAGTATTTTGCAAAATCATGATTACTTTCTGTATAGGGCAGAACAAGGCTAAAAACCGTTGGCCGTGAGTGGCTGCAAATACGCTTTAGCACAATAGTACCATAATTTTTGCCAGTGAGCAGTAAGAAAAAGTGTGGAAATATAACGAAAAATCGAGAATGTATAAAAAATGCATGAAATCAGGAGCTAAAATGTGCAAAAAGAGCAAAAAATGAGCAAGGGTCATCATTGTTAGCAAGAATTGACTTGTAATGTTCATAGAAATGTAATAAAATATAGACAAGAGTTGAGGAAGAGGAGGGACGCAGGAGCAGATTGGTGCTTTTGTGCTTTTTCTCAGCGAAAAGGATGGAAAAATCACGAAATTGGAAAGTGAGGAATGATCGACATGAAAAAAGGCATCTTCAAGAAGATCGTCGGCGCAAGCACGACCGCTATGATGATCGCCGCAAGTATTCCCGCTGTACCCGCAACAGTTGCACAGGCAGCTGATCAGCAGGTCAGAGGAAACGTTGGCGGTTATGACTACGAGATGTGGAATCAGAACGGACAGGGTAACGCTCAGATGAATCCAGGCGCAGGTTCCTTCACCTGCTCATGGAGCAACATTGAGAACTTCCTTGCACGTATGGGCAAGAACTTCGACAGCCAGAAGAAGAACTACAAGGCTTTCGGAAATATCGTTCTTACATATGATGTTGAGTACACTCCAAGAGGAAATTCGTATATGTGTGTATACGGCTGGACAAGAAATCCTCTTATGGAATACTACATCGTTGAAGGCTGGGGCGACTGGCGTCCACCCGGAAACGACGGTGAGAGAAAGGGCAATATAACTCTCAATGGCAATACATATGAAATTGCCAAGACAATGCGTTATAACCAGCCTTCTCTCGACGGTACTGCTACATTCCCACAGTACTGGAGCATCAGAACCACAAGCGGTTCACAGAACAACACAACAAACTACATGAAGGGCACTATCGACGTATCCAAGCACTTCGACGCATGGAGCCAGAAGGGCCTCGACATGTCAGGTACTCTCTATGAGGTTTCTCTCAACATCGAGGGCTACAGATCAAACGGACAGGCTAACGTTAAGAGCGTAACTGTTACTACAAATGCTTCCGAAGAGGAAACAGGCAACAATAACAACAACAATAATAACAACAACAATAACAATGATACAAATACAGTTGAAGTTGCCGGCGGCTCTGAGGGCGTAGCAGCTCACCAGAACCTCAACTACAAGTATGAAAAGGGCGGCAGCGGCTTCAAGGATGTTATGGGACCGTACTTCCGTCTCGGTACTTCCGTAAGCGGCTATGAAATCGGTAATTCACAGGCTCAGGAGTTCATCAAGAAGAACTACAACTCACTTACCTGTGAGAACGAAATGAAGCCTGATTCTATCGTTAAGGGCGTTAACGGTGATGAAGTTCAGATCAGCCTTTCTTCTGCAAACAGCATTCTCAAGTTTGCTGAGCAGAACGGAATCGGCGTTCGTGGTCATACCTTCGTTTGGTACAGCCAGACCCCTGAGTTCCTCTTCAAGGACGGCGGTGGATATGTATCAAAGGACAGAATGAACAAGCGTCTTGAGAGCATGATCAAGAACACATTCTCACAGCTCAAGTCCAACTATCCTAACCTTCTTGTTCACTCATACGACGTTTGTAACGAGCTCTTCGAGAACGACGGCGGCGGAATGAGAAACTGGTCCAAGTGGAAGGATGTTTACGGTGCTGGAAATTACGACTTCGTAATCAATGCGTTCAAATATGCAAGACAGTATGCTCCTAAGGAGACAAAGCTCTACCTGAACGACTATAACGAGTATATGTCCAAGAAGACAAACGACCTCGTTAACATGGCTAAGAATGTCATGAAGGAAGGCGACTATATCGACGGTATCGGTATGCAGGCTCACCTTGACTCCAAGTATCCTTCAGCAAGCGAATTCGAGACAGCTGTAAAGGCTTTCGAGGCTCTCGGACTTGACGTTCAGATCACAGAGCTCGATATCACAAACAGCACAGGTACTAACGGACAGCTTTATCCTCAGATCTTTGAGGTTGCTATGAAGCACGCAGCTAATATCTCTACTGTAACTCTCTGGGGTACAACAGATGAGAGAAGCTGGAGAGCTAACGAGAACGGCGGTTCACCGCTTCCGTTCAGCAACTATCAGCCTAAGTCATTCTACAATGACATTGTGGCTCTTGCTAAGAAGATCCCTGCTCCTGATCCGTCAGGCGCTACAACAACCACAACAACTACTACAACAACCACAACTACTACATCAAAGACTACAACAACCACAACTACAACAGTTAAGGTTGATCCTAAGGATGCCCTCAATGCAAAGGTTTCAAGATGGGGCGACGGTAACTGCGATAACGGCATAGATATGGCTGACGCAGTAATCATCATGCAGTCACTTGCTAACCCGAACAAGTATTCACTTACAGATCAGGGCAAGTACAATGCAGACGTTTACGAGGCTGGTTCAGGTATCACATCTAACGATGCATACACGATCCAGAAGTACCTCCTCGGTACTATAAAGACTCTCCCTGAGAGCTATGCAGAAAACATCAATACTGTTGTTACTGAGGCTGTCAAGACAGAGGCTACAACAACAAAGGCTCCTGAGGTAGTTACTACAACTACAGCTAAGCCTGCAGCAAAGACAATATTCAAGAGCTCATTCGATTCCAGCTCTGACAGCTGGTCAGGCAGAGGCGCAGCTTCTGTAGACGTAAGCTCAGACAGCTTCTATTCAGGCAAGTCACTTTACGTATCCGGCAGATCAGCTGAGTGGAACGGCGCAGCTTATACACTTGGTTCTGACTTCAAGGCTGGCGAGACATACAGCTTCAGCGCTGCAGTTCTCCAGCAGTCAGGCAGCACAGCTACAATCCAGATGTCACTCCAGCAGGGCGAAGGCGACAGCGCTTCATACACAAGCATCGCTAAGGCTGACTGTAAGAGCGGCGAGTGGACAAAGCTCGAGAACACATCATTCACTATCCCTGAGAATTCAGGCGATATGATCCTCTATATCGAGACAATCCAGGATTCCGGCGACCTTATGGACTTCTATGTTGATGAAGTAGTTGCTGGTACTGAGGGTGTCGCTTCAGAGGTCGTAACAGGTAAGGGTACTGTAGGCGAGGTCAAGACTCCTTCACAGGGCAGCACACAGATCCAGTCAGGCAAGAAGCTCTGCGCTATCTCATTTGACGACGGTGCTTCAGCTCAGTCTACATCTGATCCTGGTTACAGAATCATCAATGCTCTTATCAAGAACAACATGACAGCTACATTCTTCAACGTAGGTAGCTGGATCAAGACAAATCAGCAGATCACATACGAGTTTGAGAATGGCATGGAAGTTGCTAACCACACCCAGACACATCCTCACCTCGGTTCTATGGGTTCATCTCAGATCAGAAGTGAGTGGGAGCAGTGCAACAGCAAGCTCAAGAGCATTATCGGCACTGAGCCTTCACACCTCATGAGATTACCTTACCTTGAGAGCAATGGTACAGTTCAGTCCGCTCTTAATGATGTACCGCTTATCAGCTGTGCAATCGACACAGAGGACTGGAACAATGCTTCAAAGGATGCTATCGTAAACAAGATCAAGCAGGCTGCACAGAATGGTTCACTTGAGGGTGCTATCGTACTCTGCCACGAGAACTATGCTACAACAGCAGCAGCTATGGAAGAGGTTCTTCCTTGGCTCGCACAGAATGGTTACCAGAACGTAAACATCTCTGATATGGCAAAGGCACACGGCAAGACACTTGCTGGTGGTCAGGTTCATACAAGAGCTTAATCAAATAAGATAGTATTTACAACAATACGTGCCGGTCACAGGATCGGTGATCGGCACCTTAATTAAGATTTCTCCAAATTTTAATATCCCCTGAAAGGCAGTCGGTGTAAATCGGCTGTCTTTTCATTTTATCACGTATTTGACATTGATGAAAAAAATGATATAATATTTGTGACCATACTGCAAACTCATACGTGTTTACAGTGAAAGGAGTTGATGATACGATGCTTAAAGACGGCTGCGCTCGCGAGGCGGTCGGGAAATACGGAGATATGCTGTACAGAGTATGTCTGCTTATGCTGAGAAATACAGCTGACGCAGAAGACGCTGTGCAGGAGACATTTATAAAATTTGTAACAAAAGCACCTGATTTTGCCGACAGCGAGCATGAAAAAGCATGGCTCATCACTGTAGCGGCTAATAAATGTCGCGATATGCTAAGATATCGCACACGCCATTACACAGAGAGCGAGGAACTGCTGGACGGATACGCTGTTTCCAAAGAGGAAAGCGGTATTCTCGAAGCACTTATGGAGCTTCCCGAGAAGTACAGGATAGTTCTCGAGCTTTTCTATATAGATGAATATAAGGCGGCAGAAATAGCGGAGATAGTCGGCATAGGAGCTTCAGCGGTAAAAATGCGCCTTTCAAGGGGCAGGAAGCTGCTGGAGAAAAAATACAGAAAGGAGTATATGTAGTATGGATAAAAAGCTGAAAAATGCGGGCGGCAAAATAACAATGCCCGAGGATATGAAAGAGCGTATAATCAAGGCTTGTGAGACTGCGGAGAAAAACAGGATAACACGTACCGACAGTGACGACGGATATACAGAGGTCGCAAGCGGTACAGAGCGCGTCAGCTCAAGAAATCGCATAATCAGGACTGTCAGTGCAGCTGCGGCTTGTGCAGTGCTTATGGCAGGTATCGGAACTACAGGATTTCTGCTCCACAAGCAGAACAACAAAATGGCAGGCAGTGATATAGTTGAGGAAATAAATAGTCCATTCGGCGATTTCAGTACATTCGAGTACAGATTTGACGCAGGCGACGGAAAATACGGCAAATACTCAGCCGAGACCTACTCAAGGCTCTCTGATTTTCTCAATAAGTTCAACTGGGGCGAACCTGTAGAGAAACCTGAGGGCAGAGACATAGACGCTGATGTTGAGGAAACGGTATACGATATCAAGTGGACAAAAGGCGATACTCCGCCGATAGAGTGCAATCTTCACATTGCAAACGACGGCTATGTGTCCTATCAGGAGAGTATGATGAGCTTTGAGACAGGGGCGATGGCTTCTCTTGGCGACATAAAATGGTACCTGATAGACTTTGATGCTTTTGACAGCGGAATACAGGCGATACTGGCTCAGGATACAGAAAAGATATCGCCATTTGGAAATTTCAGAGTGCTGGACTTTGAGCTCCAGTCAGGAATAGGCATATATAATAAATATAATTCAAGTAAGCTTTATGGCGGACTGGCAGATATGCTCAATAACTTTGACTGGGGCGAGGGAGTTTACGAGCCTGTATCTGAGGAAAGTGTACTTGACTTCTCGGATTCTGCCTATACTGTTTCGTGGGAATTAGATGGTCTTATCTCATGGATAAATATTGAATCTACAGGACGTACAGTATACGTAGATCTGAAATATGACGACGATCATTTAAAGGCTGAGGAGCTCTGTAGAAGGATATATCAGATAGATATCGAGGATTTCCGGAATAAATTCAGTAAGATCGTCAGCGAGGACGAATATATTGACCAGAACGAGATCGACAGGCTCACAAGAGGCAAATGCAAATATGCAGTAATCCAGAAGTACGGATACGGTTCTTTGATTCCCGAGGACGAGGAAGATAAGGAGAGGCTTGACGATTTACTGAAAAACAGATTTGTACATATGCTGAAAGTAAATATCCCCTCTGAAAGTTATGATTCTGAACAGACCTTGTGCGATATAACGTTTGAATATAAAATAGATGAAAAAAACAGCCGCACAATGTATTTTACGGTACTGAACAACGGCGTGGTAAGTATGTCCGAATATACGCAGACCGACGATGGTTCCGAACCTTCAGGCAGTGCGACATATGCTATCAACATTGAGGAGTTCAAGGACAGACTTGCAGACGCAGGCATTGATATTGACAGTTTCGCGTCTGAAGAGGCAGAAGAAACGTCGGAAAATAACGGAATAACATTTACGGGTGATATGATCTCACCATTTGATAATAAGGTAATATACGACGCTGACGGCAAATACGACCCTGTAGCTAATATTAAGCATATGGATCAGAATATAGAGAAATTTATCAGCCAATTCCCCGATATTAGAGTAGATGTCTGCTTTGAGGACGAAAATATGAAAGAACTCGTTCCTGCAGATGAACAGACGAGAGAACAGATAGAAAGTTTTATAAGAAATGATTTTGAATCCATGCTGAAATATGATTCCTACAGTTCAGATTTCAACAGTGACGCGGAACACAGAAAATTTTTCGTAGTATACAGCTATATGTCAGGCGATAAGGAAATATTCCATAAAGGATATTCCGTTTCAAGCAGCAATCTGACAACACGTTCTGACTGCTTGAAAGTAGAAGGCGGGAATGATGAATGGCGCGGTCCTTATTCATGTACGATAGATTATAACGCATTTGCTGCCAAGCTTGCAGAATTCGGACTGATATAATCCAAAAGAGGGTGTGATAAGAATCACACCCTCGTCTTTTACATAAAAAAACCATAAAGAAGCAATTGCTCCTTTATGGTTTTGCTTTTACCTCAATGCATACAGCTTTTTGAAGTCTGTAGGCGTACAGTGCTTTATTTCCTTGAAGATACGGTTGAACGTGGTCAGGCTCTTGAAGCCCGAGCGCATTGCGACTTCTGTAATAGGCACGCTTGGGTCGAGCAGAAGAAGCTCTGCCGCCTTGGTACGTCTTGCATTTATGTACTGCAGATAGGACATAGCGTTGTACTGCTTGAAGATACGGGAGAAATGGTACTTGCTGTAGCCAGCCACGTCGGCAAGCTGTTCAAGCGTGATATCGTACATATAGTTATTGTCGATATACTTAAGGACAGTTCCGAACTTCTCGCTGTATTCGTCGATCTTCTCGTCGTCGCAGTCCATAACGATCTTCTGCTGTTCGAGCTGATACTCGCGGAGAGCCATGAAGAGCTCGATGACCTTGACATATATCTTAACGTCTGCGAGCTCCGATTTGGAGTTGTACAGCGAAAGAATATCAAGCATGGTCTTTTTTGCCAGCACATGGAGCTCCTTATCCATATCCGCGCAGATGAGAACAGGTGCGTTGAGTGAGCGCATTACGGGCTCCAGCGCAGTTATCTCACCGAGTATACTGTTGTCGCACTGAAAGATGATACGCCGTCCGGGAATAGCGGGCATACTGTGGAGCTCGCAGGGCGGAACGATAAGGACATCATTTTCGGGAATGAAGTAATCTGTTCCGTTGACTGTGACAGTGTATTCATTTTTCATAGGCATGATAAGCTCGACTGCGTTATGCCAGTGTACGGGATATTCCTCAGTCTGAACATTATCGTACAGCATTGCATATTTTTGAGTGTCATACTCAACAGTTTCAAATTCACCCGAAAGATGTTTAATCATTATAATCCCCCCCCTCTGAACCTTGTTTCAGAGGATTTGACCAAAAATTGCTATCTTTGAGATTGAATCACGCTTTGATGCTACTATCATTATAACCTATATTTCGTCTTTTGTAAATGCTTTTTGTACAACTTTGTGAAAACTATACAAATAGACTAACCAAAATTTGCTCAATATGGAAGTGGAAAGAGTTAGAAAATTACAGAGATATTGCGGTAATATTACAGCAAAACGACAATAATCCCCTGACGACCGCATATCGTCAGGGGATAATGTTTTATGCAAAATATATTACAGTTCAGGCACATCAGGATCGGTGTTGGTGTCAGTATAGTAGTCCGTATCAGTCGGGGTGTATTCTGTGTAGTCTGTATCCACCGATGAAATATCCTCTGTATCTGTATTGTCTGCAGCGCTTGGAGCAGCTGCCTTTCCGCCGAGGAAGCCGGCCAGCAGAGCTCTTATGTCAACGCCTGTTGCAGCGGTGAGACCGTCGGTGATCTTAGTGGTCGAGCCGATGATATCGCCTACGAGTCTGCTTGAATTGCCGTCGCCGTACATTGTGATCTTGTCAACATTGGCAAGAGGAGTAGCAGCGTTCTTTACAACCTCAGGCAGAGCCTTGAAGTACATTTCGAGTACGGCAGCCTCGCCGTATTTTTTCATAGCCTCAGCTTTGGCGTTGATACCCTCAGCCTCAGCAAGACCCTTTGCGCGGATAGCGTCCGCTTCGGCCTTACCTACGGCAGCGATACCTTCAGCCTCCTGCATTTTGGCAAATTTCTGAGCTTCAGCCTCAGCCTTCTGAGCTTCAGCCTCCTGTTCTCTCTGGAAACGGTCAGCCTCAGCCTCTTTCTTGAGCTGATAGAGCTTTGCGTCGGCTTCCTGCTGAGCCTTGTAGCGGTCAGCTTCAGCCTTTTTCTTGATCTGAGCTTCGAGAGCCTTTTCTGTAACCTCTGCCTCGCGAGCCTTGAGCTCTACGTCCTTTTCGGAAGCGGCGATGTTTGCGTTGGCCTTTGAAACCTCGATAGATTTACGCTGCTCTTCCTTCTGGATCTCGTATGCAGCGTCTGCAATAGCGAGCTGTGTGTCGGCTTCCTTTTTCAGTTCAGCCTGACGGATAGCGAGCTCGTTGTTCTTCTGAGCGATCTCGGTCTCAGCGAGTATCTTGGCGTCGTTAGCTTCTTTCTTAGCCTGAGCCTTGGCGATCTCGATCTCCTTTTCGGACTCAGCGCGTGCGATAGCAGCTTTCTTCTGGATTTTAGTGGTATTGTCGATACCGAGATTTTCGATAAGGTTCTGGTCGTCAGTGAAGTTCTGAACGTTGAATGAAACTATCTCAAGTCCCATTCTGTTCAGGTCGGGAGCAGCGTTCTCCTGAACCTTTTCGGCGAATGCCTTACGGTCGTTTACCATAGCCTCGAGGGACATCTGACCAACGATCTCACGCATATTACCTTCAAGAACCTCTCTTGCGACCTTAGCAACATAAGCTGTGTCCTTGTTGAGGAAGTTCTCAGCGCCCAGCTTGATGAGGTTGGGGTCGCTGCTTACCTTAACGTTAACGTTTGCGTCAACGTTGATGTTGATGTAGTCCGCGGTAGGAACAGCGCTTGAAGTCTTTACGTCAACGGCGATGAGCTGTAATTTCAGCTTATCCACACGCTCAAAGAAAGGTATGCGTATGCTTGCCTTACCGATGATTATTTTCTTTCTCAGACCTGAGATGATGTATGCAGTATCCGGGGGAGCCTTGATATATCCGGAGAAAATGATTATTAACAATAGGATGATACCTATTCCGGCAGGGATGATGACGCCCCAGTTGAAGTCCTCAAATGAGAGAGCCATAAGATTGATCTTGTTGAACATATAAACCTCCATATCATAGAAAATGTGCTTATGCGGAGCACCGATCGTAGCAGCTGACGTGTTTCAACTGCATGATATTATTATATATTATTTCTATTTATCTGTCAATACCCGACAATTTTTTACCTCTTGTATAAATGAGAAGTGTTCTTTATGCATAATGCACAGAAGAATATATCATTTCAAGAGGTTCATATGAACTCTTTGAATAGTTTACGGAACTTATAAGCCCTGCAACGACCTTTTTTTATCCTCTTCGGCTAATTATTACAGTTTGATTACAGTTTTTCATATGCCTTGACTTTGCAGCTTATCACGATTTATAATAGACCCATATTCTACGAAAGGACGGTGAACACCATGACAATGTTCAAAAAATACCCTCAGATGCCGGAATTTAATATCAATAAGAATAAGCATGGAGTTTGCCCGGAATGTTCAGCCATGTGCTGAGCTTTTGCGTATACAGAGCATTATGCACTCCTGCGGGAGTGCTTTTTTTATTTGCCCGGGCAGCTTCGGAAAGGAAAGAATATGATAGAACTCAACGGAAAATACAATTCTGCGAAGGTCTTCACCGAGGTTATCGAACAGGACGCCATTACGCAGATAATCGCGTTCTGCAGCCAGCCCGTGAGCGCAGGCTCGCAGATACGCATAATGCCTGATGTCCACGCAGGCGCAGGCTGTACCATAGGTACTACAATGACCATTACCGACAAGGTCATACCAAATCTTGTGGGAGTCGATATCGGCTGCGGCATGGAGACCGTAAGGCTCAGGGAAAAGCACATAGAGCTCCAGAAACTGGACAAGCTTATTTACGGGAAGATACCCTCGGGCTTTGCGATACGCGAAAAGCCTCACCGCTACTGTGAAAAGATCAATCTTGCAGAGCTTTACTGCATAGAGCATATCGACCCGCTCCGTGCAGAAAAGAGCATAGGTACTCTCGGCGGCGGAAATCACTTCATCGAAGCCGACAAGGGCGAGGACGGCAGCATTTACATCGTTATCCACTCAGGCTCCCGCCACCTCGGAGTTGAAGTCGCCAGGTACTATCAGAACGAGGCGTACAGACGTCTGAACAAGAGCTCTGACAAGGAGGTAAGCGAGCTTATCGCCCGTCTGAAGGCGGAGGGAAAGCAGAAGCAGATACAGTCCGAGCTGAAAAAGCTTGAAAACACCAAGACTACCGACGTTCCAAAGCACCTTGCCTACTGCGAGGGTGAGCTTTTCGACCGGTATATCCACGACATGAAGATAGTGCAGCAGTTCGCAATGCTGAACCGTCAGGCGATGATGGACGAGATTATCAAGGGTATGCACGTTCATGCCGAGGAGCAGTTCACAACTATCCACAACTATATCGACACGGAGACAATGATACTACGCAAGGGAGCAGTTTCTGCGGCGGCAGGTGAGAAACTCCTGATACCTATCAATATGCGCGACGGAAGCCTTATCTGCACAGGAAAGGGCAATCCCGACTGGAACTGTTCCGCACCTCACGGTGCAGGCAGACTTTTGTCCCGTTCACAGGCGAAGCAGAGCTTCACAGTGTCGGAGTACAGAAAGCAGATGGACGGTATCTACACGACTTCGGTAAATGCACAGACGCTGGACGAGTGCCCCATGGCGTACAAGTCAATGGAGGATATAGTTGACAATATCGGCGATACAGTTGAAATAAACGAAATAATCAAGCCAATATACAATTTTAAGGCAGGGGAGGAGTAAATCAAAATTCAGCTTGGCTGAATTTTGATTTAGTTGAGAGTTGAAAGTGGAGAGTTAATGAGTTCGCTGCGCTCATATTATTAAAATCATATCGACGCAGGCGATACCACAACTGTCAACTCTAAACTCAATCATATTTTTGCTTCGCAAAATCATGATTTACAGGAGGAAAAATGGAAATATATACAATGACAGATACACATCAAAAATGGGGAAATGTTGCGGATTATGCTGAAAAATGCTCATGGAGCGCCGGAAAGTATCTCGCAGAGCTCATGCGGAGCAATTCCTTCAAGGACACGGAGCGCATCTTTGCCGCCTTTGAGGGCGGCGAGCCTGTAGGCTTCTGCACTCTCACGGAAAAGGACGAGCTCGACCCGAAATATCCTTATTCTCCGCTGATAGGCTTCATTTTTGTTGATGAAGCTTACAGGGGCAGAAGGCTCTCGGAGAAGATGATAAGGAAGATATTCGGGTATTTAAGGATAATCGGCAGCAGCAAGGTATACATAATGAGCGGCGAAAAGGGACTGTACGAGAAGTACGGCTTCGTTCGCATGGGCGAATATGATACCATATACGGCGGCAGGGAGCAGCTTTTCGTGAAAGTCATATGAATGGAGGTAATCATGGACAAATTCGTTTCATACGACAAAATGAGCAAGAAGGAGAAAAAGAAGATAGACTCCACAAAGCGGGGAAGCTGGAACGGCGTCGATCCTGCCACAAAGGTAGTGGACACTGACAAAAGGCGCTACAGGCGCAAGCCAAAGCACCCCGAAAGCTTCGATGAATAATTGTCACAATGCACAGTCACGCGGCTGTGCATTTGTTTATTTTTCCATGTGAAAACTTCGTTGACATTGCTCTGCAAACAGGATATAATTTTATTAACAGCAAGTGGCAAGGGGAGTTTTTATGAAGCTTATACATTTATCCGATCTTCACCTCGGAAAGAGGCTGAACGAGTTTTCACTTACCGTGGATCAGGAGTATATCCTGAACGAAATATGCAGCGTAATAGCCAGAGAAAAGCCTGATATGGTCATTATAGCAGGGGACATATACGACAAGCCCGTACCGTCTGCGGAGGCAGTGCGGCTTTTTGACGATTTCCTCACAAGGGTCTCGTCCCTGACGGAGCATATCTTTGCCATAAGCGGAAATCACGATTCCGCGGAGCGTATCGCTTTCGGCAGCCATATAATGGCAAAGAGCGGCATACATATGTCTCCCGTATACAGCGGAAGCACCGTTCCCACCGTCCTTGCCGACGATTACGGTGAGCTCTGCGTGTATATGCTCCCATTCATAAAACCTCTGTCAGTGCGCAGATTTTTCCCCGAAGCCAATATCGAAAGCTATACCGACGCGGTAAATGCTGCTGTCGACGCAATGGACATAGATTTTACAAAGCGCAATATAATTATCACTCACCAGTTCGTAACGGGAGCTCAGAAAAGCGACTCCGAGGAGATATCGGTGGGCGGTTCGGACAATGTGGACAGCTCCGCCTTTGACGGCTTTGACTACGTAGCCCTCGGACATATCCACGGACCTCAGAACGTAGGCAGCGAGCGTATCCGTTACTGCGGAACTCCGCTGAAATACTCGTTCTCGGAGGAAAAGCAGACCAAGTCAGTAACAGTTGCGGAACTGCGTGAAAAGGGCAGCCTTGAAATAAGGACGGTACCGCTCACGCCCATGCGTGATATGCGCGAGATACGCGGCACATTTGAGGAGATAAGCTCCGCGGAGTTCAGCAGGAGCGGCAATACAGAGGACTATATCCGTGCTGTCCTCACCGACGAGGAGGAAGTTCCCGAGGCTATGGGAAAACTCAGGGCAGTTTACCCGAATATAATGATGATAGAGTACGATAACCGCCGCACAAGGAGCTCTCATGACAGCATGGGTACGGCGGAGGCTGAAAAAAGGCAGCCCATAGAGCTTTTTGAGGAGTTTTACAGATTCAGCAACGGTGGCGAAATGTCAGAGCAGCAGCGGCAGCTGGCACAGTCACTCATCGAGAGGATATGGAGGGGAGAGGCATGAGACCAATAAGGCTTGAAATATCGGGCTTCGGACCATATTCGGGGCTTACCGCACTTGATCTCGGAGCTCTCGGCGACAGGGGACTTTACCTGATAACCGGAGACACGGGCGCAGGCAAGACCACTATCTTCGACGCCATAACCTATGCTCTCTACGGTACTGCCAGCGGCGAGAACCGCGACGATGACAGTATGCTCAGGTCGAAATACGCGGCTATAGACACTCCCACATATGTTGAGCTGGAATTCGATTACGCAGGCAAGCGCTACAAGATAAACCGTAATCCCTCATATACTCGTCAGGCGAAGCGCGGCGGCGGAGTTGCACAGCAGCCTGCAAACGCGGTATTCACCTATCCCGACGGCAGGACGGTCTCGGGAAAAAGGGACGTTGATGCGGCAGTTGCGGAGGTCATCGGACTTTCCGAGAAGCAGTTCAAGCAGATAGTCATGATAGCACAGGGCGACTTTATGAAGCTCATAACGGAGGACACTTCACAGCGCCGCGAGATACTCCGCCACATATTTAAGACGAGGAACTATCAGACCCTGCAGGAGTCTCTCAGGCAGGAGAGCGTGGCGCTGAAAAGCGAGTGCGACAAGCGCCGCGAGGGGCTGAGGCAGTACGTCGGCGGCATATCCTGCGGTGAGGACGATGAGTACTTTTCAGAGGTGGAGAAGCTGAAAGCCGAACTTCCCCCCGTTGAGTTCATAAAGGAGACCGTCACGAAGCTCATCACCCGTGACAAGGCTCAGACGGAGATATTCACCCGTGAGAGCGAGGAAACAGACGTAAAGCTTGGAGAAGTCAACGGACGTATCTCCAGGGCGGAGGAAAAGAACAAAATGCTCGGTGAGCAGGAGAGGACTGCCCGTCAGCTGGACGATACAGTCAGGCGCGGCAGGCTTCTTTCGGAGCGGCTCGGAAAGGAAAAAGTCCGTCAGCCCGAGCTTGAAAAGCTAAGGGGCGATATTGCGGCTCTTGAAGCTGAAATGCCGCAGTACGCAAAGGCTTCCGAGCAGGAAAGCCAGATATCGGCAGTGCGGAAAGAGCTTTTATCGCTGGACGAGCTTCTTGAAAACAGGATAAAAGACAAGGAAAAATGCGAAAAAAGGCGTGCGGAGCTGAAAAAGGAGTACGCAGCCCTTGAAATAACAGGTGAAAGCGCCGCAAAGCTCGCAGCCGAGCGCGAGGAGCTCGTCCGCAGAGCTTCCGAGCTGTACAATCTTGCCAAGGTCATAGGCGACTATGAGAGCGGGAGCCGCTCGTTAAGGGAAAAGACTGCCGAATACAAGGAATATCAGGCTGAACACGACAGCCTTGTGAAAAAATGCGAAGCTCTCACAGGGGAGGTCTACGCGCTGAAAAAGAGGCGGGCAGGGATAGAGGGCGCCGACGCCGAGAAGGAAAAGCTCCTGCACAGTCAGGAGAGCACGGGAAAGCGCCATGCAGAGCTGAAAAAGCTTTCGGCAGACATAAGCGAGTGGGAAAAGCGCCGCAGCGAGCAGGAAGAAGCCGCAGAGCTATACCGCGAAGCCGCCGAGAGAGTAGCTCGCCTTTCAGAGAACTATGAACGCGGCTACAGGGCTTTCCTTGACGACAGGGCAGGCGTACTTGCGGACTCCCTGAAAGACGGGGAACCATGCCCCGTGTGCGGCTCGACACAGCACCCATCTCCTGCGAAAAAACAGGTGGGCGCTCCAACGGAAAAAGAGCTTGAAGCAATGAAATCGGAGCTTGAAAAGGCGCGCCGTGCTGCCGAAAAGAACAGTACAGAAGCCTCTTCCATGAAAGCAAAGGCGGACGAGCTTGAAAAGTCTCTGACTGCAAGGCTTGAGGAACTCCTTGGATGCGGTATGGACCAGGGGGCGGAGCTTTGCGGAAAAGCCCTTGAAAGCTGTACTGCGGAGCTGAACGTGCTTTCAAAGAAGCTGACCGAAGCCGAAAAGCTCATAGCTGAAAAGAGCAGGCTCGACAGGAATATAGAGTCCCTCGAAAAGCAGGAAGTCGGCACGATGACTGCTGTTTCCGACTCCGACAAGGCTCTTGCGGAGCTCCGCAGCAAATGCGACACCGCTGAGGGAATGCTGAAGCAGCTCCGCGCTGACGCGGAAAAGGGCATCGGTGAAACTCTTGGCGGCTGCCCGATGGAGAACGCCCGTGAAAGGATAGTTTCCGAGCGTGTTGCCCTCAAAGCGCGAATGGCAGGCATAGAGGCGCAGCTTGCGGCTGAAAAGGAGAGAACCGCCCGAAAGGAGGAGCTCGAAAAGCTCATACCCGAGGCGGAGGAAGAGATAAACGGACACAACGGGGCTCTCACGGATATTACCGTGAAGAAAGCGGCTTCCGAGAGCAGACTTTCGGAAATGACTGACAGACTTATGGAACTCCGCAGCGGACTGAGGTTCGAGAACGGCGAAAACGCAGGGATTTACATTTTATCGCTGCAAAAACGCTGTGCCGAGATAAAAAAAGCCTATGAAGCAGCCGAAACAGCTGTGAATGAGAGCGAAAAGGAACGTTCCGCGCTGTCGGGAAAGCTTGACCAGCTCAGTTTGCAGCTCGACGACCTCAACGACATAGACGGTGAAAAGGAGCTTGCGGAAAGAGCGCGGCTTACCGCTGAAAAAACGCAGCTCACGGCGAAGCTGAGACAGCTTCATACAAGGATAACTGTAAACAGCACAGCTCTTGAGAATATAGTGAACGGCTCCTCGGAACTGTCAGAGCTTGAATCACGCTATTCGTGGGTGAAAAATCTGTCTGATACCGCAAACGGAAAGCTTTCCGAGCAGAGCAAGTTCATGCTGGAGACCTACATACAGACCGCCTATTTCGACAGGATAATACAGCGTGCAAATCAGCGTCTGAGGGTGATGTCCGACGGGCAGTACACTCTCACAAGGCGGACGGAGTACGACGACAAGCGGACGCAGGTGGGACTCGACCTGGACGTTATTGACCACTACAACGGCTCAGTGAGAAGCGTAAAGACCCTTTCGGGCGGCGAGTCATTCAAGGCTTCGCTGTCTCTTGCGCTGGGGCTTTCGGACGAGATACAGTGTTCGGCAGGCGGAATACAGCTCGATACCATGTTTGTGGACGAGGGCTTCGGCTCGCTGGACGAGAACTCCATCGAACAGGCAATGCGCGCCCTTGCAGGGCTTTCCGACGGCAACCGTCTTGTGGGAATAATTTCTCATGTCCAGTCGCTGAAACAGCGCATTGACAAGCAGATAGTGGTGACCAAGGAAAAGGACGGCGGCAGCCGCGCGGAGATAATCGTGTAAAAAGCCTCTGCTTATGTGCGATATGTATACGGGAGGTTTATGTATATTTATCGGGGGGAACCCTTTTTCAAAAGAATTTCCCTCAATAAATACTCATAGACTTCCCTATACGTATTGCATATAAAGCAGAGGCTTTGTGCACAATGTCCAATGAGGATACAAAAAATGGGTGTTAAATCCCTGTTTTTAGGGCATGGGGAAGACATATTCTGTTATTTTTTACAAAAATTCAGTGACAGCGGCTGTGTTTGTTGATTTTTTATCGACGAAATGATATAATTATATTGTTGAATTCATTTTTTGGTAAAAATTTGAAATGCAGAAAATGATACATGGAGTGATAACAGAATGAAAATGACAAGATGTCCCGAAAAGCATCTTTACGATGCTGATAAATACGAGACCTGTCCCTACTGCTCAGGCGAGATCAGAGCAGCAGAGAGTGGTAAAGCTCCCAAGAAAGCAAAGATCGTAAAGGTGAGAGCAGTAAGAGCTCATCATAATTCAGATATTGAGGAAAAGCCTGCTGAGACCAAGCCTGAGGTGAAGTCTGAGCAGAAGCCCGAGCCGTCCAAAAAAGAGGAGAAGCCTGAGGCGAAAATGCCTGAACTCCCGAAAAAGGAGGAAAAGGCGGAGGAAGAGAAGCCCGAAGCTCTCAAAAAGGACGCAAAGGCGGAAGTAAAAATGCCTGAACTCCCGAAAAAGGAGGAAAAGGCAGAGGAAAAGAAGCCCGAACCTCCTAAAAAAGAGACAAAGGCGGAAGAAAAGAAGCCCGAAACTCCTAAAAAAGAAGCAAAGGCGGAAGAAAAGAAGCCCGAACCTCCTAAAAAAGAAGCAAAGGCGGAAGAAAAGAAGCCCGAACCTCCTAAAAAAGAGGCAAAGGCAGAGGAAAAGAAGCCTGAAGCTCCCAAAAAA
>NZ_JAFYYT010000048.1 GCF_017549005.1 Ruminococcus sp.
AAGTCACATCAGATGATGTGCTTTTGATATTATATCACTTTTTACTAAGTGGCTCTTGTGATCCGTGAAGGTGGCTCTCAAGGCGCGGCAACGTGGCTCTGAGAGTCCGTGCAGATGGCTCTGAGGTGACGGCGTATACACCTATTTTCCATTCCGCCCATTTAGACAAAAGGGGGCGGAATTTTTATATAATTTTAACAGTGCTATACTTGTTGTAAATTCATTAATCATTAATCCTTAAAGAATATGAATATACAATAAATATATTCATTATAATAATCAATGCCGTTAGTTCCCTGTATTACGGGATTTATTCGCCGACAATTTCAAGCTGTCGGCGCTGTTTGTTAAAACATCACAAAATATTAATAACAAATATCCACCTTTTCTTCGTTTTTTCGGTTGCAAAAATATATCAAAAAGGTGTATAATTTTTATATAACAAAGAGGAAAAATTTTAAGAGTTCCTGACAAAATATTGTATTTCGGACATAAAATAACGAAATACCAAGGGTATTATTCTTCAAAGGATCAGAGGTGAAGCCACATGAATACAGAAGCTATTTTCAATGCTGCTCATTCAACAGCAATAAGACTGCTTGAATCAGGTGCGTTTATATCCCCTGCTGACACCGTCTGCTCGATAGAATCGGGGTCGGGCAGGATATATACGGGTATAAGCCGTGCGGATATGAACGCGCTCATACACGCAGAGGTCGACGCAGTCCGCAATATGCAGGCTGCAGGCGAATACGTCATACGTGCTCTGCTGCTCATAGGCACCCAGATCAGAACACCCATGCTTCCGTGCAACAACTGTCTGGGATATATCCTGTCGCTCGCTCCCGACAATATGAACTGCATGATACTCATGAGCGACAGAATGATAAGCATAAACGAAGTCGGTATGTTCGCTGCGCCTATGGGCTCAGTTCCAGAACCTCAGAACTTCAATATACCGCCGGTTACACAGCGACCGCAATACGCAGCACACGCTACGGCTGCTCCTGTACAGACTGCTCCTGACAGTCCGGCACAGCCGATCTCCGCACCAGCAGAAGAAAAGGCTGAAACCGTTAAGGAAGAGCCCGAAAAGGAGCCTGTAAAGTCCGTAAGCACCGCAGAAATTCATGAAGTCTCGGCAACAGTCGAGGCAAACAACGTAAACTCCAGCGGAGATATCCTGAAGGGAAGGGTAAAGGATCTCCTGAAAGCCGCAGACGACGACACAGACGAGTTTCTTAACAGTCTGCCGTCACCGAAAAAGCGTTTCGGCTTCTTTAAGAAGTTTTAATATATAAGGGGAGGTATTTTGTCATCATGAAAGAGCGTAAAAAGCTATCGACGATCAGTATTGTACTTATCATAGAGCTTATTGTCATGATTATTCTTTCACTTGTTGTAACAAAAACTATCAGCTCAACAACAAGAAACAGCTCTATGGATAATATGCAGACTATCACAAATGAAAGAGCTCATATTATCCAGACTTACGTGGAAAACTCAGAAAAAATACTCCAGTACTACAGCAAAGCCGACCAGATAACCAATCTGCTCAAGGATCCCGGAAACTCGGGTCTGCAAGCAAAAGCACAGGCTTATACCGAAAACTATTCCAAGGACATCAACAACCTTGAAGGAATATATGTCAGTGAATGGAATACCCATGTTCTTGCACATACGAATCCCGAGGTAGTGGGAATGATAACCCGTAAGGACCCTGACCCCCTCAAGCAGCTCCAGGACGCTATGCTTGCGGCAGGAAACGAGGTATACGATACAGGTATCATCATCTCCCCTGCCAGCGGAAAACAGATCGTTTCCATGTACAAGGCTGTCTATGACGAAAGCGGCGAGCCAATAGGTCTCGTTGGTCTCGGAATATTCACCGACCAGCTTGTAAACACACTCAACGACCTTAAAATAAAGGGCGTCGAGGAAAGTATGTACACTATGGTAAACGTTAAGGATACCAAGTACATCTTCAATAACGACCCTGACCTCATCGGAAGCACTGCAAGCAACAAATCCATAAAGAAGATATGCCTGCAGCTCAGCGACGAAAATGCAAAGACCGAGGGAAACTTCCAGTACAAGCAGAACGGCAAGACCTATATCTCAACATATACCTATATGCCGAAGTACAACTGGCTTCTCATGCTGGACGATACAAAGGACGAGGTTTACTCGCTGTCCCACCTTATGCGTACATATATGGCGATCTTCGGAATCGCGATCGTGGGTCTTGTAGTCCTGTTCAGCTTTATCACAAAGCGTCAGGAAAAGATCAATCAGAAGCTTGCAAATACCATAATAAAGAGCAACAAGACCAAGGAATCCCTTTATACCGCAATGTTCAAGGACGTTCTCACGGACGTAAGGAACCGTATCGCATTTTCTATGGACTTTGAAGAAGCAAAGTCCACCGAAGAGCACCCGTTCTACTTCGTAATGTTCAATATCGTCAATTTCAGCGAGATAAACTCACGCTACGGAAACGATACAGGCGACTGGCTGTTGGTAAGGACCGTGGATATCCTTAATCAGGTATTCAAGAACAGCAGGATCTACCGAACAGGCTCTGACGAGTTCGTTGTAGCATTCCAGACAGCAAGTGCTGAAAGAAAGACAGGCGATATACTGGGCGACGCTCAGGAGGCTTACGAGAGGCTCACAGCCGCTCAGCAGACGCCTTCAATGGGCAAGGTCAACTTTGGCTACAAAGCCGCTGTTGCCAAGAAGATAGGAAGCATCAACACTTCCGTTATTACTGTGCTGAAGTCTATGCTCAACAAGGACCCCGAATCCGAGCACGGACGTATCAACTTCACAGAACTTGGTTCATGAGATCTACATAATACCCATATAGGAACTCAGCCCCCGAGCGGTCGCACAGCCCTCGGGGGCGATTCTTTCTATTGACAGACCAATATTAATGTGCTATAATAAATTATACGAATAAACCATTTTTACACGTAAGAGGCTGATAGTATGTTCTGGAAAAATACCAATGTACAACTTCAAAAAGGCGATGTTTTCCCTATGACGGGGATAGTGCGCCCTTTTGCAGCTTTAGTCAGTTAAAGTGAACTGCTTTTAAAAACTGTAAAGATCAACGATATATCGCGCATTATCTCCTTAACTGCTTACAAAATTCAGTTTAAGGAGATTTTTTATGTTTAATATAAGAAAACAGCTGTCAAGGCTGTATTTATCATCAATAATAAGCAACCTGACAATAACAGGCGCATGGCTTGCCATACTCGCCGCAAGAGGTTTCAGCCTTGTGGAAATAGGCATTTCCGAAACCATTTTCCATGTAGTGAGCATTTTTTTCGAGATACCCTCGGGAGTTATGGCTGACGTATTCGGCAGAAAGAAAATGCTCATGGTCAGCACCACAATGTACACCATAGCAACTCTGATTATGATAATGTCCAACAGCTTTTTCACGGTCTGCCTGTCAATCGCATTTCACGCCCTGACCTATAATTTTTCCTCGGGAACGGGCGACGCCCTTGCCTATGACTCAATGAAAAAGGGACGTATCGCACACAAATTCGAGAAATATGAGTCAAATCAGCTCATAATTTACAGGGTTTGCAGCGGTATCTCGACTCTGTGTGCAGGTTTTGCGCTAACAATAGGCTACAGACTCGCTTACGCCACAGACCTCATCTCATGTGCGGCACAGTTCATAGTGCTCTCGACGCTTACGGAGGTGAATCTGAAAGAAATCCCCGACACCAAAGGGACTTTTACTAAAATAGCCGACTGCTTCAGGGAAAGCCTGCGATTTCTGAAAAGCGCACGTAAAGCTATGGGACTAATGCTGTGCAATTCCTTTGTGGGAGCTGTGGATATACTGCTTCTGTTCTTCTTGCAGGCTAAGATCCCCGAAAAAGGGCTTGCAAACCGCTGGCTCGGTCCTGTACTCCTGTTCATGGAGCTCGGCGGCGTTGCAGGCTCGAAGCTGATACTGAAACTGCCAAAACTGAGCTATAAGATAGTATTTGCGTGTACTACGGCATTGGTTATCGGCGGAATAGGGCTCGAACACGCGGAAAGCTGTCTGATAATGGCACTGGGCGGCTTTATAGCAGCACTTGGCGACGACGCATTGCAGGTACGGACTAATGCGAAACTGCAGAAGATGTTCCCCTCGGAGCAGCGAGCGACACTTACTTCCGTGGAGTCTCTGAGCTTCTCACTGATAATGATAGTACTTTCACCCCTTGCGGGTTATCTGTTTACCTGCTGGTGATTAAAAATGAGCCTTACTCGGAAGAGTAAGGCTCTAATAATAGCATAAACAGAAAAGGACTGCGAAAGCAGTCCTTAAAGTGTCGGCACTGATTTAGTTTCCCGGGCCGTCACCAGCCAAGTATCGTCAACGTGAATGAGCTTAACTTCCGTGTTCGGAATGGGAACGGGTGTGACCTCATTGCCATAAGCACCGACTAAATATT
>NZ_JAFYYT010000049.1 GCF_017549005.1 Ruminococcus sp.
CAATTACTCTCTGACAAACGTATTTATAGCTCTTGCAGCATTCATGATGATTATTTTTGGTGCGGCAACCGCTAAATCCTCAAGAGTTTTTGATATTCTCAGAAATATCGGAAAGTAAATAACAAAAATGAGCTCTGTTGCACAACAGATCCATTAAAAACTGATAATTGAAAAACAGCCTCCTATGGTAGAATTAAGGAAACTACCATAGGAGGTTTTGTTATTGCAAGGGAGTATAATAATGGCTTAGGCGGTACATTTGACGCAGACTTGAAGAATGAAATGAAGGAGTATCCGCTTGATCGTATTTCGCTGATTGTTGCTCGGGAATATGATGACAAACAACATGAAGGGCTGATCATTTTTGAATCAAGTTAATGTAAGCACCTTTTCCAATTAAGGAACGGTGCTTATTGTATTATTATTTATAAATATCTATATTATTTTTCTACAGTTTTTTCTTCAGAATAACAAATCATTTATGCGGCGGAAAATGTTTAAAATCTTACGATGTATTGATTAATTCGACGAAATATGGTATAATTAATCATATTATTTTTTTGATTTGAGGGTGTAAAAGATGAAAAGAAAGCTTTTCTGTGAGATATCGCCGCTTACATATGCGATCTCGGAGAAAAAATGTATTTTAATGAGGTCTTTGAAGAATTTGTGCAGTATAAAGCACCTTGCAAAGACAAAGCAGAAGGAAAGGCTGCCGTATGTCATTTATAAGCATAATTCGCTTATAAGGCGCAGACTTGGCAATGTAGATATGCGTCTGCAGGAAAACAAAGCCGTAAACCTTTCCATTGCTGCTCCGAAGATAAACAAGATTCTCATTCGGCCTGGCGAGACTTTTTCCTTTTGGTACCTTGTAGGCAATACAACGGAAAATAAAGGCTATAAGGAAGGTCTTACCATATTCGCGGATCATACAGAGCCGGGTATCGGCGGCGGAATGTGCCAGATGACAAATCTTATCCACTGGATGATACTCCATTCCGACCTGAAAATAACCGAGCACCACCACCATGACGGACTTGATCTTTTTCCCGATTTCCAGAGAAAAATACCGTTCGGTACAGGCACGTCGATAATGTATAATTATCTCGATTACCGTTTTAAGAATACGACAAAAAGGACTTATCAGCTCGTGATATATACAACTCCTGAATATCTCTGCGGAGAACTGAGAGCAGACAGCCCTCAGAGATACAAGTATCACGTTAGCGCTGAAAATGTGTTCTTTTCGAGAGAAAACGGAGTAGTTTACCGTAACGGCAAGGTCTATCGCGACAAGGTCGACAAGGTCACCGGAAAACACCTTGAAAAAAAGCTGATACGCCTTAATCACGCAAAGGTGTTATACGATACAAGTGATCTTGAAATAAGAGATATGGACGCACAATGACAAAAAGCCGCTGGTATACGCCAGCGGCTTCGTTTCTTTTATGTAGCGGCAAGAATCTTGCACAGTCAATAATAGAATATGTTTTTTTACCTTGAACCTTGCTATTTATATTATAATATGTTATAATATTAATATCACTTTTTCAGGGGGGGATACAATGTTTACAGGAAAATATAAAATTGCGGACAAGGTCATTGAAGTGACCTCTCTGCATGAGAAAGTCCATAATTATTGTAAGGACTATGCTACAGATGAAGATGCCGATTTTTCGGTAAGAACTTCACAGGAGGACATTGACTTCGAGACTCAGCGCGAGATAAGATGTGCGGAGCGCGAGGGGCGCGAGCCTCTTGATTCGACTGACGACTACCGCGAGGAGCTTGCGGTATACCGGAAGATAGCTGAGAAAATGCCGGATTTTGATACAGTTCTGTTTCACGGTTCTGTTATCGCAGTTGACGGACAGGGATTCCTGTTCACGGCTAAGTCAGGTACGGGAAAGTCTACGCATACAAGGCTGTGGCGCGAATATTTAGGGGATAAGGCTGTCATGGTCAACGATGATAAACCGCTCTTGAAGATCACGGAGAACGGAGTTATCGCATACGGAACTCCGTACAACGGCAAGCATAAGCTGGGCTGCAATATGTCTGTTCCGCTGAAAGGTCTGTGCATACTTACAAGGGGCGAAAAAAACACCATAGTACGCATTGACAAGTCAGAGGCTTACGCAATGCTGCTGCAGCAGGTCTATCGTCCCGTAAAAACGCTGCAAATGGCGAAAACTCTCAGGCTCATCGACGAGCTTGCAGTTAAAACGGAGCTCTACAGGCTTACCTGCAATATGGATATTGAAGCGGCTGAGGTCGCATATAACGGTATGAAAGGTTGATATTTATGAAGATTAACAAGGCTTTTATAACACATGACGACGGAGATCAGAAACTCCTTGTTTCCACGGGTGCAAGCAAGTTCTCGGGACTTGTCCGCAGCAACGAAACAGCAGGCTTTATCATAAGCTGTCTTGAAAAGGATACCACAGAGGCTGAGATAGTTGCAAAAATGCAGAAGAAGTACGACGGACCGAAGGAAGCTATGGAGCGCGATGTGAAGAAGATAATCGACCAGCTCAGAAAAATCGGAGCAATAGATGATTAAGACCACTTATGAGGAGTTCCTCAAAAAAAACGGGGAAATGACCTACAGCAACGTCGGCGTAAGTATGCTTCCGCTGCTGAAGCAGGGAAGAGACCTGTTCACAGTCCGCAAGAAGGGAAAAAAGCGCTGCAAAAAGTACGATGTTGTCCTTTACCGCAGACCGCCCAGCAGCTACGTGCTGCACAGGGTTATCGAGGTGCGTGAAAAGGACTATGTGATCCTCGGCGATAACTGCGTGAACAAGGAATACGGTATCACTGACGACGATATCATCGGCGTGATGACAAGCTTTGTCCATAACGGAAAAAAGCACAGCGTAAATGAGTTCTGGTATCGGTTTTACAGTCATCTGTGGGTCGATTTTGCAGCTTTTCGCATAATTCCCAGACGTTTGAAATACAAACTGAAAAGAATGATAAAGCCATGAAGAAAAACGCGGTAAAATGGCTTTATGCAGTGACAGGCAGAAAAAAATGGAATATCCTTTGGCTGATGATAGTCAATGCGCTTCACGGCGGAAGCGGCGTTCTTTATGCGCTTTTGCTCAGGAATATCGTGGATAATGCTGTCGACGGAAACAGAAGCGGCTTCTTTTACAATGTTCTGATGATAGTCCTGCTTGTACTCGCTCAGGTTGCGATGAGGGCTGTGATGCGCTGGCTGGAGGAACTTTCCCGTGCAACTCTGGAGAACCTTTTCAAGCAGAGACTGCTCAATAATATCCTCAATAAGGACTTCGGAACTGTCAGCGCTGTTCACTCGGGAGAGTGGCTAAACAGGCTCACGAACGATACTATGGTCGTTGCTCAGAACAGCGTGGAGATACTCCCCGGACTTGCGGGAATGATAGTGAAAATGGTCAGTGCAATGGCTATGATGATATTTCTCGACTATCGTTTCGCGCTTGTGCTGCTGCCTGTGGGGATCGTACTGTTTTTCGCTACATACGGCTTCAGAAAGGTGCTGAAAAGGCTCCACAAGAATATACAGGAGCGCGACGGAAAGCTCCGCGTGTACCTGCAGGAGCGCCTCGGCAGTCTTATGATGATACGCTCCTTTGCGGCTGAAAAGCAGACGGAGGAAGAAGCTCTCGGCAGAATGAACGACCACAAGGGTATGCGAATGAAGCGCGTCCGCTTCTCAAATTTCTGCAATATCGGATTTCAGACAGGTATGCAGGGAATGTATGTGGGAGGAGTTATCTACTGCGGCTACGGTATACTCACGGGAGCTATCAGCTACGGAACTCTTACGGCTGTCACTCAGCTCATTTCCCAGATACAGTCACCATTTGCCAATATTACGGCATACCTCCCGAAGTTCTACGCTATGACGGCAAGTGCCGAGCGACTTATGGAAATTGAGGATTTCGAGAACGATTCAGACGTAAAGCCTATGGATATCGGTGAAACCCTCGGCTACTACCGCAGCGGTTTTTCCGCTATGGGACTTGAAAATGCAGAGTTTGCCTACTATCCGTCAGGTGACAGCGTAAGAAAGCTTAACAAGGATTCAATGCCTGTCGTTCTGAAAAACATCAGCGTTGAAGTGAAAAAAGGCCAGTATGTGGCTTTTACGGGACACAGCGGCTGCGGAAAAAGCACAGTCCTGAAACTGCTCATGTGCATTTATAAGCTTGACGGCGGAAGACGCTATATTACCGATAAAAGCGGAAATACAGAGGAGCTTTCTGCACGGTATCACAGACTTTTCGCCTATGTTCCTCAGGGTAATCAGCTTATGAGCGGAACTATCCGCGAAGTTGTATGCTTTGCTGACAAGAGCGGGCTTCACGATGATGAGCGAATAAATAATGCGCTGAAAATAGCCTGTGCCGATGAGTTCGTCAATGAGCTCGACGACGGTGCGGATACTCTTCTCGGCGAGCGCGGAACAGGTCTCTCGGAGGGACAGATGCAGCGTATCGCCATTGCAAGAGCTGTTTATTCACAGTGTCCCATACTGCTTCTCGATGAAGCTACCAGTGCCCTCGATGAAGCTACGGAGAGGAAAGTCCTCGAAAATCTGCATAATATGACGGATAAAACGGTGGTCATAGTTACTCACCGGCCTGCCGCCCTCGATATCTGCGACAGGATATTACAGTTCACGGAAAACGGTGTTATCGAAAAGAAATAATGGAATTACAAGAGCTGCCATGCTTATGTGCAGTACTCGTAAAGAAGTATATATGGGAACTTATCGGGGGAAACCTTTCTGAGGAAAGGTTCTCCCCCGAACCCCCTTCCAAAGACTTTTAACCCAAATTTTTCCAAACAGGACGCCCCCTGTAAGATATACAGAGGGTGTTTTTATTATGTCGGGCGTCCTGTTTGGAAAAATTAAAGCTGGAAGTTTTAGGAAAGGAGTTTGAGGAAGAACCCTTTTTCAAAAGGGTTTTCCTCAATAAACTCTCACAAATACTTCTCTATGCGTATCGCACATAAATGGCGGCTCTTTTCTTATATTTACAGCCTTGCAGGCAGAATATTAAATATGTGTGAGCTATAGCTTTTGATTATAGATGACGATAATCCTTTTGTATTGGACAAATGCCTATCAGTATGGTATGATTAGTTCAGTAAAGAAAACAGGAGTGAGAAAACATGAAAGTTTACAGTAAAATACTTCATTCGGAGCGAATGCGATGTAGCATTTGATACGGGTGTACAATTAATAAGTAAGTATATTTTTGATAATGAAAGGTGATAAATATGAATAACAAGGTTAAATATATTTCGATAGTTGCAGCTCTTTCGCTGCTCACAGGCTGCGGAGCTTTCAACAACAATAAGGCAGACGATACAGCTGCTACAAACGAAGCCACATACAATTCGGCTGACGAGAAGCCTTCTGAGGAAAAGGAATGCTGCAAGGACAAGGAGAAGGACTGCTGCAAGGAAGAGGCTGCCGACTGCTGCGGCGACAGTGCTGAGGCTGTGCTCGAAAAGCCCGATATAAGCATTGGCTACCTCAACTCAACCGCACATCTCCTTGCGTTCGTTGCACAGGAGGAGGGCTACTTCAAGGAGGAGGGACTGAACGTTACTCTCACACAGTTCTCCAGTGCTGCCGAGCTTGTGAACGGTATCGAATCCGACAAGCTTGACGTTGCATTCATAGGCTCTGTACCTACTCTCACTTTCCTCAGCCAGGGACATGAGATTTCAGTCATCGGAGGAGCAATGACAAACGGTCACGGCTATGTTATCAAGCCCGAATTCGCTGACAAGGACGAGCTCGGAGTTGAGATACTCAAGGGCAGGAACGTTGCTTCCGTAAAGAACAGCGTTCAGGACGCAGAGCTCCAGATACTTCTTAAAAATGCAGGCATTGAGACAGGCGAGGGTGAAGACAAGGTAAATATCGTTTACTTTGACAGTCAGAAGGACGCCTATGCAGCTCTTCTCAACAAGAATATCGACGCAGCTTCTGCTTATTCGCCTTATACTTCACTTGCGAAGTCACAGGGCTACAGGGTCGTTTACTACTGCGCTCACGAAAAGGCTCTCGAGAACCAGCCCTGCTGCCGTCAGGTCGCAAAGACCTCGGAGGTAAAGGATAACCCCAATACATTCACAGCTCTTGAAAGAGCATTCATAAAGGCTTACCACTTTACACAGACAGACCACGAAAAGACGGTCAAGGACGTTAAGAAGTACATCGACATAGATGAGGCTTTCATCGACACAGAGGTATACGGCGGCTACAGTGTATCAAGTCCCGATCCTGACAAGCAGGGAACTCTTACCCTCAAGGATACTATCGTTGAGCTGGGCTACACAGAGGACTTCGACATCGAGCCGCACTACAACACAGATATCTACAAACAGGCTCTCGAAAGCATTCTTGCAGAGGGCAGCGATGATATCTACGCATCATTAAAGGAGCATTTTGATGACTACGAATAAAATTGAGATAAAAGACCTTACGGTCAATTACATTGAAAACAAGCGAAGCTTCAACGCTCTCCACGACGTTTCATTCGGCGTTGGCAGAGGAGAGTTCGTCAGTGTTATCGGAGCCAGCGGCTGCGGAAAGTCCACGCTTCTCAGTGTGCTTGAGGGACTTTATACTCCTGCAGGCGGCTCGGTGCAGATAGACGGCAAGGAGCTTCACGGCACAGGCACAGAGCGAGGAGTGGTTTTCCAGCACTACTCCCTGTTCCCGTGGATGACTACAAAAAAGAACATCGAGTTCGGCATAAAGCAGTCGCGCCACGACGTAAAGCGCAGCGAACGCGCAAAGATAGCCGACGAGTTCCTTACAAAGGTTGGACTTACAGGCTTCGGGAACAAGTTCCCCTCGCAGCTCTCGGGCGGTATGCAGCAGAGAGCCGCTATCGCAAGAGCCCTTGCAATGGACACGGAGATACTTCTCATGGACGAACCGTTCAGCGCTATCGACGCAAAGAACCGCGTTATCCTGCAGGAGCTCCTTCTCAAACTCTGGGAGGGCGACGGCACCGAGGAGCGCAAGACAGTTGTGTTCGTGACTCATGATATCGACGAGGCTATACTTCTTTCCGATAAGATAGTAGTGCTCACAGCTCACCCGGGTACAGTAAATGAGGTCGTGAACGTACCTTTCGAGCGTCCCCGCAGACGTGAGGACCTGGTAAAGACCGACGAGTACGGACAGTTCCGCAACAGACTGCTCTCACTTCTCTACAGCGATATTGCCGAGCGTATCGGCGGAGACGAGGTGGTATTATGACGCTTAAAAAAAGATACCTCCGCGTAACACATCTGCTGTTCATAGCGCTGATACTCATACAGTTCCTGCCAGACAGGTCGACAAAGGACGTATTTACAGGCTCTCTCATAGCCTTTGCTGTGGGACTTGAAGTCATCGTGCTTGCGGCTTCGTCGTTTATCAAAAAGGAAGAGGGAGTTTCGCTTCTTCTCGATATTGCAGGCTTTGTCTACGTACTTCTCGGAGTATGGTCACTTGCAACGGCAAAGTACAACGTGCTCAACGACCTGCTTTTCCCTGCCCCCGGCAAGGTGATACACCAGTTTACCGAGGACAGGTCGGCTATCCTCACAAATATTGTGAGCTCTCTCGGAACTACTGTCAAGGGCTTTCTCCTTGCGGCAGCTGTAGCTATACCGCTGGGACTTTTCATAGGCTGGAGCGCAAGAGTTGGCGGAGCTGCCACATACATCACCAAGTTTTTCAGCTCAATACCGCCGATAGTCTACATTCCCTACGGAATAGCGCTTCTTCCCACGTTCAAGTCGGTGTCCGTATTCGTTATCTTCCTCGCCACATTCTGGCCTGTATTCGCAGGCACAATGAGCGGAGTCCTCGGCGTGGACAAGAAGATAATCGACTCGGCAAAGGTGCTCAACGTAAGCAAGCCCGAAATGCTGTTCAGAGTTATACTCCCTGCGTCACTGCAGCAGATATTCCTGGGCTGCAATCAGGGACTGAGCGTGTCATTCATACTCCTTACATCTGCGGAGATGATAGGCGCAAGGGACGGTATGGGCTACTATGTCAAGTATTATTCCGATTTCGGCGACTATACACGTACTATCACAGGACTTCTCGTTATCGGTTTCGTAGTGATCGCTGTGACTTTCCTGTTCAACAAGCTCCAGAACCGGCTTTTAAGGTGGAAACGATAAGCGCAGAGCCTGCGTACCTTTAAGGTGGAAAAAATGAAAAAATATAAGATGATAAAGCCGAAGAGCGATGATTGTTCGTTCTTTGGCTTTCTTTATTTCAGAACGGGGATACGCAATGCTGTCTGTTCTTCGGAGTTTTTTGGTTGAGAGGGGAGAGTTGATTCCATGTTTACATCTTTACATCTTGCCATGTTACAATCTTACAACCTTGCAATCTTACAACCTTGCAATCTTACAACCTTGCAATCTTACAACCTTAAAGACAATATACTTTAGTGATTTAAACCATTCAAGATTGTAAGAAAGTAAGCACGCAGCCTTTTCATACTTGACGGAACTAACGTTTATCGGTTACTGTTTCTTTGCTCTTAGCGCCAAAGTTGCAAAATCTATAAATCTTGTGTAAATAATAGGACAATTCTATAACTATCGCCGAATATAGTTCAAACCTATTGACATGATATGCAAACTATGCTATAATACATACAGTTCCGATAGGAATACAGAAGATTAATGAAAAGGAGTGCTGAACATGAGAACAAATATGATGTGTTGTATGCAGTGTTGTTGTATGAACAAGTCAAACGATATCCGTATTCTGCATACCTGTGCTCAGCGATGTTGCGTCATCTCCTGACTTTAAGCGAGTAAAACGTTATGCGTGGAATGCGAATGTCATTCTGCGCATTTTTTGTTATGGAGAGGTTACTATGATAGACGAAAGAGAAAGCGTTACCGCCAAGATATGCGCCTTTGTGAGAGCATGGCACTCCAACAGGGCGCGGCAGAAGATATACGACGACTACCTTGCATACGATATGCTCGGCAAGGAGGAATACGACAGCATTTACGATTTCATCCGCAGCGGACTCGGGAGCTCACAGCAGTTCTCACGGGAGGACACAGAGCAGATAATCAGCGAGTACTTCGCACCCATACCGCTTTCGAGGATACACTTCAACGAGAGCAGACTTGCTGACTTCGCAGGTGAGAACGGGAAGATACAGTACGTTATATGCGGAGCAGGTTCGGACACGTTCGCGTTCCGCAACGACAACAGGGACATTGAGGTATTCGAGATAGACCACCCCGACACTCAGCGCTACAAGCTTGAGAAGATAAGGGAGCTTGAATGGAATATACGCGGTAATGTCCACTACGTTCCCGTAGACTTTGAAAAGGAGCGAATGTGCGACAAGCTCCTTGCGGCAGGCTTTGACCCGAATAAAAGGACGTTTTTCAGCATTCTCGGAGTTACCTACTACCTTACACTTGACGTATTCACCGATACGCTGAAACAGATGTCTGAGCTTTCAGCTCTCGGCAGCGAGCTTGTCTTTGATTATCCCATAAAAACAGGAGAATTTCCGCGGAGAGTCGCAAGACTTGAACAGATAACGGAAGATCTCGGAGAGGTCATGCGCGGCGGCTATGATTACAATGAAGTTTCCCGTGCGCTGTACTCTCTCGGCTTTCAGATAGATACGTATATGCCCCCCGAAAAGGTGCAGAGAGAGTACTTCGACGGCAGGGAGGACGGCCTGAAAGCATTTGAAAACGTCAGCCTGATATCGGCAAGCTATACCGCAGGCTATGATTATGAATAAGCCTTTAGCCGCTGACGCGGACGATCAATGAATCATTTCGCCGTAAGGCGATATCAACGGCTAATGGCTGAATAAAAAGGAGAATTATTATGAGCAGTTATAAAAATACAGAAACAGCACTTATACACGGAGGTATCTCCATTGACGAGCGTACAGGCGCTGTGAATATACCTATTTACCAGACCTCCACCTACAAGCAGGACGGTCTCGGAAAAATGCGCGGCTATGAGTACTCGCGCACAGGCAATCCCACCCGTGAAGCTCTTGAAGCTCTCATTGCCGACCTTGAAGGCGGCGTTGCAGGCTTTGCGTTCGGCTCCGGAATGGCAGCTCTTACGGCAGTTCTCAGCTTGCTTCACAGCGGCGACAGGGTACTCATATCGAGCAACGTTTACGGCGGTACGTTCCGCCTGCTGAGCAAGGTCTTCGACCACTTTGACATCACGTATACTATCGCGGATACTACCGACCTGACAGTTTACGAAAGTCAGATAAGCTCAGACGTAAAGGCAGTAATCATTGAGAGCCCTGCAAATCCTCTCATGACAGTCACCGATATAAAGGCAGTAGCAGAGGTATCCCACAGACACGGACTTCTTGTTATCGTGGACAATACATTCATGACGCCCTATCTTCAGAAGCCCCTTGAGCTTGGCGCTGATATCGTAGTCCACAGCGCTACCAAGTACCTCGGCGGTCACAGCGACGTTGTTTCGGGACTTGCAGTAGTCAATTCAAAAGAGCTTGCGGAGAAGATAGCTTTCATTCAGAACTCCACGGGAGGAGTACTGGGACCCTTTGATTCCTTCCTCCTTATCCGCGGCATAAAGACTCTTGCAGTCCGCATGGACAGACACACTGAAAATGCCGTAAAGGCTGCGGAGTTCCTTGAACAGCACAAAGCTGTCAGGAACGTCTACTACCCTGGACTGAAAAGCAGTCAGGGCTATGAGATAAACCGCAGACAGGCAAAGAACGGCGGAGCTATGATATCCTTTGAGCTCCATGAGAACTACGATATAAACACATTCTTCGAGAGCCTGGAGCTTGTTTCACTTGCAGAGAGTCTCGGCGGAGTGGAGTCCCTTGTATGCCACCCCGCGACCATGACCCACGCCTCCATACCTGCGGACATACGCAAAAAGGTGGGAATAACCGACGGACTTATCCGTTTATCCGTGGGAATCGAAAATATTGAAGATATTTTGGCGGATATTCAGCAGGCTATTGCAAAATCAGAGAGAAAGTGAGATAATATATATGAGGTACTATGATTCAATGCAGGCTCTCATCGGCGATACACCGCTGGTAAGGCTTGGAAATATAGTAAAAGGCGAGGGCGTGAACGTCTTTGCGAAGCTTGAACTCTATAACCCCTCGGGAAGCGTCAAGGACCGCACGGGACTTTACATGATAAACGACGCCGAGAAGAAAGGACTTCTTAAAAAAGGCGGCACTATCGTTGAAGCTACCGCAGGCAATACAGGTCTCGGAATAGCCTTTGCGGCACTTAACCGCGGCTACAGGATAATATTCGTAGTTCCCACGAAATTCTCCGCAGAGAAGCAGTCTCTGCTCCGCGCACTTGGTGCGGAGGTGATAAACACTCCCCGTGAAAAGGGAATGCTTGGAGCAGTAGCAAAGGCAGAGGAAATAAAGGCTCAGATACCCGGTTCTGTCTCGTTGGAGCAGTTCAGGAATCAGAGCAATCCTCTGGCACACTATGAGACCACAGGAAGAGAGATATATGAAGCTCTCGACGGCAGGATAGACTATGTTGTGGCAGGTGCAGGCAGCGGCGGTACATACACGGGAATACTCCGCTATATCAAGGAGAGAGTTCCCTCTGCAAAGGGCGTGCTTGCCGACCCTGTAGGCTCAACAATGGGCGGCGGTGAGCACTCGGACTACAACATCGAGGGTATAGGAAACGATTTTATTGCTGAGACAATGGATATGTCCCTTGTGGACAGCGTAATAAAGGTAAACGACGATGAAGCTTTCAGCACAGCCCGTCTGCTTGCAAAGACGGAGGGAGTTATCGCAGGCTCGTCCTCGGGAGCGGCTATGGCGGCAGTCCTCAAGCTCATAGAAAGCGGCGCGAAGGGCAATATAGTAACAGTATTCCCCGACCGCGGAGACCGCTATTTCAGTACAGGACTTTACGATTAGTCCGAATCGGCGGAGATTATCCGCCCGAAAAAGGAATGGAGAATCATTATGACTTTACAGCAGCTTAAATACATACTTGCAATATCGGCAACAGGTTCGATGAACAAAGCAGCAGAGCAGCTCTATGTTTCGCAGCCCTCACTGACCTCCTCGGTGCAGGAGCTTGAAAAGGAGATAGGCATCAAGATCTTCAACCGCAGCGGCAGGGGAGTTACCCTTACCAACGACGGCGCAGAGTTCTTACAGTATGCCCGTCAGGTCGTGGGACAGTTCGACGTTCTTGCCGAAAAATATATCAGCAAGGGCAGCGTCAAGAAGAAATTCGGCGTGTCCGCGCAGCATTATTCCTTTGCAGTAAAGGCTTTCGTTGAAATGGTCAAGGAGTTCGATACTGCGGAGTACGAGTTTGCAGTCCGCGAAACAAAGACGGCGGAGGTAATAAGCGATGTTGCCACAATGCGGAGCGAGATAGGCATTATCTACCTCAACGATTTCAACCGTAAGTCCATAACAAAGCTGCTCCACTCCAACGGACTTGAATTCCATACCCTTACAAAGTGCAGTCCCTTTGTTTACCTGTGGAAGGGGCACCCTCTGGCAAAGGAGAGTAAAATAACCTTTGAGCAGCTTGCTGACTATCCGTGCCTTTCATTTGAACAGGGCGACAACAGTACCTTCTATCTTGCGGAGGAGCTGCTCAGTACAGCTGATTATCAGCGTACTATCAAGGCGAATGACCGTGCGACAATGCTGAACCTGATGATAGGACTGAACGGCTATACGCTGTGCTCGGGTATCATATGCGAGGAGCTCAACGGCTCTGACTACATTGCCGTACCCTTTGAGGACGATTCCGACGAGGTCATGGAAATAGGCTATATCACGCTGAAAAACGTGATACTCAGCGAAATGGCTGAGATATACATAGACGAGATAAAGAAATATCTCGGCATATAACTTCCGGCTATAACTCGAAATAACACTTTGGTATTGGACAAATGTCCACAGAGGGTGTATAATAAAATCATACCAAACAGATATGAAATATATGAATATGGAGGATAAATACAATGAGCAGAGATATCAACAATAAGTTCTGGAACGAGGAGCTTGAAACTCTTCCCCGTGAGGAACTGGAGAAGAAACAGCTTGAGGACCTGAAGGAGATCGTGAAGTTCGCTTACGACAACGCTCCCTATTACAAGCGTTCGTTCGATGAGGCAGGCGTAAAGCCCGAGGACATCAGAACTCTTAAGGACATCGAGAAGTTCCCGTTCATCAACAAGAAAACACAGCGCGATACACAGGGCGTAGGATCGTTCCTCGGCGAGCTGGCAGCTGTTCCCGAGGAGGATGTGGTATTCATCTCCACATCGTCGGGCTCAACAGGCGTACCGACAATGAGCCCTTTCACCAAGAAGGACTTCGACGAGTTCCAGGATACCGAGAGCCGCTGGTTCTGGCAGATAGGAATGAGACCGAACGACCGCTATGTACACGCCCTCAACTTCTCACTCTACGTTGGCGGACCTGACGTAATAGGCGCACAGAACCTGGGAGCTTTATGTATCTGGGGCGGTACTCTCCCAAGCGAGAGACTTCTCTTCATACTGAAAACATATCAGCCTACAGTTATCTGGACTTCGCCCTCATACGCATGGCAGCTGGGCGAAAAGGCTCTCAAGGCCGGCTACGACCCGAAGAAGGACTTCAACATCAAGAAGATCATCGTTGCAGGCGAGCTCGGCGGCTCTATCGACGCTACAAGAAAGGCTATTGAGGACATCTGGGGAGCCGAGGTATTCGACTTCTATGGTCTGTCCGATATTTTCGGAGCCTGCGCTGCACAGTGCGAATACCACGACGGACTTCACATCGCAGAGAACCATATCCTTGTCGAGACAGTTGATATACATACAGGAGAGGTCCTCGAACCCGGTCAGACAGGCGAGCTTGTATTCACAACTCTCCGCAAGCACGCAAGGCCGCTTATCCGCTTCAAGACAGGCGATATCGGACGTATCGACACTACAAAGTGCAAATGCGGACGTACTCACGGAAGAATACATATCCTCGGCAGAAAGGACGATATGTTCATTGTTTCCGCTGTTAACGTATTCCCGAGCGATATCGAGGCTGTTATCCGCGAGCAGAGCGACCTGACCGGCGAGTACCTTATCCGTATCTTCGAGAAGGACTTCACAAGCAAGTATGCTGTCGAAGTTGAAAAGGCAACAGGCGTTCCGAAGGATGACGAGACAGTTGCAGCCGAGGTAAGCGCAGCCCTCAAGGCACGTATCGGCGTTAAGCCTGCAAAGGTGATCGTTCACCCCGACGGCGGACTCGATACACGTTCCGAGCACAAGTCAAGACGTGTAATCGACGAGAGAAATATTGACTACAACATTTAATGATGTTAAAATATATGGGGGTGATTACTCGCCCCCTGAATTTTTATTTAGTCTGAGTTGAGAATTTAGAGTTGAGAATTGAGGGTTAATGTGTCTGCTTCGCGTAAGTCGGTACAGCAGCTCTCAGCTCTGCATTCTTGACTCTTAACTTTAAGGAGGAAAAATATGCCAGAACTTTCAAACCGCACAGCAACCTTTACCGATTCCGTCATCAGACGTATGACGAGAATTTCAAATAAATACGGCGCGATCAATCTTTCACAGGGATTTCCCGATTTTGAGCCGCCGAAAGAGATACTTGACAGACTCGCAGAGGTCACAAGGGAGGATTTCCACCAGTACTCCATAACATGGGGAGCTCAGAACTTCCGCGAGGCTCTTGCGGAGAAGCAGTCCCGCCTCATGGGACGTCAGATAGACCCGAACGGCGAGATAGTAGTTACCTGCGGAAGCACGGAAGCTATGATGGCGGCAATGATGTCCGTTACAAATCCCGGGGACAAGGTGATCGTATTCTCCCCTTTTTATGAGAATTACGGTGCTGATACCATTCTCTCGGGAGCAGAGCCCATATACGTTCCGCTCATACCGCCTGAGTTCAGCTTTGACGCAGACGTACTTGAAGCTGCTTTCAAGCAGCACCCGAAGGCGCTGATCCTCTGCAACCCCTCAAATCCCTGCGGCAAGGTCTTCACCCTTGAGGAATTGCAGATAATCGCAGACCTTGCAAAAAAGTACGACACCTTCGTTATCACCGACGAAGTCTACGAGCATATAGTTTATGCGCCCCATAAGCACGTTTATTTTGCAAGTCTGCCCGATATGTGGGAGAGGACTATCTCATGCTCGTCACTTTCAAAGACTTATTCCATAACGGGCTGGAGACTTGGCTATGTTATAGCTCCGCCGAACATAATTGATACCGTGAAAAAGGTACACGATTTCCTCACAGTCGGAGCAGCCGCGCCCCTGCAGGAAGCAGCTGTTACGGGACTTCGCTTCGGCGACGATTACTACAGATGGCTGCAGGACAAGTACACAGAGAAGCGCGACCTTTTCCTGAAAGGTCTTGACGATATCGGCATACAGCATACCGTTCCTCAGGGAGCTTACTATATACTCCTTGATATTTCGGAGTTCGGCTACAGCAGCGATCTTGTTTTCTGCGAAAAGCTTGCGGAATACGTGGGAGTAGGAGCTGTTCCGGGTTCGAGCTTCTTCAGGGAGCCCGAGAACCGCTACATAAGGTTCCATTATGCAAAGAAGAACGAGACTCTTGAAAACGCACTTGAACGTCTTAACGATATCAGAAAGAAAATGCCGAAGGAGTGATAATATGAAGACGATCGCGAGTTTTACGGTTGACCACGACAAGCTTGAAAAGGGAATGTACATCTCACGTATAGACGGCGACGCCGTTACCTATGATATACGCATGAAGAAGCCTAACGGAGGAGATTATCTCAGCAACGGAGCTCTCCACACATTCGAGCATTTATTTGCTACCTATGCGCGCAACAGCGAGTACTCGGACAGCGTTATCTATGTGGGACCCATGGGCTGCCGCACAGGCTTTTATCTCATACTGAGGGACAGCGTTTCACATGAGCAGGCAATAGCGCTTGTACAGGAAAGCTTCCGTTTTGTAGCAGGTTTCAGCGGAAAGATACCGGGCTCTGAGCGAAAAGAGTGCGGCAACTATCTTGAACACGACCTTGCAGGTGCAAAGGCTGTTGCAGAGGATATGCTGAGAGTACTTGAAAACTATTCAGCTGAACAGCTGAATTATTAAAGCCAGTTACTCCATATTCATAAGAAAGAGCCGCAGATCAGATGAACTGCGGCTCTTTTGATATATTCTGTTCGTCTTATTATACACCGAAGAGAAGCTTGTCGTATGTCGGGAACGGATAGTAGTCCTCGGCAGTTACGGTCTCAGCCTTGTCAGCAGCTGCACGGAGCTTATCCATTGCAGGGAGCATTGTATCACGGACAAACTCGGATGCTGCAATTATCTCGGTTATGCCCTTGAACTTTGCAACAGCAGCTTCAAGCTTTGTTGTAGCAGAGTCCATTTCGTCGATGAGCTCAGAGAGTTCGGAAACAAGTCTTGTCTCGTACTTGCAGGCTACCTTTGAAACGCTCTTCTTCATTGAAACAGCAGAAGCTGTATCAGCTGCAAACCTTGCAACAGCAGGGATTATCTCCTTACGGGCCATATCGACCATTGTAACAGCTTCGATGTTGACTGTCTTTACGTAGTTTTCAAGCATGATGTCGCGGCGTGAGAATATCTCAGCCTCGGTGAATATACCATGCGATGTGAGCATATCCACATTCTTCTTGTCGCAGATATGGGGCATTGCGTCTGCTGTAGTTTTCAGGTTGAGGAGACCGCGCTTTTCAGCTTCTTTTATCCATGCGTCGTCATAGCCGTTGCCGTTGAAGATGATTCTCTTGTGCTCCTTGATAGTCTTCTTGATAAGGTCGTGGAGTGCCTTGTTGAAGTCCTTGGCCTTTTCAAGCTTGTCTGCGAACTGCTTCAGTTCCTCTGCAACAGCAGCGTTGAGGTGAATGTTAGCGCATGAAATGCTGTTGGAAGAACCAAGCATACGGAACTCGAACTTATTACCTGTAAATGCAAATGGGGAAGTTCTGTTACGGTCAGTGGAATCCTTGCTGAACTTGGGCAGAACATCAACGCCAAGCTGCATTTTTTCCTTCTTTGTGCCGCCGTATGGCTTATCAGCCTCGATAGCGTCCAGAACAGCTGTGAGCTCGTCGCCGAGGAAGATAGAGATAACAGCAGGAGGAGCTTCGTTAGCACCAAGTCTGTGGTCATTGCCTGCAGTTGCAACGGACAATCTCAGAAGATCCTGATAATCGTCAACAGCCTTGATAACAGCTGCAAGGAAGAGCAGGAACTGTGC
>NZ_JAFYYT010000050.1 GCF_017549005.1 Ruminococcus sp.
AAGCAACACAGACTTATCTGCCGGATATGACGACGGAAGAACAGAAAGAGATCGGCAAGTACGGACTTCTCAGGAGAACCTTTCTGAAGGAGAAGAAGAACTGGGAGTATCAGGCAATGCTGATAGAGGGTACTCTGAACTTTCATCTGGCGGAGATAGACGAAACAGCGCAGAAGAGACTCGACCTGATGCTCCCGAAGATGATGAAAGAAGCAGGGGCTACGGAGGTGCTGAAAGCGAAAGACCAGATGGCATGGGTTGGATTAGTGAACAACCTGAAAGCGTCGATAGAGGAACAGCTCCTGAGCGAACTGATCTACATTTAACAGATAATACAGAACACGAAGCAGTATCGGAAGATAATTCTGATACTGCTTTTTCTGTTCTTGAAGAAGCCAAAAGCCGTATAAGCGAATATATTGACAAGGAATTCGGAAACGAAGCCGATTTCTCGGACCTTTCAAATGTATCGCTTGCATTTACTACTGATGAAGACAGTTTTACACCGATAGAAGTGTATGCTGACCTCGTGGAATACAGGATAGTCACCTTATATGATGATAAGATAGTATCCGAAAAGAAGTATGACAGCCTTGAAGATATGCTCGGACCTCTCGGTAATCTGGAATTTGACGAACTTGTAGCTCTTTCAGATGAAGAAAAAACCTTTATTCTTGAAGAAGCGGGATCTGTTCTTCCCGCAGATGTGTTCACAGAACAGGAAATGCTCGGCATTATCCGCAAATACGACCATATCAGGACTTCAAAGCAGGCAGTTCTTGAATTTTTCCTTGAAAATGATGACGCAGCTGAAAGAGCTGCTTACTTTAAATCAGTCTATAACGATGATTATACCGAATTCAGCGTTGGTTCTGAAAGATATGGCTACAAGACGCAGGACGAGGGACTTCTTATCTATAAGGGAAGCTTTCTTTCAAGTGACCAAAAGCAGACTATCAGCTGGAACAGAGTTCAGGAGCTGACAGCAAAGCTTATTGATGAGCACGAATTCCTTGATATTTCGGACACTTTTGATATTGAACCTGACATTGAAGAGACAGGCGGCTATGATGAACCGCAGCAGCTTTCTCTTTTCGGTGATATGGATATTCCCGAAATACCGACTGACAATTATTCGTCTGAAACAGCCATATCACAGGATATGATAGACTATGTACTCCGTGCAGGCGGCATTGAACCTCACATCCTTGAAAGAGTAGTATCGCAGTTCCAGAAAAACAAGGGTATAGAAAGTAATTCTGCCTTTCTCAGCAAAGAGTTCGGCACAAACGGCTGCGGATTTGAATATAACAGCCCTGACGGTCTGAAAAAGACAAAGATCGCAGCATGGTATGACAAAGACGGTATCACTCTCGGTATCGGCAATACTGCACACAACCGCAATTCATCAGTATCATTAACATGGGAACAGGCTTCGGAACGTATCGATGAAATGCTTTCCGACGGCAGATTCACAACTCAGGATATCATAGATAACGCTGAACCTTTCACAAGAAAGGAACTCGCAGACAAGCTATGGTATCTTCATCAGGATGTTGAAGTCGAGTATTTTATCCCTGATTACTTCTTCGACGGCGGATTCCCTGAGAGTACAATGAAAATAGCCGAAGCACTTCAAGGCGAAAAGCCTGTACAGGAGTGCATTGACGGTCTGACCGACCTTATTGAGCAGTATGAAGCTGACAGGGACGTTCTGCGTTTCCATTTTCATAAAATGCCCGAAATGCTTGAAGAACTGAAGGACTTACAGCGTGAAAGGATTGTTTTCAGAGCTGAACCATCATTCATGGTCGAGCATAAGTATTTTATTACTGATGACGAAAAGGATAATTTTATCCTGTCAGGAAGCGGTGTTGAAGGCGGAAAGTTCCGTATCAGCGATTTTTTCAGTACCCCACACAGCACAGATGAAAAGATAAAATTCCTGAAAAAAGAGTACGGTACAGGCGGCAGAGGCGATTCCGGTTATAATGAATGGCACGACGCTAAGGGAGTTGTGCTGCAAAAGGGCGGTTACGGTGATTCGCAAGCAAGAGTTAAAATGACATGGAACGAGGTATCTGACCGTATCACAAAGCTCATCTCACAGAAAAGATATATCACAGATGAAGATATATCAGAAAAGAACAGGCTTGAACGTATCCTGAATGAAGATAACGAAATAGAAGAAGCAGCGGAAACAGCTCTCAAACCTCCCAAAGCTGCAAATATCGCTGATATTCCTCAGCTCACGGGAGAAAAGCATGATTACAGGATAACTGATGATGATCTCGGCAGCGGCGGTGCTAAAACAAAGTTTAAGGCGAATATTGAAGCAATAAAGCTTCTTAATACCCTTGAATCAGAAAACAGGTATGCAACACCTGAGGAACAGGAGGTGCTTTCAAAGTACGTCGGCTGGGGCGGAATGCCGCAAACTTTTGACGAAAACAATTCTTCATGGTCAGCGGAATACAAGGAGCTGCGCTCTCTGCTTTCTTCTGAGGAATATGAAAATGCAAAAGCTTCTACTCTCACAGCCTTCTACACTTCTCCTGCGGTGATCTCGGCAATTTACGAAGGACTTGAAAATCTCGGTTTCAGGGAAGGAAACGTGCTTGAGCCTGCAATGGGCGTCGGCAACTTCTTCGGAATGATGCCCGATGAAATGCGTAAAAGCCGACTTTACGGAGTTGAACTTGACAGCATATCGGGAAAGATAGCAAAGCAGCTGTACCAGACTGCCGATATTCAGGTTACAGGATTTGAAAAAACTCAGTTTCCTGATAATTTCTTTGATGTAGCTGTCGGAAACGTACCTTTCGGACAGTACAAGCTCTCAGAAAAGCGTTATGACAAGCTTAATCTGAATATTCACGATCATTTCTTTGCCAAGAGCCTTGATAAGGTCCGTGCAGGCGGAGTTATAGCCTTCGTAACCTCAAAGGGTACACTTGATAAGGCAAATCCGAGTTTCAGGAAGTATCTTGCACAGAGAGCGGAGCTGATAGGAGCTATACGCCTTCCGAACAATGCTTTCAAAGATAACGCAGGTACAGAGGTCACTTCGGATATCATCTTTCTCCAGAAACGTGATAAAATGCTTGATATCGAGCCTGACTGGGTACATCTCGGTACAACTGCCGACGGTGTTCCTGTAAACAGGTATTTTGAAGAGCATCCTGAAATGATACTTGGCGAAATGAAGCAGGGCATGGAATTCTCACTTTATGGTAATTCGGAAGAAACAGCCTGTGTTCCAATTGAGGGAGCTGTACTGAAAGATCAGCTGAAAGAAGCTGTCCGCAATATACAGGGCAATATTCCTGAAATTGAACGTGACGAAGATGAAAAGGAAGAAAAAAGCATTCCGGCAGACGCGGATGTTAAGAACTTCTCATATACAGTGATCGACGATAATATCTATTACCGTGAAAACAGCCGTATGTTCCTGAAAGAAGATATGCCTAAGGTAACGGCGGAACGTATCAAAGGTATGGTAGAGCTCAGAGACTGCGTAAGAACGCTTATCGACTATCAGCTTAATGAATACAGCGACTATGATATCAGAACTCAGCAAAGACAGCTCAACGACTTGTATGACAGTTTTACCAGGAAATACGGTCTTATCAATTCCAGAGGCAATGCAAATGCATTTTCAGAGGACAGTTCCTATTATCTGCTTTCCTCCCTCGAAATACTGAATGAAAACGGCGAGCTTGAAAGAAAAGCCGATATGTTCAGCAAGAGGACTATCAAGCAGAAAACAGAGGTAAACAGCGTTGATACTGCGTCAGAGGCACTGGCTGTATCTATTTCAGAAAAGGCTGCGGTGGATATGCCGCTTATGGAACAGCTTACAGGCAAGACAGAAGAAGAGCTGTATAACGACCTTAAAGGCGTTATATTCCTGAATCCTCTGCATAATGCAGATAACGGCGTCAGTGCAAAGTATCTCACAGCAGACGAATACCTTTCCGGCAATATACGGGAAAAGCTTGATATTGCAAAGCGTACAGCCGAGCTATATCCTGAGGATTACAGCATAAACGTGGAAGCTCTGACAAATGCCATGCCGAAACCTCTTGAAGCCAGTGAAATAGATGTAAGGCTGGGTGCAACATGGCTCGATACTGATACGATCAAGCAGTTTATCTGTGAAACGCTTCAGGTGTCGAGATATATGCAGAATATGTTCGACGTTCATTTCTCGAAATTCACATCTGAATGGCAGATAGAAGGCAAGAACGCAGATCGTTCCAATGTAATGGCTAACGTAACTTTCGGTACAGGCAGGAAAAACGCATATTCGATAATCGAGGATACGCTTAATCTCCGCGATACAAGAGTATATGACCGAGTTGAACAGCCTGACGGAAAAGTGACCTCTGTTCTTAATAAGAAAGAGACCATGATAGCACAGGAGAAACAGGAGGCAATAAAAAATGCGTTCAGGGAATGGATATTCAAAGATCCTGACCGACGCGAAATGCTCGTAAACAAGTACAACACCCTTTTCAACAGCTCCAGACCGCGTGAATACGACGGCAGTCACATCACATTTTCAGGCATGACTCCCGAAATACAGCTCCGTTCGCATCAGCTTAATGCCATTGCTCATGTAATGTACGGCGGAAACACGCTTCTTGCACATCAGGTCGGTGCAGGCAAGAGCTTTGAGATGATAGCTTCTGCTATGGAAAGCAAACGTCTCGGGCTCTGCACAAAATCTCTGTTTGTCGTACCGAATCACCTGACAGAGCAGATGGGAGCTGAGTTTCTCAGACTTTATCCTGCGGCAAATATACTTGTCGCTACAAAGAAGGACTTTGAAGCAAAAAACAGGAAAAAGCTGTGTTCCAGAATAGCTACAGGCGACTATGACGCAGTTATTATAGGACATTCGCAGCTTGAAAAGATACCTGTTTCCGCGGAACGTCAGGAAAGGATAATACGAAATCAGATAAGAGAGATAACTGACGGAATAGAAGAACTCAGCAGAAAACGCGGCGATAATTTTAGTATTAAGCAGCTTGAAAAGACAAAGAAGAACCTCGAAGCAAAGCTTGACAAGCTTGTAAATTCAACGGACAGGGACGACGTTGTTACCTTTGAAGAGCTCGGCATTGACAAAATGTTCGTGGACGAGGCGCATTCCTTCAAGAATCTCTTTCTCTATACGAAAATGCGTAACGTAGCCGGTATACAGCAGACGGAAGCTCAGAAATCAGCAGACCTGTATATGAAGTGTCAGTATCTTGACGAGCTTACAGGCGGAAAAGGCTGCACTTTCGCAACGGGAACTCCGATATCGAACTCCATGACAGAACTTTACACGATGATGCGTTATCTTCAGGCTGACAAGCTGAAAGAAATGGGAATGCAGAATTTTGACGCATGGGCTGCAAACTTCGGTGAAGCTGTTACAGCTATTGAGCTTGCACCCGAAGGCACGGGATACAGAGCCAAAACGAGATTTTCAAGGTTCTTCAACCTTCCTGAGCTCATAAATGTGTTCAAGGAATGTGCGGATATAAAGACAGCGGATATGCTAAATCTGCCTGTTCCTGAGGCTGAATTCCACAATGTAGTCGTAAAACCGTCAGATATCCAGAAGGAAATGGTCGAAGGCCTTTCAGAAAGAGCAAGGCTTATACACGAAAAGGCTGTAGCTCCCGAAGAAGATAATATGCTCAAGGTGACGAATGACGGACGAAAGATAGGTCTTGACCAGCGACTTATTGATCCGCTTCTGCCTGACGAGCCTGATTCAAAGGTAAACGCCTGTGTAGCAAACGTGCTTGATATCTATCAAAAGCACGATGACACAAAGGCAACACAGCTTATTTTCTGCGACTTCTCCACACCGAAAAATGACGGTTCTTTCAATCTTTATAACGATATACGGAACAAACTTGTAGCAAACGGCGTTCCGAAGGAGGAAGTCGTTTTCATTCATGAAGCTGACAGTGAAGCAAAGAAAAAGGAACTTTTCTCGAAAGTTCGTAAAGGACAGGTCAGAGTCCTTATAGGGTCTACCGCGAAATGCGGTGCAGGAACCAACATTCAGGACAAGCTTATCGCACTTCATCACCTGGATTGCCCCTGGCGTCCAAGTGACCTGGAGCAGCGCGAAGGTCGAATCATACGTCAGGGCAATGAAAACAGCAAGGTCGAGGTATTCAGATATATGACAGAATCCACATTTGACGCTTATCTTTACCAGACAATTGAGAACAAGCAGCGTTTTATCTCACAGATAATGTCAAGTAAATCGCCTGTCAGAAGCTGTGAGGATGTTGATGAAGCAACTCTTTCCTATGCGGAAGTAAAGGCTCTCTGTGCCGGAAATCCGCTTATAAAGGAAAAGATGGACCTTGATGTGGCAGTAACGAAACTGAAAGTATCAAAGGCAAACCACACATCACAGCAGTATAACCTTGAAGATAGTGTAAGAAAGCATTTCCCTGAAAGGATTGCTAAGACTGAACAGCGTATTGTCGGGCTTGAACACGACCTTGCACACATGAAAGCACAGCCTGCGGTAACGGAAGGCATTTCACCTATGACAGTCATGAATATGACGTATACCGATAAGGAAGAAGCAGGAAAAGCAATTCTGCTTGCCTGCAAGAGCGTCAAAGCAAAGGAAAGCATTGATATCGGCTCATACAAAGGATTCGATATGTCTCTCAGCTATGACAGCTTCACTCAGGAATTCCACCTTGTTCTACAGCGTGAAATGACCTATACCATCACTCTCGGAACTTCCGAAACAGGTAATATCCTTCGTATTGATAATGCTCTCGACAGTATTGAAAAGCGCCTTGAAAACAGCAAGGAACAGCTCGCTACGCTGAACGAACAGCTTGAAACAGCCAAATCAGAGCTTGGTAAGCCTTTCCCTCAGGAGGAAGAACTCCAGTGCAAACTTGCAAGGCTTGCTGAACTGAACGCTATTCTCGACATTGACGGAAACGGTGTTGAAAATGCTGAGATCGCTGCGGAGAAAAAGCCTTTGCTTGTTGGCAAAGTATCTGATAAAAAGCCCTCAATACTGGACAAAATACGAAATTTACAGAAAATCCAGTCAGATAAAAGTGATATCATCGTAAGCAAAAACAAAACAAATGAGATATGTTAAGGAAAGCTCCTCTTGCCATGTAAAAGTGGCAGGAGGAGCTTTTTTCTTGTTTATAGCTAGCTGAAAGATAACGCCTCTGTTGGTTAAGTTTCTGTGGAAACAATGTATTTTTATTAGAGTAATCAAAAGAACAAAAGAATTATAATAATTAAAGGCAGTTTTGAGATTATCTCTTAACTGCCTTTATAACTTCTCAATATAGTTGAAATCAGATGCTTAGATGTATAGTTAGATGCTGTAAAAAAGTTTCAAAAAAATCCAATTATTTTCTAAAAAAGTGCAACACTTTTCAGATTTTGCCGTTTATGGTATAATGAAAGCACCCAACACGTGTTAATGCTTGAAAGGAGGGAGAGCATGACAGACAGTGAGATATGCCGTTTGTTACAAGAATCTCCCGACAAGGGTTACAGAGCTTTATTCGACGAGTACCACGGCTATGTATATACGATAGTTTTCAGTGTTCTGAAGAACTTCAGCAGCAGAGATGTTGAAGAATGTACCACTGACGTTCTGAGCGATGTTGCATTGTCTTTTGATGCCGCTCATAACGCTGTGATAAAACCATATATTGCTGCTGCGGCAAGAAACCGTGCTATTGACAGATACCACAGACTATCCAATGACAATAAGGTTATCTCCTTTGATGATGAAGTTACAAAGCATATCAGCTCCGATGAAGATACGGAAGCTGATGTCGAAAGTGCTGAGATAGCAAAACTTCTTCTTGAAAATATCAAAATGCTTGGCAAACCAAATTCAGATATAATCATACAAAAGTATTATTTTGGAAGAAATTCATTTGAAATTGCCAAGATACTGAAAATGAATCCTGTAACTGTCAGAAGTAGTCTAAGGCGTTCAATAAAAAAGCTGAAAAAATTCTTGTCAGATATGGATATTACTATATAAAGGAGGTTTTATCATGAAACGTGATATAAAGGAAATCTTAGGCTCCGCAGATGCGAATAAAATTGCTGAAGATTACAAAGCGGTAGACAGCAAAACAAGTCGTCGGATGTTCAGCAGTTACCTGAAAAAAGTAGGAACCGCGAACAATCAGTTCAGCGAAACAGCTGAATATTCTGAGATATATAAAGTTGAAAAGGCAAATATATTTAGGCGTATTGCCGCTCTTGCTGCATATGGTGCTGCATTTGTACTTTTAATAGGTGCAACAGTAGGTATTATTAAAATGAAAGGTCCTAAAAATAATAAGCTAAATCCATCACCTCAGCCTGAGATATTTGCTACGGAATCGCAAACAGAAACAGATAATAATAGTTCAGTAAATCCTACAGATAAAAAAGACGAAAAGATAGATAAGGAAAAGACAACTTCTCATTCAGCAAGTAGTGTTACAAAAACAGATAAAGATAATAATAGTCTGAATACCGACACCGCTTTAAATGAATCCGAAGCAAATAACTCATCAGAGACAAAAACAAATAATAATTCTGACAAAAACGATGATCAGACAACGACCAACGCTCCTGAAAAAGTTGAAAAACCTACTTCAGAGTACATGGATGATAATATGACTGAAATTGTAAGAAAGCAAGTTGAGCTTACAGATAAGCTGAATAGCCTTAATTACATCGATGCCTGTGTTGAAGCTGAACCCGAATATTATTTTACATCCAGAGACGGTAAGGAGTACAAGCTCAGTTTGTCTTTAAATTTTGTTCAAAGAAATGATGCAAACCTACAAGCATCACTGACACCGGAAATTACTGAAATCATAAAATTCTTCATAAGCCAGAGAGCTGTACTCGTTCCCCATGAACAATATAATATGCTGATCGGACAAGGAACTGTAAATGAAACACCAACAGCTACAAATGTGTTCAATATGCTCGATAGCCTGAATTATAACGCAATAAGCTGTGACGGACTTCCTACACACAAGTTGACATCTCCGAATGGAATCGTTTACTATCTTCATCTTGACGAAAACGCATCCTATTCTTATGTATGGCGCAGACCAAGCCTGATCGCTGAGGCGGATAATGAAGCTCCGCTCACACAGGAAGTCATTGATACGATATATCAGAATTGGGATAAGCTCAATATAGTAGAATATCACGGAATATAGTTGGTCAATTCAATAACACGGCACAGAGAAGGCTCTCTGTGCCGTCTTTCTCTTTCAGCGGATAACTGTCAAGTAAACAATGTACAGAAAAGCTCACAGTTGCGGAGCTTTCTTATTTTCATATGCATAGAATGGTTGGCGCTTACGAAGCTCGACATTTTTATTTAAAACTTTTGTTATTATAGCAGACAGAAAAGGAAATGTCAATCATAAACAGCAGAGGGCATTATGCTTAGATCTTGCATAATGCCCTCATGGTATATCGAATTTGGAACTGCTTGGGATTGGGGTTACCTAATGGCTATTTGACATTATATGTCATCATTCTAAAAAGTCAATCCTTATTATTATTTTTGAGAAAAACTGAAAATCCTGACCTGTAGGTTTATGTGGAAAACTATCTCCTTAAAACAGACAAGGCATGGAGAGCATTCTCCGAACCGCCAGCAATATTCAATTAGCCATTGATAAGTTTGCGTCTTGACATCACAAGGTCAAATACGTCTATCCTGTCGTCATTAATAAGATCAGAAGCTATAGCTTCGCGTTCAGACATCGTATCGGCAGTCAGTATACACCTCTGGAGCTTTATCACATCTGCAATGCCAAACTCACCATCATCATTCGAGTCACCTTCAAGGCAGATGTATTCCTTGTTATGGATTGTGCCATCTGGATCGGCTGAAAGGTCAGTCTGTACTGTAACCTCTACAACATCTTGCCAGTAATAGTTTTCTTCCATGTAGGCTTTCAACTTATCAGCATCTTCCTGAGAACGCACATATATCTCAACGCAGGAATACGGTACTTTGGGGTAATCCAATTCGCCCTTTGTTGTCAGATATACATTTGAGAGAATACCATTATCAGTCAGGTATTTTTTCAGAGTAATGTATTCGCCTGCAACGATAGTATTGACTTCTTCATAGCTTCTTTGTCCGCCATCAGGAACACGATAATCCGCTTCAGGAGCGACAATAACACTAATGAGATTCTCATTAATAGCGTTCTCTTTCATGAACTGCTTGATTTCGTATTCAACTACATAAGATTGTGCATAGCACTCGATAGCGTGCTTGCCCCAATAAAGAGAAGCATAAGCAGAGTTATCAATATAGCCTTTTTCATAAAGATAGGTGTTAAGCGTCTGCAATGTTGTAACAAGTGTTTCAAGTTCTTCATTAGTAACAGGAGTATCGACTGTATATCCATCAGGAATCATATCTTCAAAGCTTTCTATCCTGTAACCAATAAGGCTTTCGTCAAGCTCCTTTTCCTTTACAAATGCCTTGACTGTAGCAAGAATCTCCTCGTTATCGGCTACAACGATTATTTTCTTGTTCTTATCCAGCTCAATAAAGGCATCCATAGTTCGTGTATTTGTTTCCTTGTCCCAAAGGTAGGGAGTGATGGTATCCCAGATATATGCTATATCTTCGGGAAGTATAAGCGTCTGCTCGATTACCTTATCCCTTTTTCCCGTTTCAGCTCCGCTTGCAAGTGCCATACTTGGTGCAGATACCGATGTGACACAGCACATTATTGCTGCAAGTGCAGCGATCATTTTTGTTTTTTTCATAACATTCACACCTTCTCATTTTTCAGTCTGACGGCTCATCGTCATTATTTGACTCATTTAAAGTGTATAAGTAATAATTCTCATCATCTTCAAACTTTATTGCAATTGTTTTGGCTTCATCATCTCCTTTTATTCTATATGCTTCTGTTTCACAATGATAGTAGATCAACTCATACCAGTCATAACCACTCATATATGCTTGGCTTATATATTCACCCACTTCATTTGCAGAGACTTCTTTTTCAGCGGTTGAGTATGATAAAGTTGGCTCTCCAAACTCCGCATAAAAATACTGCTGATTGATCGTCATCTCATCCCAGTGCAGATATATGTGATTATCAGTACACCCTGACTGATCGCCATCTAAGGTTGTAGGCTGTTCCGTAGGTGGAATGGAAACTGTTTCTGATGCTTGCTCTGTTTCCGTAGGATTTATCGTTTCAATATTCGCATTTGTGGAAGATGCTTCCTGAGATGTACTTGTTGCCGGTTCGTTAGATGTGACATTTTGTGTAGGCGTTTGTTCAGTAGGTTTCTGAGTTGACTTATTCTCAGTATTATCCATAGTAGAAGATTCTTTCTCCGTTGCAGGAACAGATTCTGTAGTGGCTTCAACAGTCGGAGAGATGCTTTCTATTTCAGGCATTTTATTGATATGTTTCCAAAAGCCGAAGCCGAGGATCAACGCAACGCAGAAGCTCGACACAGCAGGAACACATTTCCTGAACATGGCTTGCTGCCGCTGTTTCTTTTTCAGATGTTCGTCACGTGCTTCAAGCACGCACCTCGTCATCTCCTTATATCCTTTATAGCTCTTCATAATTAAACCCTTCCTTTTCAAGTTCCGATTTCAGTGACTTCTTTGCGTTGTAGAGGAGGTTTTCAATTTGCTTTCTGGATTTTTTCATGATCTTAGCAGCTTCAGCATAGCTGAAACCTTCAAAATAGGTAAGATATACTACTTGCTGATACTCTCTTTTCAATCTGCGGATTGCCCTGCGAACAGTGATTTTTTGTTCTTCTTTCAGATAATCGCGCTCCAAATCAGCCTCAGCAGCCAATTTTTCACATTCGTCAATCAGAACAGCACTGTCGTTCTTATGCTTTCGCATATAATATAGAGCTGTATTCCTGCCTATCGTATATAACCATGTCTTAAAGGAACTTTCACCACGGTATTTCGGCTTTTTTATTGCCAGTGTGATAAAGGTGTCCTGAACGCAATCCTCTGCAACGCTAAAGTCATTCAGATAACTGTTAAGGTATAGTACAAGTCCGTCCTTATAATCTCGGATCAACTCTTCCATACCATAATCATCACCATCAAGGAAACGGCGGTAGCTACTTGCACCGTTATCCATTGGGTACTCCTTTCGGGGGATATGTTTTTGCTCTTCTACTTATTAGATGCTTTTAGAATATAAAAACCCTAAGTTAAAAAATAATTTTTTCTATTATATCATCAAAATACATTTTTATCAATATTTTCGCCCAAAAACGGTAGTGAAAGAATAGTTTTATACTTTATCTGTAAAGAAGTTCCCGCTTCATCAGACACAGATCAAATACATCTAATCGGTTATCCTTACATAAATCGGCAGCCTGCCATTGTGACAGGTGTGTATCGGGTACGGCAAGAAGCCATTTCTGTAATAATACAACATCGGCTATATCCAAAACGCTGTCACCATTCACATCGCCCTTAACATAAGTATATGGTTTCCACAAATCACCAAGCCAGTTTTTACGCTGATTAATGTATTTTCGGACAATATCAACTGAATCCATAAATGTTACACCACTTGATGAACCGAATACACAGTAAGAAGCACCGCCGTAGGTATGCCACCGAGCATTGCTCATTTCTGCCGAGGTCTGGATGCTCTCAGCCATTTGCGTGAGATATGGCTTCTCACCTTCGGTCAGTGATTGCAGGAAAGGCTCAAATCGTTCAAAATATAGCTCTGCAATACGCTTTACAAAGTTCTCATTTTGATATAGCTGTCCTATCCAGCTTCTGCCAACAGTCGGGCGACCGCTTCCCGATGAAGATGTTTTACCGCCGTCCTCATATCCGTGTATGGGGAAATAGACGGCAAACAGATTATCAGGCTTGTAGGAATATCCACTATTGCCGTCTGAATTGACACGCTGAGTAGGAAAATTGTTATATGCCAAATCAAAATCCCAAGCAGGGCTGAAATGCAGCTTGCCGTCACCAGTGAGGTCAGAATCCTTCCACATATAAAAGCTGGAATATGTTGCATCAATATTTTCGCTGATCTCCTGCACAAGATAGGCTATGATAAGTGAATCCTCGTCAAGATACTCAGTATAATGCTTTCCTTTGGCGTTATATCCCGTATCGGAGTAAATCGCATCTTCCATATCCTGAACGAAGGAACGGATATACTCGACCTGTTCCTTTGAAGCATATTCCGGTCCGTCTATTCCGATTGCCTGTCCTCTTGAGGTTACAAATCCACTCTGGCACTTGTGTCCGTATCTGTTCCATTGCTGAAACTGCAAGAGATAGCCGCCTGTTATATCATCGGGATTATTTGGTATATCATAGTATTTATAGCTGTTTTCCTTATATTCGCCCGCGCTGTCAGCACCAATGAACTTTTGTGCATACTCATCGAGATCACGGCTGTTCAGCTTCTCCGTCACTTCTTCAAGATCACGGATATTGATACGATTTTTCTGTATCTGTACCCGTTCATAGAGCTGATAAGTGCCACGATAAGAACCGTCAGCATAGAGATCAACAAAAACAGAATCCATAACACATTCCATTCCTGCTGCCTTGCACATTTCTTCTGTCAGCTTATTCCTGAGCATAGAGTGATCGAGATAATTCGCCAGTAAAGTCCATTTCTTCGCCTTTCCCATACCATAAAGGTTTTCTTTTTGTGGGAGTTTCAGATTATATGGCTTCTTCTTGCTGTAATCCCATGATGAATTACCGTGAGCAGTAAGTTTCTCATAAGCTCCACTATACTCAGTGCTACCGTCAGCATTCAGCATGATAGTTGTTCCTGTTTCGGTAATATTGCGGTTTTTATCAAGTGCATCTGTTCCGCCGTGTGAAGTTGAGAGATAGATACAGCCGATATTGGACTGCATTATTTTCAGTTTACCGCAGTCTTTATCTCCGACTGTAATCTGAAAGGTATCATCATCACCGAGCAAAGAAGTCGTTTCTCCCGATTTAACAGGCTGCCCGTTGAGATATATCGTATCATCGGCAGAATATGTGATAACAAGACTATCACGGTCAGCAGTTACGGGAAGAAATATATAGCGGCAATCATCCCATTCGCTGTACCACCAATCCGTATAATCAAGGTCTGTCACTATATTGGGAGACAGGTTGCTCACTTCAAAAGAAGAAACAGGAATATCGCTGTATAATAACGCATCTGCTCCCGAAAGCTCGTTGCTTTCCTCATTTGCTCCGTCAAGCTCTATCAGGTCTTTTATTCTGTCATCAGGGTTATTTTCGGCGGCATGGGTGATAATCGCTGTTTGAGATAATAAGGATAAAAACGCAGTAATTACTACGATTAAACTTATCCGTGTTTTTTTCATATTTAACACCTCCTAATATAATTGGGTTCTATATATTAGATGCAAATTCTTTAACAAAACACTAAGTTGAAAGTATAAAAAATAGCTTCGCATTCTATATCAAAATGTGAAACTATTACTTATCAAATTTGGTTCTGCTTTTTGTGTGGGGTTACTTAGCGGCTATTTGACATTTGTTCTACCCTCAGTATAGCAATTAATTAGTCCCATTCAATATTTGTGTCCTAAACAGCAGATTTTTGTCCTAAATCGCAGATTTTTGGTAAGCGCCAACCATTCCCAGCACTTCCGTAGCAGTAGATAAAATGCTAAAATAGCTCCAGAGGAAAATATCCGAAGGGAGCTATAAAAATGCCAACAGCAAAAGAAGTACAGAGAGAACTGTGTCGTAGAGAATGGGCAGAGCGGATCGCAGAATGCGAAAGCAGTAATATGTCGGTCAGGGAATGGTGTGCAGCGAATGGGGTGAATGTAAACACATACTATGGACGTGTCGCTTCGCTGAAAAAGGATACAGCTAAAACTAAAAAAACGTCTACGCAGGATATTGTTCCTCTGAGCGCAGTAAAAGAAAAGCCTGATGTGCCAAGTGTAGCCAAATCTGAAACTGCTGCAGTTCCAATATGTAAACCTGTTCATGAAAAAGAGAGAGTTATTCTCCGCAAGGAGGGTATCGAGATCGTACTTCCACCTGATATATCTGAGAGTATGATAGTTTTGCTGCTCAGAGGTCTGAAAGAATGCTGAAAAATTTGTCCGCTGATAACATATACATCGTATGCGGTCATACGGATATGCGGAAATCAATCGACGGACTGGCAGCAATAGTACAGCAGCAATATCAGCTTGATCTTTTCAATAACAGTGCTTTCCTTTTCTGCGGACGGCGCAGAGACCGCCTGAAAGTCCTGTTATGGGAGGATGATGGCTTTCTTTTGTTGTATAAGCGGCTTGAAGGCGGTAAATTCAACTGGCCTCGCAGTAAACAGGAAGTCCGTAATCTGACTCATGAACAATATATATGGCTTATGCAGGGATTATCTATAGATCAGCCCAAAGCAATTAAAAAGCTTGAAGGCGGCGTTGATATATGCTGAGTTTTGCACAGCAGATATATACATAAATGTGGAAGATATTTCTCATTTGAAAGGTGCTCTTTTCATTGAAAGACAGAATTTTTTGTGATATAATATAAATATCACAGATGCCTGAAATTCAAGGAAAGGAGCACTTTTTCCATGACTTACGAAGAACTGAAAAATGCATATGAACTGGCATTGCAGAAATGCTCCGAACTTGAAAAGAAAATTGAAGAAAAGGATCTCCGTATCGAGCATCTGACAGAGCTTGTACTGAAACGTAATAAAATGCTGTTCGGACAAAAGAGTGAGAAATCGAAATTTATCAACGATGGTCAGCTTGCTTTTGATGGAGTTTTCAATGAAGCCGAAGCAGAAGCTGATACTTCCGCTTCTGAACCTACAGTTGAAACAATTGCTCCGAAATCTAAGAAAACAGGACAGCATCGTGGCAGAAAAGAAATAAGAGCTGACCTTGAAACTAAAAAAATAGTATATGAATTGCCGCAGGAACAGCAGATATGTGAAGTGTGCGGAGGATCTCTGACCGAATATGCAGAGGAATACATAACTACAAGACTTGCCGTAATACCAGAAAAGGTGTATAAGATAGAGTATTACCGCAAGGTCTACAAATGCATAAACTGCGATAAAAACGGTACAAAGGCTAATATTATCGCAGCTGAAAACAAAACTCCTCTCTGTATTATCAAAAAAGGGCTTCCTGACGCAAGCCTTGTTGCAGATATTATGCAGAGGAAATATCAGCTTGGAGAACCGCTTTACCGTCAGGAGCAATATTGGAAGCTGAGAGGTATTTATCTGAACCGAACATCACTGGCTAATTGGGTAATAAAAGGCGCATCATGGTTTGAACCTGTTATCAACAGGCTCAGATACCATGCTTTCTTTGAACCTGTCCTCAATGCTGATGAAACTCCTACACGGGTATTGAAAAAAGACGGAAAGCCTACCAATAAGAAAGGGCAGATGTGGATAGTATGTACAGGTGCATCTGCTTCAAAAAAGATAGCACTGTATGCGTACCGTGATAGCCGCAGTAAAACAGTTGCCGAGGAGCTGCTGAAAGGATATACAGGTGTGGTTCAGACGGACGGTTTTCAATCATACGGCAGCGGAGATTATGAAAACGCTGGTTGCGCAGCTCATTTTCGCCGTAAATTCTATGATTGTATACCAGAAGGAGATAAAACTTGCCCTTCTGCGCAGATAGTAGCCCTTATTGATAAGGCAGCTGCATATGAAGCCTGTGCGAGAGAAGCCCAATATACTGATAAACAGATATTGACAATGCGACAGGACATAATAAAACCTCTGTTGGATGAGGTTTATGAGATAATAAGCAGTTTAAGACCGAGCAAAGGCTCTGCCCTTGGCACGGCGATTACTTATGCCCTGAATCAGAAAGAAAAACTATATCTGTTTCTGAGCAATCCTAAAGTAGAAATGACCAATAACCTTGCTGAACGAACAGTAAAGCCTTATGTTATCAATCGTAAGAATTTCCTTTTCAGCGATACCGAGAATGGTGCTGCTGCAAGCGCAGCGGTAATGAGTATCATAGAAACAGCAAAAAGGAATAATCTTGATGTTTACGGATATTTGCTCTACTTACTGACCGTTTTGCCTGAATGGGGACTGAATCCAACAAATGAACAGCTTGACTATGTTATGCCGTGGAATCTGGCGTTACCTGCATATTGCAGGCAGATGTATCATGAAATATGTAATGAGAGAGACTTTAACAAGAAAATGTTGAAAAATTTTTCAGGGGGGTAAAATAATAATTATATTTTCAAAATGTTGATTTCTAGGTGTATATATAGTATTATTAAAGTGACAAAGTTTACGTTTACATATAATAAAAAAGGGTGAAATATTGCAGTTGTTTTTTTCGTCTAAGTAGTAAAGGATATTATAACGCCTATTTTTCTAAAAACAAAGGAAAGGAGAGCTAACCATGAAAAAAATCGTTTCGCTAATCATAGGGATGGTTTTATCCATACAATTGGTATCCGCTGTTTCACTCTATACATATGCTGAAAGCGACACTCCATCCCCAAAGATCTTCACAGTCACGCCTTCTGAGATCATCATGACAGAGGGAGAAACGGTCAAGCTTACAATAACTGTCGATCCCGAATTTGCAGATCAATCGACCGTTTATCTGCATTCGTGTGAGTATAAAACAATTGTCTCACATGATGGTACTGTGACTGCATACAGCTGTGGAGAAGACGAAATTATCGTTGAGGTTTTGGTTCCAGACGACAGTTCCGATACAGGAAATCGTTTATATCACCAGGAAGTAAAGATTCAAGTGCAGCCGGATGAAACACTCCCTGCAGAAACCCGTTCCGAATTAGATAGACTGCAAGCAAAGTCACCGATTGGTGATTTTCAGCGCAGAACACTTGAGCTGCTCGGTATTCTGGATGAAAACGCACCTCGCATTACGGCGGAACAAGTCGTTGAAATTCTGCAAAACACCTCAACACCTGAAGAAATGATTGCAAAAATTAACGAGATACACGGATATCCAGATTATATCTGGCGAGGTGATCCTGGCGACTGTGCATACTGGCTGGATGAAAAAGGCAACGATCAGATCGGTATCGTGGGCGGTGCTATGTTCTTCCATACTAAGATATATGATGACGGAACGGTCATGGAAGTTACGGCACTGTATCCACCCGAACTTAGTTCAGAAATGAGTTCTCTATCTCCATTGGATTATTCAGATAACATATATCTTGAATTCAATCAAATCGCTCTTGATTATAATAATCCAGTTAGAGGTGACGTAAACCATGACGGCATATTCAATCTGGCAGATGTTGTCACACTGCAAAGATGGCTGTTAGCTTATCCCAATACGCAGCTTGCCGATTGGAAAGCTGGCAATTTTTGTGATGATGATCGTCTCGACGTGTTTGATCTTTGTTTAATGAGGCGAGAGCTAATTTATGGTAAGCGCAACTATTCTCAAACCATTGTTAATTAAAAAAGCAGCCATTTGGCAGCTACTCTTAGCGGAACAAAAGAACAACCAAACCGAATAGGAAAAGACAGCGGCACCAAGATGATGCCGCTGTCTTGTTTTATCATTGCGTTTCACTTAGATAGAGACCTATACGGTTCTGCAGGATATCCACACATTGTTCAACAGAGCGTTCGCCCTCGAATACGTAGTCGCTCTCTTCCTTGATAATTTGCTCCATATTCCTGTTGACGAACGGGTCTATCTCAAGCTCGTTAAGGAAATCTTCGAGCTGCTTCTTTTGCTCAGCAGAGAGCTTCAGTTCCGTTCCGTCGGGAAGCTCGACCGCTGAATTGATACTTGACATATCTCTGCTTTGTTTACCGGAGTCGTCGAAGGACTGGGAGAACACCTCAGCTCCTTCAAGCTCCAGCAGATTCTTGACCGTGCTTTTCTTGACAGGGATACCATAGGCGTGCAGACTGATATCCGACTGGAAGGTCGAACCGAAAAACAGCCTTGATATCGCTCCCCACGCCTCCTTCTTGTGCTTGGAATTCGTCATTATTGCGAAGCCGCCTGTAACGTCGGTGTAGGTGCCTCTGCCGTTATTGGTCGGATATCCGACAAAGGTCATCGGCTCGTTCTGGAAATTCATCAGCACACTGGATGCATAGAAATAATTGATGCCTTTTATCTCAAGCTGCTTAACGAGGGCGGTGTTGTTGTGTATCTGACCAATATCCGGATTGCCAAAGCGCTTTTCCATCGGCGGCAGTCCTATAAGAAAATCAAGCACGGGAACAAGTGCGCTGTTGAGGTCGCAGGTATGCGCCCTGCAGTCTATGCTGTCCATCATCACTCCGTTGAAGAAGTAATGGCGGATATCGTACTTGGTGTAATTCTCCGCAAGAAAGTCTCCACCGAAGCTGTTGTATGCGTCGATCGCCTGCTGTATCGTCCAGTTTTCGGAATCAGCGCCGACAAGCTCTGTCTTTGCGGCGGCAGTATGCACCGTGAATGCAGGATATATGACGTTTATCTCGCCGTCAATATCTACACTATCGATAACGCTGTCGAGGAAGTCCTCGCGATTCATTCCGACGTCCGAATCCATGAGCGGATAGAGATCGGTGAGGTAGCCGTTCCTACGGAACTTATCAAGCTGGAACGGCGACGCGGATATGACGTCGGGAGCCTTGCCTGCGAGGATATCCATAGAGAGCCTGCTGACCGATGAATCGCCATAGTGGTCGTCCTCGTCAAATTCGTAGTGTATCACCTCGACGTAATACGGACCGTCTCCCGCGTTGAGTTTTTCTATTTCTTCCCACGCGTGCTGCCAGCCTACCCACGTATCATAAGACTCAGCGAGCGCGATAGTGATATGTGTTTTTTCACCATCTGACGTGCTTTGCGAGGACTGAGAAGAACTGTCCGGAGCTACTGACAGTTCGGTCTTGTTTTCGCTGCACGATACAGAGCACGCGAGCATTGCAAGCGAGAGAAAAATAGCTGTCTTCTTCATGATGTCGCCTCCGCTTCGTAGATCATGTGACGGTTTGCGGTAAGTCCGTCGCTGCCGCTTTCAAAGACGTACACGCTGATTTCGGCGATACTGCTGACTTTATGCGGCTCGCTGTAACTGAAAACGTTCGAGAACCTGTGGGCGTAACGCATGCAATTCTCATCCGGGCTTATCACGCCCGTTTGTGCCAGCCAGTTCTCCTCGCTCGTGCCTCCGTCGAATATAACTGTGCCGTCCTTCATCGTGACTATGGGCACGGCGAAAACAGTATCGGGGAGATTCTGCTCAATGTCGAGCGTGAGCGAAAGCGTATCTGCGGTCACTGTGAAGCCGTCCTTGCTGAATGTTGCCGCTCCGTCAATGTCGGAGATGTCTAATTCAGCCGACCACTTGCCCGCCACGATGCTGCTGCACTCCACAAGCCGCGCGTCAACAAAGTCGTGCGTGCGCTTGTCGAAGTCGTTGTCCTTCCAGTACTGCTTCCACTCCTCGACAGTGTGGGAGTCGAGGTCGAAGGCATTGCGCCAGCTCTCCTGCTCGGCGATAAGCGCGCTGTAGATATCCGAAGCGTCATCGGTCGTGATGATGTTTATGAGAGTGATGCCGATCTTGCTGTCGGAAAGCCCCTTTTCTGTGAGATAGAACGTCACATAGTAGGTGCTGGGAGCGTCGCCCTTTGTCAGGCGTGCCGTATTTGCAAGCCCGCTCTGATTCGTAAGTTCCGTGCGCACGCCGTCCTTTATCTTTGTAAAATACGGAACAGCCAGTGCGTTATCGGGAACGGAAATATCATCATTCAGCTTCATTTCCAAAGACAGCATGAGAGTGTTGTTGTCATAGTACATACCAGCCGTCGAGACTGTCATACTGTCGCTGCCTGTGAATACTATACGGCTTTCGGAAATGTTCTGTTCCATGCCGCTGACTTCGCTGTCGTTCATGAGAGGAAGTTCCTCGGAGATATTAGCGTTTGGCTCAGTCCTGTGGAGAATGCTTCTGAAGTGACCGAATCCGTCAGTTGCCGCGGCGACGGTCAGACCTGATACCGCCGTCAGAACAGCGGCTGTGCAGATTATGAAATATTTTGGTTTTATACGCCTTATCGGGCGCTTTTTCTGCACGCCGTCAAGCACGAGCTGTTTGATTCGCTCTGTGTCGCAGGGCTTTTC
>NZ_JAFYYT010000051.1 GCF_017549005.1 Ruminococcus sp.
GCAGATCTCTGATCTGTCTTTTCGTGCTGCCTTTTTTTAATAAATACTATCAGGAGTATGCTCGTTTATTTTCAAACATACTCCTGATTCCTTTTCATTATTCGATTAGCTTAATGACATTAACCTTCGGGTCTCTTTTTTGTATGTGCGATAGTGCTGCTTCGATAATAAAAACGAGCATTTCTTTCTTCATAGACTCTATGCATTGTTAAGAATCCTCGTAGCAATAGTCACTGCTAAATTTCCTTTTTCCTTTGCAACTTTTTTCTTTTCCCTGACCTAAGGGCGCACTTATATACCACTGATGTGGTATGTGCGCTCTGTGACTCGAAAAAAGTGCTGCTTAGTATTTCCGGTATAAAACCGCTGATATTTAAACAATCTAAAATTACATTTATAAAAAATCCGCAGGTACTATCAATTAATACCTGCGGATTGCTTATTTAATTATGCTGCCTCATCAATTTCCTGTTCTGTAACATCTGTTTCTTCAACAGAATTGTCAGAAACTTTTGAACCATCAGCACCACTTTCAGCTATATCTTCTTCAACAGAATCAGGTTCCTTTGTAAGAACAAGCTCATTTGTATCCCTGTCAACATATCCTTCTGCTCTATCTGCAAATATCAGTGTGTACGTAGAAGATGACCATGACCAGCTACCAAACTTAATTGAATCTTCAGTATCATTTATAATAATTACTAATGACTGTGAACTATCAACTGAAATTGTAATTTCATCAGATTTAATATCCTTAAATTCAACAAAGCTGTGATCACTGCCCCATTCACTGATAATATCATTGCCATAACCTTTTCCGAAGATATATGTATCTTCGCCATCGCAACCGCAAAGGTAATCATCGCCTGCACCACTGTCGATTGTATCGCCTTCAGAAGTACCATTGATCGTTTCGTTACCGTCTGTTCCATATATAGGGGCTGTTTTGGCAGTTATATCTTCTCCTTCAAGAACAGTTCCGTCATCAAATACAAAGCTGAATGAACGTCCATCTACACTTCCGAAGAAATTGATTATGATTATTTTGTCACCGGTATCCTTACCAAAGTTAATTGTAAGATCTCTGTTAGCTTCACGAATATTATTCATGTCACTTACTCGATAATCATGAATAACAATAGTATCATGTCCTACTGAAGCTGCGATGGTATCAGTGTCATAGCCTTTCGCAAATATATATGTATCGTCGCCGCGTTCACCGTTAAGGAAATCATCGCCTGAACCGCCGTCGAGAACATCATTTCCGCCAGCGCCCTTTAATATATCATTCCCGGTTCCACCGTTAAGATAGCTTGAATGCTCTCCATCTTCAATGGTATCATTTCCGTCCTCACCGAACATTATATTTGTTCCGTTTCTGCCAAGAAGAATATCATCATCGTTGCCACCATACATAAAGTCGATGTTTTCTCCGCCATAGATAGTATCTTTTCCATCTCTACCGTAGAAAATGTTGAAACCGTCACTTGCGTCAAGCTCATCGTCGCCTTCTGTGCCATCAATAACTTCTCTTGCGTCTCCGCCGCCTATAGTCTGAACATTATTATAAGACATAAACTCATAATTGAACGGATGAGATATAAAATCATTTAATGTAATTGTATCACCTGTGTATTCATTTGTGAGAATAAAGCTTCCATTTACTGAAACAGAAGAAGTGTAATCATCGACACTAAAATCATCAGTAAATATGATCTTATTATTGCCTTCTGTATCGTTTATGATATCATTTCCGTGATTAAAGCCGAAATAATATGTGTCGTTACCAGCCCCTCCGGATAGTATATCTGCTCCGTCTCCACCATAAATGAGGTCATTTGAATTACCGCCTTTTATTACATCGTCACCCAGATCACCAAATATTATATCATTATATGAGGAGCCATTGATAGTTTCATCACCGTAAGTTCCGATTACAGTTCTCGAATTATCAATAAGATTCAGTATATCCGAAAAATGCTCCGATACTGCACTGTATTTTTCTTTGAACTCATCGAAAGAATTTGTACCATTCTTGTCGTCAAGATAGATAAGGTACATTCCGTAATCATATACAGTTACATCTATATCCTGGTTAGTCATCATACCAATTTCAATAAATTCGTCGACTTTTTCGTATTTTACATATTTTTTTCCGTCTTCATTAGTCATAACATATGTAAACAAACGAAGATCACTGAATTCTGTACGGAAATTTACATAATTATAATATAAATCCTCTATTGAAGCATAGATGTTTTTTAATGTTTCTGCAGCAACAGAATTAGGATTCGTTCCACCAACGCCTTCAAAATCAGTTCCCATGAACTGTTCTATTACATACAGATCACGTGCATCAATATTGCCTCCGCGGCTGCTTGGAGCTATACCGTCAGCACCTGTTAAATGATAAAGAATATGTTTCAGATAATAACGCTTTTTACCGATATTAGTTTCGGCTCTGAAAGCATTAAATAATGAAGTAAGGCGTCCGTCTTGATCATTTTCAAGTTCATGTTCAAAGTTAGGAACATTTCCTACAGTTGCAACACCTTCGTGAGTTGTATTTACTGTATCAACTGGAAACCAAAATTCGCTTATTTTCTTTGTAGTATTATCACTGAATGTTACTAATGCGGATTCTGCTTCAAGGACATTTGAATCAATGTGAACAGTGCCATCACTTTCAGGGACAAATCCTATGTTTATTATACTGAGATCTTCAAGAGTTTTCATCTCATTCTTGTCAGTTTTACCGTTGTGATTGTAATCAAACCAGACGCTGAGCTTAGAGAATGCCATATCGTCTTTGTTGATAACAAGGTCATCATTTTCATTCAAACTTGCAAGGGCTTCAAATCCGTTTGATGAAATCTTACCGTTTGACATCATGAATTTATCGCCGAAGAGCTCACCACCGTTATCAATGATTTTGTTTCCATTAATATCATAAGCGAGGAAACCTTCTTCTGTACCTATCCATGCTGTTGTTTCTTCAAATCCATTGTTATCAAGGTCGAAGTTTACACCGTTATCAAGATTTGTAAGTACGATTTTCTCTTCATTACTAAAGTGAATTATAAGCGGATCACGTGGAGGAGTCTGCTTTTTGGCTTTATTGTATTCATCTTCTTTTTTCTTAATTTTTTCTTCAATTTCATCTTCGTCCATTGCTTCAGGATCTTCATCCATAGTAATGTCAAGTGATTCGAGAATCAATAATCCATCTTCATATTCTTCAATTGCTTTTGAAGTCTTGTCATCTACAGGAATCTTATAACACTCCCCGTCTGCCGCATAAACAGTTGTTGCCGAACCCATAATTACGCCGCACGCGATACCTGCTGCAGTAAGCTTGGGCACAAGTGTTCTTAATGAGCAATGCTTTAATTTATTTAAGGTTGCTGCAGTTAAAGGAGCCATTGTATATACAAAAATCACTGCTTCCATTGGCAGCAAAACGAAATCGGCTGGATCAACAACAGTAGTTACTGTTTTTGTCGTACTTTCAGGAAGAGCTGTCGTCAGTGGAATTGAAGTTGAAGCAGGATTTTCTCCAGGATTAGTGCCAGGATTTGTTGATGGACTCATGTCGGGATTGAGAGAAAATTGCGGACTGAGTCCGGGAACGACTGCAGGCTGAAATACAGGTTCAAAACCAGGCTGAAGATTTATATCATCCTTATATTTTTCAAGAAGCTTTCGTAAAGCGTCGATTGCTTTTTTTGTGGCATATGCCGTACCTAAACCAGGACCTATAATATGATCTTCATGCGTTCTTTCAAAATAATATACAATCAATGAATTATTATTGACCTCGTATGAGATATGGTATGTTACCTCTTCAATCCATGTAAATTCAGCATTGGCACAAAAGAGTTCCAAATTAAAAGTAAATGGTTCAGTTTTGGGAACAGTATTAATGTAACCAGGGTTATCCTTTTCACCTAAAGCATACTCCCCTAAAGGCTTGCTAAGATCAACGTACTTTTTTATTTGTTTTTCTCCGAGAACCTTATTAGGGTTGGATCTGTATGAATATGGTTTTACCTCCCAAAGGTCATTTATATCACTCAAACCATTGTAATAGGCCACATCTGCTCTTCCAGTAGTTCCTTTATCGCCTTCTTTTTTCTTCTTTAAGTCAGGATAATCTTTTAATTTGGGATTATCAGAATCTAAATCGAATTCCAAAGGCTTCTCCAGCTGTACAGACTTAAGACCAGCGATATGATCCTGCACTCTTCTATGAATCTCTCCATATGACAATTTGTCATAGTTAACGAGCTTATCCCATTTATTGTATTGATTAATATAGGTCATGTCGGCAACAGTTTCTTCTAATAACTCTTCATTGATTTCAGGTATAAAGCTGTTGAATGAAGAATGAAGAAACGGGTCTGTTTGTATTCTGATGGTATATGGCCGATCAAGGATTATTGCATTTACATTTTTTACAGGGATATAAGGAAATAATAATCCACATATCAAAGTAATGCATAATATGCGTTTTAATAATCTTTTCATTTTCACAGTTCCTTTTTTTTAAAATTTATTCCATATTTTTTTAGTACTTTACGGTTTTCTGCTTTCCTTCGCTCCAGTTCCTGCAAGGTCTGTTCATAAAAATTATGATTATTAATAACATAAGAGATGAGCTCGTATGCCTTATCATACTTATTTTCGACACGTTGAACCAAAGCGTCATATCTTTCCTCTGTGAAGTTATCAATATTTTTTTCTAAAGCGTATTTTGCATATGATAAAGTTTGTTCCTTGACATATTTTGGAACAAAGAAGGGATCTTCCAGTGCAAAAACCATAGCAGCATCGCTACACGAAGCAATGCTTTCTGGTCTGATTTTATCGCATACAGCAAAGTATTCCTGAGGAATATTAACAAGCTTCTGATAATATACAAATTCCTTCAAGCTGCTTACACTGTCAAGCACTTTAAGCACCCATTTTTTTACTTCAATCAAGGAACCTTCAACTGCAGAATACACCGATAAATACTTGGCTTTTTCAAATTGAAAAGTTATGATTTGACTTCGATAATTATTATCAAATTCATGAGGATTGGCTGCAACATAGAAATCAGCAGTATTTCTAAGCCACCAATTGTCTGTTTTATGATCGTTCAGGTCAATACACTTTCTGTAAAGCGTAAATGCACCTGAAAGGATACTTAACGATGAACCGTTGTCTGCAAGACATATGATATGAACTATATCATCATTGACTGCTCTAAGGAAACAAGGATTCTGAGTTTTAGCATAAACGAACCCCATCGGCTCAAGTTCTGCACCATAAATCTTTTTAAACGCTTCATTTAGAGAAAGCGCTTTTTCAGTAGCTTTTTCACCCTGAGACACTGTTATAGTCGATCTGTCTTTTTTGAAATCAAGAAAGACAACATTTTTATCACTCTCATCAGCATCTTCTGCCGCAAATGTAATATTACAGGCATCCATACCGATAACAGGCGCGAATTTTGATAAACCTTCTTCTACAAACACATAGTCACCGTTTCTGACCTCGTTAAACAGCTCCCAGGTGCTATTATTGCATAAAAAAGGCTTCCATATATTTTCAGACGGCTGCGGTATATCATCTCCGAAATAATCATCAGCTCGACCAATAGTTAATGTATCAGCTTTTTTACCATTCTTATTGTATAATTCTATGATAGCACAGTCGTTATCGATAACAACTGTGTTAACACAGATTGTCTCAAGCATTTTTGATATCCTGCCTGCATCTTTGTGAGATAGAGCGTTTCCTTGTTCATAAGCTTCTGAAGCTATAGTTACCCATTTGCAATTAACTGCAAACTTTAAAATATATGAGAGCTCGCTTTCATTGTTGTCACAGATTACATAGCCATCTTCATACATTTTCTCGCAGAATTTTTTTATGAATTGCTCTTTTGATAAGCATTCATTGTCATAGATGTGCGTAGATGTGAAAGAATTACCCATATAATACCTCCTTTCTTCTCTATATAATGTTATATTGCTGATACATTATTAGTATATTGTATAAGAAAAGCAAAGTCAATATGTTTTATTGCTTTCAATATTATTAATAGATATTTTTAAAATACAAACTGTTTTTTATGGATTATTTAACATTAGATATATAATATTATATTCGTAAAATTATTTTAGTAAATTAATTAAAACTTCTTTTCGCAGTGAGACTATATATCATTAAAGGAACGCTTAAAAATAAAAATCTCTGTGCATTTTTATATGCATGAACCAGAAAGAAAAAAATAACGCAGCTCTGAATATTTAGGCTGCGTTATTGGTGCAGGGGAAATTTAACGTATTTTCGTATAATTTTATAAAAGTGTTTTCATCTGGTTGATATGTACCAGTGCATGAATTCTTCAGCATTTCAGCTGTACTCTCAGCCATATCCTTGCCTACAAATTTTTCGCAGTTATCGAGCCATACCTGATCGTATTTCGGATCACAGATAACAGTGAACAGCTCGTCATAAGTTCCCTTTACATCTTCAAGAAGCTGATCAGCAGGTGAAAGCTTTTGGGAAACAGCCGCAGAATCATTTGATTCTAAATTTGACGTGCTGTTTTTCTTTGAGCCGCAGGCACACAGTGATACTGCCATTGCAATAACTGCTGATAAAGTTAGTAATCGTTTCATTTAATATCCTCCTTTTGTTATATTAAGCTAACAATTGTATCAAATAATAAGCAAAGAGCTTATTATCGCTCCTTGCTGTATTCGCGCCGTTGTATATATTATCACAGAGCCCCTATAATGTCAATACAACAGAATAAAATTTGTTATACTATACAAATAAACTGGTTTATGCTTTGAGTTTTTTATGGTTTACAACCTTGTTATAACATGAACGTTGCCCAGCGGTCATTCATTTTAGGCAGCAGAAGCACAAATATCTTTCCGCGGATACTGTATTTTTTCATTTCTTCGTTGAAGCTGTGCTCCTCTACAAACTCTATTCCATCTGTCAGGTCAGCGATCTCCTGTCCCGAATCAGTACCTGACATGAAATGTGCACTGGTATTTTTTACGGTATCGTGGTGTTTTTCGCTCTTCAGTATTTTTCCGTTGTCTACTCTTTCAAATCCCGCTCCCACATTCACGATAACCGTATCCGGAGCATTCCGGATAGTGATCACTCCTTCTTTTTTATGCCTTACAGTTTTTAATCAGTTAGTATATAATAACTTTAATAAAAGAATTATATCACTATACAATTACATTGTCAATACATTTCGTCCTACATCTGACACAAGTTGAATTATTTTCGGAGCTGTGATACAATAAAGGCACAGGATTTCCAACGGTCTCTGTCACAAAAAACTGTAAGATAACTTCATACCGTATCAGGTTGTTCGATCACCGCGATACTGAAAAGGGCAAGCAGATGTTCAAAAATCTCTCCGTCAAGTATGATAATTCCAAAAGCGTTGAACAATGCGTATTCGGAATTTATGAAAGCAGAAGCTACAAAGAATTATGTCCACGAACTTCATTTGTTTGTACATTCCGTTCTCGAAACTGCTTTTAAACCTGACGATTATAAATATAACGCGTTAGACGGTTCTCCTGATTTAATAGTTATCGGAGAGATTTTCGGCAATGGTGAATTGATATGTTTATCAAAATCAAAAACTCTTTCTTTGTTTTTGACCATGGTGATTTAAATTAGCAAAATGATTTCCGAGATATTCTAAAGGAAATAATAAGCATATCGGACGCGAAAAGCTCTTCATCTACAAAAATGCAGGACCTTCTAATGCATATGGTAAAAAACAAAAAATGAGCTATAATTCCTGACACAACAAGCCACAAAATATCAGGACACCTCACACTTGCGATGTTATAATAGAGTTACACTAAAGGAGGGAAAACGAATGAACTTAGCAACAGGGATACAGAAAGCAATCGACTACATCGAGGAACACATCACCGACGAGCTCGACCTCGCCGATATCGCCAGACAGGCGGCGTGCTCACCGTACTATTTCCAGAAGATATTCGGGATACTGTGCGATATCACCGTAGGCGAATATATCCGTAACAGGCGGCTCACACTTGCCGGCAGTGAGCTGAAAAAGCCCAACGTCAAGGTCATTGACACGGCTCTGAAATACGGTTACGAATCTCCCGAGAGCTTTACCCGAGCGTTCACACGCTTCCACGGCATAACGCCTACGGAGGCTAAACGCGAGGGCGGCAGACTTCGTTCATTTTCCCGTTTCAAGGTGCAGATCATTTTGAAAGGCGGTAATTCTATGAATTATAACATCGTAAAAAAGGACGCATTCACTGTGCTGGAAAAGGTGGAGCAGCACACGGTCATCGGCGAACAGAACCTGAATTCTGTCCCCGGATTCTGGGGCAGAGCCCACTCCGACGGCACTATCAATACTCTGCTTGAACACGCAGCAGACCGCACTTATATCTACGGTACCTGCTACGGCAACGGTCACACAAACGCCGAGACCTTCGACTACGGTATCGCTGTGGAGTGCGCTCCCGATACAATTGCTCCCGAGGGCTTCCGTGTGAACACTATCCCTGCGAGGAAGTGGGTAGTTGCCGAGTGTACAGGTCCTATGCCCGAAGCTATACAGCAGCTCTGGCACGAGCTTTGTACAGAGTTCTTCCCCACCTCGGACTACACTCCCACATACGAAATGGACATTGAGGCTTATCCCGACGGCGATATGACGTCCCCTGACTACAAGAGTCAGATATGGATACCTGTCGTTGATGAATAAACATCTGACTGCCGCATAGCCTGCGGCAGTTTTTTGTGAGCAACGGAATGTTGCTTGATATTCCTGCTGATATGTGCTATAATTTGAAAAACATATTTCGTCAGGCGGCAATTCTCGCACTGAGCCCGGAAGGAGAACGTCATGGAATACATCAGAGTTACAAAGGAAAACATCGAAAGCGAACATATCTGCTGCGCTATTTCCAGCAATAGTGATATACAGGTCTCGTCCAAGAAAGCGTGGCTCTCGGAGCGCTTTGACGACGGTCTTGTGTTCCTGAAAAGCACCGAGCGCGGCAAGTGCTTCATCGAGTATATACCTGCCGAAAATGCGTGGAACCCGATAGTTGCCGAGGGCTATATGTACATCGACTGCCTGTGGGTATCGGGCTCCTTCAAGGGACACGGCTATTCAAACGACCTGCTGAACGCCTGTATCGAGGACAGCAAAGCCCAGGGCAAAAAGGGACTTTGTATCCTGTCGTCCGCAAAGAAGAAGCCCTTCCTCGCAGAGCCGAAGTTTCTGAAATACAAGGGATTTTCTGTCTGTGACGAGGCTGATAACGGCATACAGCTGTGGTATCTGCCTTTCTACGACGATACAGAGCAGCCGAGGTTCAGGGACTGCGCCAAGCACCCGCATACTGACGAACAGGGCTACGTCCTCTATTACACGAGCCAGTGTCCCTTTAATGCGAAGTACGTTCCCATACTGGAGCAGACCGCAAAGGAACTCGGCGTGCCGTTCAAGGCTGTCCACATCGGAACTAAGGAAGACGCGCAGAATACTCCTACTCCCATAACCACTTATGCGCTGTTTTACAACGGCGAATACCTTACCAACGAGCAGATGAACGACAGAAAATTCATCAAGCTCATATCCAAATAAACGAAAATCGGGAACGGCTTTTGGAGCTGTTCCCGTTTCTGCTTTGAGGTAATATTCAGTACTTGACATAAGTCAAAAACAGTGATATAATCGACATAAGTCAGAAAGGAGATGTGCCTATGCCAAGACCTCAGAAGTCCCGCCGTATATGCTGTTACCCCGATTACTGGAGCTTTGCGCCCGATCAGGATACCGCAAACGATACGGTAACAATGTCCCTTGACGAATTTGAGACCATACGTCTGATAGACTATCAGGAAAAAACTCAGGAGCAATGCGCCGCTGAGATGAAAGTCGCAAGGACTACCGTCACGGCGATTTACGACAGCGCAAGAAAGAAACTCTCCGCTGCACTGGTGGAGGGCAGACGCATTGTCATTTCGGGCGGAAATTACACACTTGACAACACTATCTCGGAGGAGATAATTCAGAAAGGAAGCAAAATTATGAGAATTGCAGTTACCTATGAAAACGGACAGATATTCCAGCATTTCGGCAGAACAGAGCAGTTCAAGCTCTACGATATCGCCGACGGAAAGATAATAAACGAACAGGTCGTAGGCACAAACGGCGCAGGTCACGGCGCTCTTGCAGGTTTCCTCAGGAACGCGCAGGCTGACGTACTTATCTGCGGAGGTATCGGCGGAGGCGCTCAGATGGCTATGCAGGAGGCCGGTATCGCTCTCTACGGCGGCAATACAGGCAGCGCTGATGAAGCTGTTGCCGCTTTCCTTGCGAACGATCTTGCACAGATCTCGAATCCTACCTGTGACCACCACCACGAACACGGCGAAGGTCATTCCTGCGGAGACCACGGCTGCGGCAGTCACTCCTGCGGTAATCACTGATGAAAATAATCACCCTTGTCGAGAATACTTCCGCAAACGAAAGCTGTATCGCCGAGCACGGTCTGAGTATCTATATCGAGACTGAAAAGCACAGGCTGCTCCTCGATACGGGACAGACAGACGCAGTCGTGAAGAACGCGGAAGCCCTCGGCGTTGACCTGACCGCTGTTGATACAGTTATACTCAGCCACGGTCACTACGACCACTCGGGTGGTATCCTGCCCTTTGCAGGTTTAAATCCCAACGCAGGGATAATCATGCAGAGTTCCGCGGCAGAACCCCACTACAACGGTGAACGCTACATCGGGATTGACACGGATATTCTGAAGCTGCCGAATGTTCGGCTAATAGACGGCGATGTGCGGCTTGACGACGAGCTGTTCCTGTTCAGCGGAGTTACAGGCAGAAGGTGCTATCCCCAGGGCAACAGGAAGCTGTCCTGCATTCGTAACGGCGAAAAAGGCGAGGACGATTTTTGTCATGAGCAGTGCCTTGTCATCACGCAGAACGGCAAGCACTGGCTGCTGTCGGGCTGCGCTCACAACGGTATACTCAATATCCTTGACCGTTACAGGGAGCTTTTCGGCAGCGAACCCGATTACGTTCTCAGCGGATTCCACATGATGAAGCGCGAGGGCGAGCACACCGAAGCCGAAAAGGCTGTCATAGTTCAGACGGCTCGGGAGCTGACAAAGCTGAACACTGTTTTTTACAGCGGACACTGCACGGGCGAACCTGCCTTTGAGCTGATGAAAGAAATAATGGGCGAAAAACTCATCGCTCTGCACAGCGGAGAACAAGTTGTATAAAATCAAAACGGGAACAGTTTTAAAAAAACTATCCGGCATTTATTATCTTTTCACTATTTATGAAAAAAACCGCAGAGCTTTCGCTCTGCGGTTTTTTTTACTTAGCAGTAAATTTTATCATATTCCATGAGCGCGGAGGGAGACTGACCCCGCCGCTTACTTCCTGCTGCACAGGTGAGACCGCATCGGGCTCATCTGCACTGTTGCAGCGTTTCATATCATCGTCTGTCAGAACTGTATGAGATACGATATTGTACCCCTCAAATCCGTTGAGTTCAAGCTCACAGCTCTCATCAGCCGAGCGGTTGACTGCAAACAGAGCGACATCACTGCCGTTCTCTACAGTGATACAGTCTATATACGGCACATTGCTGTGCTTTTTTGTATCATAGCTGCCGCATTCGCAAGCAGTACGCAGTACCTTTCCTCTTCCGTTGACTGAACAGTGAAGAAACGGGTAATAAATGGTCTGCACCCATAATCTTCCGCCTGTCTCGGTCATGATCGGTGCGATTACATTGACAAGCTGTGCAAGGCAAGCGACCTTGACCCTGTCACAGTGACGCAGGAGCGTGATAAGCAGACAGCCTACAACAAGCGCGTCCTCAACGTTAAAGATGTCCTCTAAAAGCGGCGGAGCGATCTGCCAGGGCTCCATATGCTTATCCTGTTCCATGCTGTGGAACCAGATGTTCCACTCGTCAAAGGAAAGCATAATATCCTTATCGGACTTCTTCTCCGCTTTTATCTCATCGCATATCTTTGCAGTATCTATGATAAACTGCTCCATATCCATTGACGACGCAAGGAAATCTGCGGTGTCATTGTCAGGGTTACCATAGTAGCTGTGCATGGAAAGGTAGTCCACATGGTCGTAGCACTCGCGAAGCACCGTTCTTTCCCATTCGCCGAAGGTAGGCATGGTCGGAGCCGAGCTGCCGCAGGCAACAAGCTCGATGGAAGGATCGGTCAGCTTCATCAGCTTTGCGGTCTCACAGGCGATACGTGCATATTCCTGTGGGGTCTTGTGACCTATCTGCCAGTTTCCGTCCATCTCGTTTCCCAGGCACCACAGCTTTATGCCGAAGGGTTTGTCAAAGCCGTTTTTCCGGCGCAGATCAGCGTAATATGTATCTGTGTCGAGGTTGCAGTACTCAACGAGATTCCGCGCCTCGTCCGCACCACGCGTACCGAGATTGACCGCCATCATTATTTCAGCGCCTGCACGCTTTGCCCATTCCTGAAACTCGTCAATGCCGACTTCATTGGTCTCGATGCTGCTCCAGGCAAGTTCCAGCTTTCGCGGACGCTTTGACCTGTCGCCTATACCGTCCTCCCAGTTGTAGCCTGACACGAAATTTCCGCCGGGGTAACGCACAACAGGTACCTTCAGCGTCTTTACAAGCTCCATTACGTCCCTGCGGAAGCCCATATCGTCAGCGCTTTCATGCGACGGCTCATAGATACCGCCGTAGACCGCGCGTCCGAGATGCTCGATAAAGGAGCCGTATATCCTCGGATCGATATCACCTATAATATCCGAGGCATTGATAGTTATTTTTGCTTTCATTGCTTAAACTCCAGATCGTATTTATAAAATTATATCCGGTCTCACCATAACAAATATGGCGTCACCTGTTTAAAATATCAGCCCTTTACAGCACCTGCAGTCAGACCGTCAACGATCTTGTTGGAGAATGCACAGTAAACTATTATAGTAGGAATGATCGCGATTATAATTGCCGCAAACATCTGCGAATAGTTCGTATTATAAGGTCCGACGAACTTTGACAGCGATACGGGCAGTGTCTTCTTGGCGTCATCAGAGATGAATACCATAGCAAGAAGGAGCTCGTTCCAGTTGCCGACGAAAGTCATAAGTCCGGTTACAAAAAGACCTGTTCTGCTCAGCGGCAGACATATTTTGAAGAATATCTGGAAGATATTCGCGCCCTCTATGCAGGCGCATTCGATAAGTTCATTCGGAATGCCCTTGAAGAAACCTGTCATGATGAATATAGTTATCGGAAGCGAGAAAGTAAGATAAGGAAGTATAAGTCCTAAAAGGGAATTTGAAAGGCCCATCTTTGCAAATCTTGTGAAAAGAGGGATAAGTACGCAGTGGATCGGTATCATCATACCTGTCAGGAAATAGGTCATAGCAAGCTTTGCGCCCTTCCAGCGCATACGGGCAATGCCGAACGCAGCCATAGAGCCGATGATAGCGCTGAGTATCAGAGCGGTAACGCACACGATGAATGAGTTTAGCGTAGCTATGCCAAGCTTTCCTGCTGTCCATGCAAAGGAAAAGTTATCGAATGTTATGTGCTCGGGGAGCGCAAAAGGAGCGGTAAATATCTCCTTATTGGTCTTGAACGATACATTCAGCACCCACAGCAGAGGGAAGATGTAAGTAATTGATATCAGCACCAGAAATACATATATCGCTATCTGTACCGGTGAGAGCTTTTTCGTGGAGGCAGAGTCCAGATCAGCTGTTAATGGTTTTGAATAACTCATTGTCTGTGCCTCCTTACATCTCGTACTGTTCGGTCTTTACGACCTTATTGATAAACAGCGTTACCAGCAGACAGAGTACAAGCAGTACTACACCTATCGCACTTGCATAGCCGTATTTGAAATACTTGAAGCCCTGCTGATAGAGGTGAGTTGCAAGGACCTCTGTTTTGTGGTTCGGTCCGCCTTCTGTCATGTTGAATATAAGATCAAAGAACTTCAGCGAGCCGATCGCATTGAGCGATAAAGCTGTAGCTACCATAGGCTTGATCAGCGGGAGCGTTATGTATCTGAATGTCATAGGCTTTGTACAACCGTCGATGTAGCTCGCCTCCATAAGAGACTTGCTTATACCTGAGATCTGAGCCATATAAAGCATCATTGACTGACCTACATACTGCCAGAGGGCAACAAAAGCTATTACCCACATAGGAAGGGTGATAGAGCCTTTTGTATCCATCAGCCAGAGAGGGGGCTCCTCAACGCCCATTTTTTCAAGGAGCTGGTTGATACCGAGCTTCGGGCTGAATATGAACATCCACATCAGACCAAGGGCTGCCGAAGAAAGTACGCAGGGGAGATAGATTATGTTCTTGAACAGATTTCGCCCCTTGTTTATGTTTGTCAGAACAGCTGCGTAGATAAGACCTATGAGAAGCTGTGACACACAAGAGAAGACGAGGAAGAACATTGAGTTCTTGAGAGCAATGCCGAACGTTTTATCGGAAAGCAGATTCTTGTAATTGTCAAGTCCGATAAAAACGGGAGCAGTCATGCCCTTGTAATCACAGAATGAATAATACACCGACTGAACGATCGGTATAAAAAGCACCAGAGTGAACAAAAGGAAAGCGGGAAGCATGAAAACAAGTATGGATTTCTTGTCCCTAAGCATTTTATCCATCCTGGATCAACTCCTTTCAAATAATCGATTTTGAATAATTAAAACAAATAGGGGCGCAGGGTACGCGCCCCTATATTGATTTTTAGTAATGAGTCAGAAATTACTTTCTGCAGTTAGTCTTGTAGTAATCCTCCATGTCCTTTGCAGCTTCTGCAGGAGTCATGTCGCCGAGGAATACAGCAACCATTGTGTCGTCGAAGTGAGCACCTGTCTCAGTTGTAGGCATTGATTCGTTGTAGAAGCCGAATGTACCCTTTGCGCCCTTGAATACGTCCATAACGTATGAAAGCTGCTTAGGAGCTACTGATTCGTCATACTGAACCTTTGTTACAGGGATCTTACCGCCTTTTTCAGCTGTGTACTTCTGAGCTGTGTCATCTGTGAAGTACTTGATGAGAGCTGCAGCAGCTTCAGGATTCTTTGTGCTTGAGCTCATGCAGAGTGAGTCTGACTTAGCGATGATCCTTTCAACGCCCGGGAACTGGAATACGCCGCACTTGGACTCAAACTCGGGGTTTGAACCGTTGATCTGACCGATTACCCATGAACCCTGGATAAGGATAGCAGCCTCTTCGTTGTAGAAGTTAGCTGTAGCAACGTCGTTTGTATCGCCGGCTGCTGTTCTCTGGAAGTACTTGGAGAACTCAACGAGCTTGTTGCCTACGTTCTCGAGCTTGCCGTCTTCCCATGAAGCGGAACCGTCAGCGAGCTTGGGAAGTGAAACGCCCTCTGCCTCACAGAGGTAACCTGCTACCATTGAGAGGCACCATGCAGTACCTGCGGAAATAGTTACAGGAGTATAGCCTGCTGTCTTGAGCTTGTCGCAAGCTGTGATCATTTCGTCCCAGTTTGTCGGGACCTTTGCGCCTGCCTTCTCAAACATCTCTGTATTGTAGAAGCAGCAGGCAGCTGCTGTGTTAAGCGGAACAGCGTAGATCTTTCCGTCGTATGTCTGCTGTGTGAATACAGCGTCGCTTGTGAATGTATCCTTCCAGCCGTCCTTGTTGAGGTATTCATCAAGGGGAGCTGCAACGCCGGGCTCAACATAGTCTGTGAGCTGCGGGCCGGGGCTTACGATAAATACGTCAGGTGTTTCACCTGCTGAAACAAGTGCATTGAGCTTGTTGTAGTATTCTTCAAGGTTTGTGGTAATGGGCTTTACACGATACTTGCCCTCATAATCCTTGTTGAATCTCTCGATAGTCTGCTTGTAGCCAAGAGAGATAAGATCCTCGGTAGCGTCAAGGTCGTCCCAGAACATCCATGTGATCTCCTGAACATCGTCCTTTTTTGCGGAATTGCCTGCATTTGTAGCATTATTGTTGGCAGAACCGCCTGATTCGTTTGTGTTACCACCGCAGCCTGTAAGTGTAGTAGCGAACATTGCTGCTGTCATAAGTGTTGCTAAAATTCTTCTTTTTTTCATACCATTACCTCCTGAATATGTGCCGAACGATACATAACTTCATAATTGTCATATCCATATGCCGTCCGACTGATTTTACGGTTGTACCGAATTATGTATGGCACCGTTTTTGGTGTCCTTGTAAATTTTACCATATTATATACAGTTTGTCAATAAATATCTGTAATAAAGGCAATAAAAGATTAAAAGCCATGCTTTTTCATATATTTTTCGCAAAATTTGGTTAGACAAACCAAAAAATTAACCGTTTTGTAACGCTTTTTTAACGTATTTTTTCATTTTGTTACTGCGTCCGAATCATTCCAGAGCGAACGAACCGAGGGACAGCGAGCAAAGATCCGAGCTGCCTTTTTCCTTGAAGGTGAACCATACAGCATTCACACCGTCGGGTATCCTGATATCGGCAGTGTATCTTTTCCATACGTTGCTGTTTTCGATCTCTATCTCGCCGAGCTCCTCACCGTCCCAGGCAGTCTTTACGGCAAAGCTGCCGTTTCCGTAGCCCCTTGTAGTAATGCTGACCCTGGTAATTCCCTTGCAGTCGAAATACTTGAAGCCTATGTTGGTTCCGTCTTTGATATTATAGATGTATCCAGTCTCCTCGTCACCGTCCCTGCCGTCCTGCATTATACGCGGAGCATTGAGGTCGCCGATATAGACCTCGGGCTTCCTGCCGAAAATATTGCAGGCGATATAAGCAGGGTATTCGCCCCTGCCACTGAGAGGACCGCCGTTGAGTCCGCAGGACGTTATCTCAGCCTGACCGAAACTGCCGTCGGCATTGAGAGTGAGCTTCTCCGCACAGCCCTGCCTGGAGAACCATGTACCGTTGGTATGTCTGTGATAGAAAACATACCACTCACCGTTTATCCCGATTATGCTTCCGTGGTTGTTGGCACCGCGGCAGGCAGGCATATCCGCAGGCTTGTAGGTGCCGATATGCAGGTCGGTGTTGCTGACAAGCACTTCGCCGTATTCAAATCCACCCAGCGGCTCATCGCTGACAGCGTAGCAGAGCTCGTGCATGACTTCCGAGGAATATATGAAATAATACTTGCCGTTGACCTTGCGTATGGACGAAGCCTCGAAGAAGGCGTGTCCCTCGAACTGAGTGCCTGCGCTGTAACAGCTGCCCGGCACTATGACCTTCGGCTCAGTGATAACAGTCAGCATATCCTTATCAAGTGTGACCGCCTTTGAACCTGTTCTGGACTTGTCGCCCCCGGGACAGAAACCGCTGTACATATAGGTCTTGTCTCCCTCGGTGATGACTCCCGGGTCGAACTGTGGCTCGTCGCCCTCTCTCTCTCCGAGGCGCGTACCGTCAGGATAGTGAACATAGCCGTAGAACTCATACTTTCCCGCAGGCTCATCACATACCGCAACAGACATAACCCCCACCTTGTCAAGTACATAATAGAGGTAGTACCTTCCGTCGGGACCGACTGTTACGTCAGGTGCATAAAGGCACATATGACCGTCCCTGTTCATGGGGTCGGCGTTTCTGGGGTAGATAACGCCCTCATATCGCCAGTTTCCGAGGTCGTCAACTGGTGCGGACCAGCACACGTAGTCACCCATACAGAATACATAGCCGTTCCAGAAATCGTGAGAACCGTAGATGTATACACGGTCTCCGAATACATAGGGTTCGCCGTCGGGTATGTACTCCCAGCTGGGAAGATATGGATTGAATGCCTGTTTTCTGCTCATAAAAAACCTCCTTATTCCATTGCGCCGTCATGTCGGCGCCTTTATAATGAAACATTTAGTATCATACTGAAAACATTTTAACATCAAAACGCACAAATTGCAATGCAGAACAAGCAAATTTCTGACCGTTTTTTGCTGTATTTATGTACAACTTCACTGTTTTTTCATATTTGTTATGTTAGACAGGGGAATATTACAAATTCATTTACCTCGGTAATAAAAATTTTTTCAAAAAAATTGTTACACTTTGAACTTCCCGTGCGTTAATATAAGTAGATGCAGCTTTGCATTTACATCTGTTCAAAAGCGGCACAGCCTGTGACATGGTGGTTGGTCATGTGCGGAAAGCAGACGGGACAACGCTTTTTAAGCTGCTTGAGACAGTGTGAATGCAATTGTCTGCATAATAAAACAGGATTGGGAACGGGTAAGAGATATGAGCCCTGTTCCGTAACAGGGCTCGATAAATCATTACGGGAGGTGTGCTTTTAAAACTGCGGCAGACAGCTTTTCTGTACTGCATACAACACAGAAGCGGGATTGGATAAAAAACGGATATACTATTAAAGAAGAAACAATAACGATGAAAATGTCTCAGAGAAGCTGCACCTTCTCAAAGATTTTCGCACACAGTTCTTTTTGCTTTTTTGATTTTTGATTTGTAATAAATTCACTCTCTTTCTATTATTTTATATCGCATACAGCGGACAGGCGGAAACTTCATTTGCGGAGTATCCGCCTGCTTTTTATTTCTTCAGCAGCCTGTCCCTGTATCAACTGTTTGCCGCGGCTGTTCTTATGAGCCGTTTTCCCACAATCTACAAAGTTTTTCACTCAAAAATAAAAAAAGGCAAAAAAAGTGTTGCGC